>DJUI01000089.1:14091-21501 GCA_002438305.1 Staphylococcaceae bacterium UBA6286 | reverse complement strand
TACGATTTTTGTTTTTCTCATTGATCATGAGCCTCCGTCAATTTTGATATTTTTATAACACCGTTGTTAAATAGATAGTTCGTTCGTCAACTTGTACATTCTTTCGTCAAGAACATGCTTGTTTGAGAAAATATCCTCAAATTTAGTTCTAGTCAACTGGTTGTTCTGGATGCCGACTGCAAGACCAGACTCACCTGCCATCAGTAATTCAACAGCATACGCACCTAAACGTGATGCGAGTACTCTGTCGACTCCTGATGGTGAACCGCCGCGCTGCATGTGTCCAAGCACTGACACACGTGTATCGACATTGATGTACTTCTTAAGCTGCTCCGCACATTCATCCCCTGACATCACACCCTCAGCAACAACGATGATAGAGTGTTTCTTACCGCGTTCCATCCCCTGCTGAATTTTCTCAGCTACTTCTTTGATGTCCTTCTTGTGTTCAGGAACGATGGCTGTTTCCGCCCCGCCTGCAAGTGCAGACCATAATGCAAGATCCCCCGCGTCACGTCCCATCACTTCGATGATAAATGTACGTTCATGACTTGATGCTGTATCTCTGATTTTATCGATGGCATCAATAATCGTATTGAGCGCTGTGTCAAAGCCGATCGTGAAATCTGTTCCATTGATATCATTATCAATCGTCCCCGGAATTCCAATCGTATTGATTCCTTCTTCACTTAACCGCTGTGCGCCTCTATAGCTGCCGTCTCCGCCAATGACGACCAGTCCTTCGATACCCAGTGCATTTAAATGATCGATACCTTTTTGACGAACTTCTTTGTCTTTAAATTCCGGACATCTAGCAGAATGAAGAAAAGTTCCACCGCGCTGAATCTTGTCACCTACTGATCCGCGTTCCATCGGATGAATGTTATTGTTCAAAAGTCCGAGATATCCTTGATAGACGCCGTAAACTTCAACATTATGAAACAATGCTTTTCTTACTACTGCTCGAACAGCGGCATTCATTCCCGGCGAATCGCCGCCGCTAGTCAAAACTGCTATTTTTTTCATAGAAAAAGTCCTCACTTTAAAGTTCATATTTACTACTAAATTACCATAAAAACAAGGGTTATTCCATTAAAAGAGGTTAATTTGAAAGATGTAAACGTTTTAGCGTCAATCAAATCTATCATCACCGGCGAAAAGCAAAAAAGCTTATGACTGCTGCCTGTAACAGCAGTCATAAGCTTATCTTTAAATGATTATTCTTCGTACTGGCCGATAGCGCGGTATTTATTATAGCGCTGCTCGACGAGTTCCAGAGCTGAATAACGCTTCAACTCTGAAAGTGTTGAAGCGAGCGCACTATCAATCAGCCTGCTCTGCATGATGACATCTTGATGAGCACCACCGAGCACTTCTTCAATCAACGTATCAACAATGCCAAGTTCCAGTAAATCAGGTCCAGTAATTCTCATCGATTCTGCAGCGCGCTCTGCCTGACCACTATCCTTCCAGAGCAGTGCAGCAGCTCCTTCAGGCGAAATGACTGAATACGTCGAATTCTCAAGCATTAACAACCGGTTACATACGCCAAGACCGAGCGCACCGCCGCTGCCACCTTCACCGATTACGATAGAGATGACAGGCACTGTTAATCCGGCCATTTCCACTAAGTTCTTAGCGATCGATTCACTCTGACCACGCTCTTCAGCCGCTTTACCAGGATACGCTCCTTTTGTATCGATGAAGCAGATGATCGGCCGATTGAATTTCTCCGCTTGTTTCATCAGACGCAGCGCTTTACGATAACCTTCAGGGTGAGCCATTCCGAAGTTCCGATAAATATTATCTTTTGTATCTTTGCCGCGCTGATGGCCGAGTATGGTGACCGGCATACCGTTGTACAGTCCGATACCACCGATAAGTGCCGGATCATCACGGAATGTTCTGTCCCCGTGGAATTCAATGAATTCATCAAAAATCTCCATGATATAATCAAGAGACGTTGGACGTTCTCCCATACGGGCAATGTGTACGCGCTGCCACGGTNNTGTCGGTGAATTTTGCTTGACGTTCCTGTTGCAGCTGAGCAATTTCAGCTGACAAGTCAACTTGTTTATCGGTCATATATTTTTCAAGATCTTTAATTTTGTTATCAAGCTTGATGATAGGTTTTTCAAATTGAAGTACCATTTTGTTTACCTCCGTGCATCATGATGAGCAGTTTCAATAATTCATGCATATCTTTGCGATGCACTACTCTATCCAGCTGTCCATGTTCCAGTAGAAATTCTGCAGTCTGAAAATCATCCGGCAGCTTCTCTCCGATAGTCTGTTCGATGATTCGTCTGCCCGCAAAACCAATTAGACTCTCCGGCTCAGCAAGATTGATGTCACCGACAGATGCGAAGCTCGCGCTGACGCCGCCTGTTGTTGGATGTGTCATGTACGAAATATAGAGGAGCCCCTGGTCACTATGACGCTTAATGGCTACACTCGTTTTGGCCATCTGCATCAGTGACAGAATCCCCTCCTGCATCCGAGCACCACCGCTTGCTGTAAATATCACAAATGGCAGACGCTGCTCCGTACAATAGTCTATCACCCGGCAGACCTTCTCACCGACAACAGAACCCATCGACCCCATTCGGAATCTTGAATCCATCACGCATATTCCAAACGGCATCCCGTCTATTTGACCTGTACCCGTCACAATGGCTTCATTCATTTCAGTTTTAACTTTATCTTTTTCAAGCTTCTCCATGTAATCAGGAAAATCAAGTGGATTAGCAGATGTCATGCCGGCATCAAATTCTTCGAATGAACCTTTATCTACGATAGCATGAATGCGGTCGTGCGCAGTCATTGCTAGATGATGGTCACAATGAGTACAGACATTAAGATTCTTTTTCAGCTCTTTTGTATACATGATTTTCTTGCATTTAGGACACTTAGTCATTATACCTTCAGGAACATCCGTGTCCTTCATATCTTGGACGACTACATATTTTTTCTTGTTGTTGGAACGCTTAAAAATATCTTTAAACATCTGAATCCCCCTGCTCATTAAAGGCACCTTCATAATGCCTCAACAAATTTCTGACCCGGATCATGATGAAGTTATCCGAGTTCGTCTGACTGATGTGGGTGTCGATGACTTTTCTAAACTCAGTTATTTCAGCGACCTGCTTGTCAGATGATATTAAATAACTGCCAATCAACTCGAACAACTGGTGGTCATCCATATTGGAAAGAAAGGTCCCTTCCCCTCGTTTGGTTACGATGATACCAATCAGTTCCATTGCCCTGAGTGCTTCTCTGACACTGGATCTGCTGATGTCCAGCTTATCGCTTAAATAGCGTTCAGAAGGCAGCTTATCACCTGGAGACAAATGATTTTCCATGATGATTGCCTGAAGCTCATGGACAACAGAAACAAAACCTTTCTGACGCTTTTCAGTCACTTACGATCACCTCTTATTTTTATATCTGACAGCACTGATTTCACATGATATATCAAACACCATATAAAATAGCCCTAGTGGTCAGACCACTACGGACTACTATATCATAAACGTTAATGAGAGAAAAGATTAAATCGCACGGATCATTTCAGGTGGATACGTCTCAAGCAGCTGTCTTGCGGTTTCCTTGTCGATCATTGACAGCAGCCGGCTCTCGCCTGACTCCATCATGTATTCCATCAGCTTGATCGGCCCATTCTTCAGCGCCATCTTCGGTGCTTTCAGCACGTAGATTTCCTTCACTTGATTCATGTACTGTGCTTTGAACACATCAAATAGCGTCAGTGAGTCAACGATGAGTTTATCAGGCGATTGATCGAACTTACCTGTGACCACAATCATCTCATTTTTCTGAAGATACGTTTCCACCTGTTTAAACAGCTCTGGAAAAATGACAAGTTCCAGCTCACGGATTCCATCTGTTACTTGTGCGAATGCCATAGGCTGCCCTTTCTTCGTACGGTAACGGCGGATATTACAAACTGCAGCAAGTATATACCTTCCTTTAGCAGCATTCTGTATTTGAAACAGCGGTAAATACAGATGTTCATTGAACAACTGCTCCACTGGATGTTCGGACAGAAAGAAGCCGAGATACTGAAATTCAACAGCCGCTTTCTGGTCGCTCGGCATTTCTTCATGGTGATGATATTTCTTTTTCAGGCTTAGTCCTAAGTCTTCAAGGAAATGATCACCTTCCTGCTTGTCGGTGCTGACGTTCAATAGGTCATCGAGTGAAGCGAGCAGCGTGGCCCGGTTCACGTTGAACTCATCAAATGCTCCTGTCATAATCAGCGCTTCTAGTACCGGTCGGGACATCGTTCTGCCCGGCAGCCGAGTGACGACATCATAGATATCTGTATACAGCCCTTTTTTCCGTTCCTCAATAATCTCCATCACTGTTTTATAACCGACACCTTTGATCATGCCAAGCGACAAAATAACAGCATCATCCACAGCACGGACAAACCAATGCGAACGATTAATAGAGGGCGGGATAAATTCTATCTTCTTCGCCTTCAGCTCGCTGATGAATGCCGCCATTTTCTCTTCGCTGCCGATAACATTACTCATAATCGAAGCATAGAAATAAGTAGGGTAATGGACTTTTAAATACATCATCATATAAGCAATCTGAGCATATGCGACTGCATGGGCTCTCGGAAAGCCATAATCAGCAAACTTCAGTATCAGATCATAAATCTGCTCTGCGGACTTCTTGTCATATCCGTTGTTGAGGCTGCCGTCGATGAAATGCTGTTTTTCAGCTTCAAGAATATCCCGCTTCTTCTTGCTCATTGCCCGTCTTAAATTATCTGCTTCGCCTAACGTAAACCCAGCAAACTGACTGGCAATCTTCATAATCTGCTCCTGATAGATAATGACGCCGTANNCGTATGTCTGGTTCAAGATCGGTTCAAGATCCGGATGAAGATAAGTCACGGCCTGCCCGTGTCTCCGTTCAATATAGAGAGGTATCTGCTCCATCGGTCCTGGCCGATATAAGCTCAGCACCGCAACGATATCTTCAAAATTCTCAGGCTGCAGCCGCTCAAGTACATGCCTCATGCCATCTGACTCGAGCTGAAAAACACCGCTCGTATCTGCTGCTGAGAGCGCCGCATAGACCTTCTTATCATGGTAATCAATCGTATCTGTTGACAGTCTGATTCCTGCCTGTTTCAGGACACGCTGAATGATTGTTAAATTACGCAGACCGAGAAAATCAATCTTCAACAGGCCGATGCGTTCTACTTCTGTCATCGTCCACTGCGTCAGCGTCATGCCATCACCTGGGATCAAAGGGACATAGTCAGTCAACAGCTGGTCATGAATAATGATGCCGGCAGCGTGAGTTGACGTATGTCTAGGCAGGCCTTCCAGCTGACAGGCGATTTGAAACCACTGCTCATGCCGCGCATCTTTTGCAACGAACGCTTTGAATGCTTCCGTTTCATAGGCTTCGCGGAGCGTCATTCCCAATTTCTTCGGCAGGACGTGCGACATATACTTCAGCTCATGATCATCGAACTGAAGTATACGGCCCACATCTCGCATCACAGCTCTTGCCGACAGATGACCGAATGTCACGATGCCACTGACGTTGAATGCTCCGTATTTATTGATGCAGTATTGAATGACTTCTTCACGTCTCGTATCTTCAAAGTCGATATCGATGTCGGGCATCGTCACACGTTCAGGATTCAAAAATCGTTCGAATATCAGTCCGTGTTCTACTGGGTCAATCATCGTAATATTAAGCAGGTAACTGATCAGTGAACCACCTGACGAACCCCGCCCCGGCCCAACTAAAATACCTTGTGATTTGGCATAGTTGACTAAATCTCCGACAATAAGAAAATAATCACTGAAACCCATATCCGTGATGATCTGATATTCATGCTTTAAGCGTGCTTCATAGCGGTCATCGAAATGCGGAATGTTAGCTCTGCCCTGTTCGATAAGCGTCCATAAATAGTCATCGCTTGATTCATGATTCGGCGTCACAAATTTCGGCAGTTTGTGCAAGGTCTGATTCAATTCAACGTGACACTGGTCTGCAATCGCTTCAGTACGCTTCAGATATACGTCTTCTACCTGCTCCGCCAGCTGTTCAGCCGTTTTGAAATGCTCTTCGCCCGTCTGCTGATCCAATGCTTCAAGGATAAGTTTTTCGTTGCTGTCTATCGCTTTCAGGACAGTTAAATCACTGAGTCCTGATGGTTTCATATATCTGACAGGTGCGATATATACTTTTTTGTCATCCGCTACTTGCGATAGATGGCAGGCATAGCTGTCCTCTGCTGCAACAAGTGCAGCGTGACTGTCTGTCAGATTCTTGTAGATAATGATCAGTTCATGCCGGTAACGGTCAAAGAGTGTCAGTGGTACACGCTCCAGACCTTTCAGCTGAATTTTGGATGATAATTTCAGGAGATGGTCATAACCGTGCTGATTTTTAGCGAGGACGACTGCGTCAATTGCGTGCTGGCCATCAGTAAGCAGCAAAGTCATCCCGATAATCGGTTTAACACCGCGTGACTGGCAGGCATAGTAAAAAGACTGCACCCCGTACATCACATGTGTATCAGTGATGGCAAGTGCGTGCTGGCCATCTGCCTGTGCTGCCGCAGTAACATCTTCAATTCTTACAGTAGACTGCAGTAAATCATAGGAACTATGAATATTGAGCTGGACAACCATACACGCACTCCTTTACTTGACTGTTTCTTTCAGCTCATTGACGAGCTGATCAAATTCTTCTTTATTATAGACAGTTGCACCGCTTGCCATCGGGTGACCGCCTCCATTATAGCGGACAGCAAGCTCATTGATGACGGCACGTTTACTGCGGATCCGTGCTCTGATCTGATCACCTTCATCAACCGCAAACACCCATGCTTCTATTCCTTGGACATCGCTCATACTATTGACGAACAGCGATGCATCATTAGCCGATATACCGAATTGCTTCAGTATGTCATCTGTAATCAAAATATATCCGACGTGGTCCTCGTAGTTGAAGTGCTGGAGCACATACCCTTGAAAATGAATACTCTTCAGTGGACGTTCACCCATTTGATTCAGCAGACCTGTATGGTCAAAATCAGCTGTCAGCAGTTTAGAGGCGACAGCCATCGTATGCGGTGTCGTATTATTAAACAAAAAGCGTCCTGTATCCCCTACAATACCAAGATACAAGTATTGTGCGACGTCACGCGTCACATAATCATCTCCGTAACCAAATAACAGCAAAATGTCATAGATTATCTCACTAGTTGATGAAGCCTTCGTATTGACGATATTTAAGTCGGCATATGAATCGACAGGAGGATGATGATCAATCTTAATCATATATCTACCCGCCGCGTAATACTCTCCGTCAATACGAGGGGCATTGGCAGTATCCAGTATGATGACTAATGCG
>DJUI01000089.1:12573-14043 GCA_002438305.1 Staphylococcaceae bacterium UBA6286 | reverse complement strand
TCAGGCATGCTGCCGGCAGCTAATATTCTTTTTCGCGGAGACATCTTCTCCAGCGCCGCTTTCAGTCCTAACTGCGACCCTAATGCATCAGGGTCCGGACGTACATGGCGGTGAATGATAATCGTGTCATAATCGTTCAGTTTATTTTGCAATACTTTGAGCTGCTTATTATCCATATAATCTCCTAACAATCGTTTTACAGTTTTTGCTGTCACTGCTATAATGCAGTTGGAGGTCGTTCGTTATGTGGGAAACTGTCTACCCTTATATTATATCTTTGACTGTTGTCATTATGATTATTTCGTTCGTTCTTGCCCTCTATCAAGTGGCCAGATATTTCCGTACTAACCGGGACGTCAGACGCGCATGGCATAGAGCACGCGGCAGAATGATGTTCGGAGTCTTTATGATTGCCTTTGCAATCAATCAAATATTATTGTTTCCAAGTTTTGTAACTTATATGATCTGTGCCGTACTGCTTGTATTCGGTATTGCAAATGTCAACTACGGTCTTAAAGCAGGACGTTACTTCGAACAATATTTTGATGAAGAAGATAGAGCATGGGCGGAACTCGAAAAAGACAAGAAAGCTTAAGGCTTTCTTTTTTTATGCTTCTATGAGCTGGCACATAAGCATGGCTTTCGCCACTGTCTCCTGTCTACTGCATATAGTGACATCTAATTTTGCGAACTTCCGTCCCGAATCAAGCATGTCTAATGACACCGTCAGTTCAGAATCAATCGGCACTGTCTTCAGAAAATAAATGTTCAAGTGCTCAATCAATAGTTCACGCTTTCTTTCGCGCTTCATTGAATATTTAGTCGCCTCTTCAATGATGGCGACAAATACTGACTTACTGACTGTTCCTAGACTGCTGGACATCTGTGGTGTGATGCTGACAGCAATGTCACTGCCTTGAAACCTCATATGCTTCAGCACTTGGTCGTTCAATGTATGCCCGATCTGCGGCTGACGATCTGCCGACTGCATAGCAAGCAGCACATCTTCACGCGTTACAATTCCTGCAAGAATTTGGTTTCTGGAGATGACTGGAATCATTTCGATGCCTTCCCAGATCATGATATGGGCACAGGCCGCCACTGTGGAATTCTCAGACACGGTGATGGGTTGCTTCGTCATCAGCTTCTTGATTTTCACACTGTTATCCTGATCGATAATATCTTTGTGTGTGACAATGCCGCATACTTTGTTCTGTTCATCCAGCACTGGAAACCGCGTATGTCCTGAAGATAAGGTCAGTTCCTTCCAGTCCCGTACTGTATCGCTGTCATAGAGAAAACTCGTCTGCTCAGCATGGATGAGAATTTCAGCGACCGTCAGCACTTCTTTCTTGATTAACTGATCATAAATCGCCCGGTTGATCATGTTCGCCACTGTAAACGTATCATATGCAGAAGAAATGATCGGCAGTCCTTTTGCATCGGACAGCTCCCTGATCGCGTCGTCTA
>DJUI01000089.1:12118-12486 GCA_002438305.1 Staphylococcaceae bacterium UBA6286 | reverse complement strand
TGTGTTGGCCCCAAGATATTTAGCGACATCTTCTTCTTCCATGGCACCGATGGCAAACTTGGTAAGTGATTTATGAAGACCACTTCTACCGCCGAGCACCTGACCATCAATAATTTTGACAATTTCAGCAAAGGTCAAATTATCAATAGTTTCACGGGTCTTCTTCTCAATCCTTACTGTACCGACACGTTCAATCGTTGAAACGATACCCCGGTTTTCTGCATCTTTGATGGCACGGTATGCCGTCCCTTCTGATACGCTCAGATCTTTGGCGACTTGTCTGACCGATATTTTACTGCCGATTTTTAATCCTTCGATATGTGCAATTATTTGTTCATGCTTTGTCATACTTGTAGACCACCTTCATT
>DJUI01000089.1:0-12000 GCA_002438305.1 Staphylococcaceae bacterium UBA6286 | reverse complement strand
TCGGGCTTCAATAGTTCTACTCGTGTCGATACCTGTGCTTTGAATGCTTCAGGATCCTGCTTGATTAACTCAAACGTATCATAATGAATCGGTACAGCGATACGCGGCTTAATGAATTCATTGACGGCATAGCTTGCGTCATCAATCCCCATCGTAAAATTATCGCCGATCGGGATGAAGCAGAGATCGACAGGATGGCGTTTAGCGATTAATTCCATATCAGAGAACAACCCTGTGTCTCCTGTATGATAAATGACTTTGTCGTCTATCGTGAACACTAAGCCGCACGGCATGCCGAGATAGATGATATGCCCATCTTCTTCTGTGAATGAATTACTGTGAAAGGCCTGCACGAATTTGACGCTGCCGAACTCAAAGGCACGGTTTCCACCAATATTCATCGGATGACCATTGTCCACTCCTTTACCTCTCAAATAGTCAATGGTCTCAGGCAGCGCGATGACCGTTGCCCCCGTCCTCTTAGCAATCGAAACTGTATCTCCTAAATGATCGCCGTGGCCATGTGTCAAGACGATGAAATCCGCTTCAACATGATCTACCGACAAGTCTGATAATGGATTTCCAGTAATAAATGGATCGACTATGACATGCTTGCCGTTTGCCTCAAATGTGATGCATGATTGTCCATGAAAAATAACTTCCATCCATAACACTCCCCTTTAATAATATAACTTTATTATACATGAACCGAAGTCTATTTGATATGATTGTACATGACAATGAAAGAAGGGAGATTATTATGCAATTTGATAAAATCAATCAACTGAAACAACGGCTGACAGACGATCGTCTTGACGCACTATGGATCACCAATCCAGAAAACATCAACTACTTAACAGGATTTCTATCTAATCCGCACGAACGACTACTCGCGCTGCTGATCACGAATGACCAGCTAACATTATTCGTCCCTAAAATGGAAGTTCAAGCTGCTTCGGTATTTGAGGGTACTATTATCGGTTATCTTGATACAGAGAATCCATACACACTTGATACTTTCTCATTCGAGAAGATCGGTATTGAGAGCGAGCATCTCAGCGTCAAGCGTCTCGAAGAACTGAAAGCCTACTTCAATATGACATCATACGTAAGTATCGATGACACACTGAAACAAATGCGCAACATCAAATCTGTTGAAGAAATAGAGTTATTGAAGACAGCAGCCCGTTATGCAGATGAAGCTGTGGCAGCAGGCGTCAAAGCATTGACAGAAGGGATCAGCGAAATTGAAGTGGTCCGACATATCGAAGCAGAAATGCTCAAAATTGATGGGATCAGCGCAATGAGCTTTGAGACAATGGTGTTGTTCGGCGACCATGCGGCGTCACCACACGGCACCCCCNNCTCTTAAATCCGGCGACTATGTCCTATTCGATTTAGGCGTTATTTATAACGGCTATTGTTCAGATATTACTAGAACTGTGGCATTCGGTGAAACCTCGCCGCTTCATCAAGCCATCCACGCCATCGTAACAGAAGCAAATCGACGTGCCACTGAGCTTGTTAAACCTGGTGTACGCATTGCAGATTGTGATCAAGCAGCACGAGACTATATTACTCAGCAAGGTTACGGTGAGCAGTTCCCGCATCGTCTCGGTCATGGGCTCGGCATTAACGTCCATGAATTCCCAGATATTTCATCAGCTAATGATGCCGTCTTTCAGGAAGGTATGGTGTTCACGATTGAACCTGGAATTTATGTCGAAGGAGAGGTCGGCGTCCGCGTAGAAGATGATATTGTTGTGACACGTGACGGCTATGAAGTACTGACCCATTATCCGAAATGATCAAAGAGGCAGTCGTCCAGACCTTCCCTGAAATTGTAAGAGCCGTGCAGAATGGTGCTGACCGTATTGAACTGTGCGCTGATATGTCGGTCGGCGGTACGACGCCGAGCTACGGCATGGTGTCGTGTGCTATAGATTATTGTCATGCGTTGAATATCAAAGTAGCAGTGATGATCCGACCAAGAGGCGGTCACTTTACGTATGATATATTTGAGCAGGAAGTGATGCGTCAAGACATTAAATCGTATACAGCACTCGGTGTCGACTATTTCGTCTGCGGTACACTGACAGCTGACGGCTCATTGGACGCTTTGACGATGCAGAAGCTGATNNAGATTCCCAAGCATCAGCAGCTGAAGGCAATGGACCAACTTGTGGAACTCGGCGTCGTCAGATTATTGACACATGGTTCGGAAGATGCATCGACATCGATACTGGATAATGTCAATCAGCTCGCACGACTCCTCGTCTATTCAAAAGGCAGAATAGAGATCATGCCGGGCGGTGGATTGACTAAAGACAACGTCGAAGCGCTGACGCGTCAGATTCCATTCCACGAAGTACACGGCACGAACATCGTTTAGTACAAGGTTATATATACACACAAAACAAACGGAGGCTCATTGAGCCTCCGTTTGTTGATTACTTATAATAATTCTTTTGCAGCACGGTATTCAAGTCCCTGGTCTTTAGCGACAGCTTCAAACGTCACATAACCATTCAATGTATTGATACCTTTGTACAATGCGGCATTCTGCTTCACTGCTTCCACATAGCCTTTGTTTGCGATTTGCAGTGCATAAGGAATTGTGGCATTGTTAAGTGCCATAGTCGATGTTCTCGGAACTGCACCCGGCATATTAGCGACTGCATAGTGAACAACATCATGCTTCACGTAAGTCGGATCATCGTGAGTCGTAATGCGGTCAGTTGTTTCGAATATACCGCCCTGGTCAATCGCGATGTCGATGACAACAGAACCTGGATTCATTCCTTTGACCACTTCTTCAGAGACGAGTTTAGGCGCTTTTGCTCCTGGAATCAATACAGCACCAATGACAAGATCGCTGCCCTTGACACTTTCGTCAATGTTGAAAGGTGTAGACATCAAAGTCTGAACTGTATTTCCAAATAAATCATCCAACTGCTGTAATCTAATAGGGTTCAAGTCAAGAATCGTCACTTCAGCCCCAAGCCCTACAGCCATTTTTGCAGCGTTTGTTCCGGCTTGACCGCCGCCGATAATAGTGACCTTACCTTTTTGAACGCCAGGTACACCTGCTAACAGGATGCCCTTACCGCCGTTAGTTCTTTGCAGATACTGTGCACCGATCTGAGTCGCCATACGTCCGGCCACTTCACTCATAGGAGATAATAAGGGAAGGAAGCCGTCATCCAACTGGACTGTTTCATAGGCAATTCCGACAACTTTGTTATCCAGCAATGCTTTTGTCAATTCTGGTTCTGGTGCAAGATGAAGATATGTAAAGAGAATCAGCCCTTCTTTGAAGAAGCCGTACTCAGATGATAGCGGTTCTTTAACTTTCATAACCATCTCTGCATCCCATGCCTCTTTCGCTGTTGCTACAATTTTGCCCCCTGCTTCGACATAATCTTCATCAGTGAAAAATGACCCCGTGCCGGCAGCTGTTTCCACAACAACTTCATGACCACTTTCAACTAATGAATAAACGCCCGCCGGAGTCAATGCGACACGGTTCTCATTATTCTTAATTTCTTTAGGTACACCAATTTTCATGTTCTTCTGCCTCCTATATTATGCTTCACATCAATAGTAACACCAAACGCTGAAAACGCAATCATTTTTAAACTAATTTCTGCAAAATAGGGTATAATAAAAGTGTAGTAAAGAATGATTCGGGAGGGATATTTATGTTGCAGTACAAAAATATTTTGATTGCAGTCGATGGATCAAGTGAAGCAGAATGGGCGTTCAACAAAGCCGTCGAAGTTGCCAAGCGAAATGACGCAAAGCTGTCTATCATCAATGTCATCGACACAAGAAGTTATGCGAGTGTCGAAGCTTATGACCGTTCAATCTCTGAACGTGCGGCAAGCTTTAGTCATTCTCTACTTGAAGGCTATAAAAATGCTGCACTGGAACGCGGCGTGACGAATGTCGACACATTCACTGAGTACGGTTCGCCTAAAACGATTATTCCAAAGAAGATTGCAAAGAAATTAGAGGTTGATCTCATCATGTGCGGCTCAACAGGATTAAATGCCGTTGAACGGTTTATTATCGGTTCTGTTTCAGAAGCCATCGTCAGACATGCAGATTGTGACGTGCTGGTTGTCAGAACTGAAACACTACCTGAAAACTTCGCACCAGAAATCGCAACAGATGAATTTATGCAAGGTGCTAATGCCTAGCATAAAAATAAACGAGACTCAAATGAGTCTCGTTTATTTTGGTTAAGCTAATTGTCCAAATTCCATGACGTCACGTGCAATCATGACTTCTTCATCAGTTGGAATGACCATGACTTTGACTGGTGAATGAGGATAGTTGATGAACGCTTCTTCACCGCGCAGGCCTGTATTGAGTCTTGGATCCCAGTAAACTCCCATGAATTCAAGCCCTTCTAATACTTTCGCTCTGACAATATCAGAGTTCTCACCGACACCTGCAGTAAAGATAATTGCATCTAAACCATGCATCCGTGTCGCATATGATCCCATATATTTATGGATACGACCCGCAAAAACTTCTAAAGCGAGTTTCGCTCTTTCGTCGCCTTCTTGTGCGCCCTGCTCGATATCACGAAGGTCACTTGAAGAACCTGAAATACCTAACAGTCCTGACTCTTTGTTCAGTACGTCCAGCACTTCTTCTGCAGTCTTTCCTGTTTTCTCCATAATATATGGAATCAGCGCCGGGTCAAGGTTACCAGAGCGTGTTCCCATCGTGACACCTGCAAGCGGTGTGAAGCCCATAGATGTATCGACAGATTGACCACCGTCAATCGCCGCAATAGAGGCACCGTTCCCAATGTGACAAGAAATGACACGAAGCTGTTCAATCGGACGTTCCAGCAATGCTGCAGCGCGCTGTGATACATATTTATGACTCGTTCCGTGGAAGCCGTATTTACGGATTCCGAAGTCTTTGTAATATTGGTATGGCAAGCTGTAAAGATATGATTCCTCAGCCGATGTCTGATGGAATGAAGTATCGAATACAGCGACGTGCGGAATATTCGGAAGCATTTTTCTGAATGCCTGAATTCCCATTAAATTGGCTGGATTATGAAGGGGTGCAAGATCAATCAATGATTCAATCTTCTGCTCTACTTCGTCAGTGACAAGTGCAGACGTCGGGAATAACTCACCACCGTGAACAACGCGGTGTCCTGTACCATCAAGGTCGTTAATATCATTGATGATGTGATGTTTCTTCATTTCGTCAAGCATCATATTGACCGCCTGCTCATGGTTNNTTTCTCACCATTGACTGAAATCGTGAACACTGAGTCTTTCATTCCGATTCTTTCAACAAGTCCTTTAGTGACAACTTTTTCTTCAGGCATTTCAAACAATTGAAATTTCAAAGATGAACTGCCAGCATTAATCGCTATAATTTTTTTCATGATTATCCTCCTCGGAAGTTCTACTCTAATATTAAATCATTAATACAGAAGATTATCAATCATTATAACAGCTGCTTTTACTTTCGGTTGGCTTTAAACCATTCATTGAATTCGTTCAGGAAAGATTTCATTTGATATTCGTCTTTGAAATCAGGAATATTCGCTAACAATACTTCTACCGGCGGTATTTTTTTATCGCCTTTTCGTTCCAGAATCAACAATGACTTGCGGGTCGATTCTGTTTTGAACAAGCTGTGCGGGAAGTTAAGAAATGCCTGCATCGTTGTTTCTGTTGCAATAAATTTTTGAAGCTGTTCTACATTATCATGTTCAAATAATTGACTCGGTACGACTAAAAATGCAAGTCCTCCAGGTTTCAAAGCACTGACTGCCTGCTCAATCAGCAGATGATGAGAGAAACTGTGTCCTTCTTTAAATCCGAGTTTCATTTCATGGCTTCTGTCATCCACCGGATAATAACCGACCGGCAGATCACCGATGACGATATCAACGTTATTAACGGCAAGCGGCATAATCGCATCCTGAGGATAGACGTTGAATGGAATTTCAAGGAAGTTCGATAGATGGATGCTTAGTCGTGAGAGAATGGGATCGACTTCAACTAAGTGATGCGTGAAATTTTTGTCGGGATTCTGCTCATGTACAGTAGCCGACAAATGCCCTGTACCACTTGTGATATCAAGAATATCCGCGTCTGTCATGTCTGCCATAAACATCCGGACGATGTAGCTGACGAGATAACCGATACTGTCCGGTGTCATCTGGTGGTTAGGTTGTATCATTTCCTCCTTCAGCATGCTTAAATAAGCAAACTGGAAAGCTTTACGTCGTTCGACAGTCGTGCTTTGCTCGAGCAGTGTTCGATCATTCATATAAATATCTTCCATACTTAATCCTAGATTTTCAATAAAGCTGTGGCCATTTTCCAGCTGTAATGCTTTTGCCTTTTGATCAAGTGTCTCAAACAGTTTTTCAATCATATATGCGATTTCCTTTCAAATAAAAACTGCCCTGATCAGGGCAGCAAGATTAAATTGATTTGACAGCTTCAAGTGCTTTGTCATAAGCAGGATGATTTGTACCTTCTGATACGATTTCTGTGTAAACCACTTTGTTATCCGTATCAAGGACAAATACAGAACGTGCTAATAATCTCAGCTCTTCCATCACTACTCCGTATGCAGAACCGAATGATAAGTCTTTGTGGTCACTTAATGTGACAACATTATCAAGACCACTTGCTGCACACCATCTTTTCTGAGCAAACGGCAGGTCCACTGAAATAGTAATAACGACGACGTTATCAAGTTCAGCTGCTTCTTCATTGAAACGTCTTGTCTGCTGGTCACATACGCCTGTATCAAGAGAAGGGACGACATTGATTAATTTCTTCTTACCTTCATAATCAGTTAACGTGCGAACCGTTAAGTCATTTGCCAACACTGAAAAATCGGGTGCTGCTGTTCCAGCTGTTACTTGTTCACCAAGTAAAGTAACGGGTGAATCTTTAAAAGTGATTTGAGTCATTACATGTTCCTCCTGAAATATTAGTCGTCTTTAATTTAACATGAAATCAACTTAAAGCGAACTATTTTGACTGACAGACGGTTGATGAGTCAATCGGTCACGTAAACGCTCCTGCTGTTCTTTGACGACAATCGTGTCACTCAGCATATCGTGGATACTCTGCTTGCTCGGATTGAACAGCACGACTAAATAAAGCAGATTTAAGAAGAAGTTGCTGATATATCTGCCGAACACTTCTCTGACTACTACTCTGAAAAACGACAAAGAGCTATGGTGATATGACACCACTTTTAATCCCATTATCATTTTTCCGAGTGTCGCTCTGAAAAACCATGTCATCAAGACGAAGTAAAGGAAATAGACTAATGCGCCTGCAATATTTGCTGGTGAAAATATCGGTGCGAACATATAATCATCGGTTACATTGAACAGCGAAAACAATGGGTCGATCACAATCTGCTTAAGGCACCAAATCATCAGCACATCGATCAGATAAGCAATCAATCGGGGACCGAATCCGGCATGCGTGCTGTAGATAATGTCCTGTTCATAGCCATCAAGATTCATCTTCATCACCTACTCCCCGTACAAATACATCGGCGTGATGCCTTGACGATTTGCAATCAGTTCTTTGACCGCAGCGACATCATTCTGACCGGTCAGCTTAGATACCCATGTTTCAGCTGCGAATGGATTATTACCAAAAATAGAGTCCTGCTGATCGAATTCAATGACTTCTGCTTGATCTGCGTCCAGTTCTTTCTTCAATGCTTTCAGCGCATCTTCTTCCAGTCCGAGTTCATCAACCAGCCCGTTATTTTTAGCTTGAAGACCTGAGTAGACGCGGCCGTCTGCTAATTTCTTGACTTCAGATGTCGACATCCCTCTGCCGTCAGCAATCACTTGGACAAACTGATTGTAACTTTCATCGACCAATGACTGAAGAATTCTGCGTTCAGAATCATCCATTTCCTTAGTCGGACTCATAATATCTTTATGCGCTCCGCTTTTGATTGTATTGAATTTAACGCCGTATTTATCCGCTAGTTCTTTGTAGTTCATGGACTGCATGATGACGCCAAGAGAGCCTGTCATCGTTTCTCGTGATGCGTAAATTTTGTCAGCCGGTGCAGAAATATAGTAACCGCCTGATGCTGCAGTATTTTTCATCGTGACATAGATTTTTTTATTTTTTGCTTTGATTTCTTTCAGTTTGTCATATATTTCAGCACTTTCGTATACGCCGCCGCCCGGTGAATTGACTACAAGCATGATGCCTTTGATGGAAGAATCATCTTTGATTTCTTCAAGTTCCTGCATCATGACTTGGTGATTATATGAACCGTCTGAAAACAACGACGGTGAACCTGTATCCTGTATCACCCCATTGACTTCAATCCGGGCAATCTTGTTATCGGCATCGGTGCCTGAGAGCGTTGTTTCCTGTAATGTATCACTATCGTTTAATCCTTTAAGTTCTTGAGACATGGTTGATGTAAAACTGCTCGTGAATAATGACGATGCCACAGCTAAAACGAACAGTGCTGCAGCAGTAAGCAGTGCAATGAGCCGTTTATTCATTTAATCATCCTTTCAAATGGTTTTAATTACATTTATAATAATAACAGAAACACTATTGTTATCATAACCATTAGGAGGTATTTTCCATGGCTGTTAGAAATAAGTTTTATTTCTTTACTTCTCGTGATCCACAAGTGATTGCTCACAAAGATAAAATAGCGGCATTAGCTATTGAGCATGGATTCGAAGTGGTTGAAGATCCAGCACAGGCAGACATTATTGCTTCAATCGGTGGAGATGGTGCGTTTTTACAAGCTGTCCGGAAAACGAATTTCCGCCAGGATGCCATCTATGTTGGAATCGCTACAAGCGATCAGAAATATCTATACTGTGATTTTCATATTGATGATACGACGAATCTGCGTCTGGCAGTCAAAAATGAAACGACTGAAGTGAGACGCTATCCCGTACTAGAAGTGAATTTGAACAACGAAATGACGTATTACTGTCTGAATGATTTCTTCATTAAATCCTCCATCATCAAATCGATGACAATGGATGTGTCCATTGATGATACCCATCTTGAAACTTTCAGGGGTGACGGACTGCTGATTTCTACACCAACAGGATCTACAGGTTATAACAAATCGCTGGGTGGTGCGATTGTTGATCCTATGATGAGAAGTATGCAGATGACAGAAATTGCTTCATTAAATAACAACAATTTCCGAACGGTCGGCGGCCCGATTGTGATGGGCGATAATCGTGTACTGACGCTCAGCCTTGATCAATCAGGCAACTTCTATCCCATCATGGGGCTGGATAACGAAGCACTATCTGTTCAGTATACCGATTTTGTAACCATTAAAATAAGTGACAAAATGATCAAGACATTAAAAGTAAAAGAAAATTCTTTCTGGCACAAAGTCAGACGCAACTTCCTATAATCATAAAAGCGGNNCGCCGCTTTACATCTATTAATTAGTTCAAAAAATGCGTAACGATATAATCCCATGCATTCTTACCGATCAATAACACTGTCACGATGATGAACAGCAGCTTAACATAGGCAACCCCTTTTTTCAGGGCAAACTGACTGCCGACATAACTTCCTGCTATCATCGCAATCCCCATGATGAGACCAACCGTATAATCCACCTTCCCCATGTACATAAAGAGAAAGAGCGCACCAATATTAGATGCGAAGTTAAGAAACTTGGCGTTACCTGCAGCTCTTAGAAAATCAAAGCCGACAAACAGCAGGGCGAACAATAAGAAACTCCCCGTGCCGCCGCCGATAAAACCATCATAAAAACCGATTAAGACTAGAATCATACAAAAGAAAAACGCTCTGACGGGTGACAATTTCTTATACGTCGTAACGCTCCCCCAGTCCTTTTTGACGAGCGTGTAAATCAGAACGACTGACAGCATGATGATAATCATTGGTTTCAGCAGTTCGGGCGGCAGCACTGTCGCTGTCACTGCCCCTATGATCGACGCTGCAAATGACAGCGGAAAGAGCTTGCCCACGACGTTAAAATCTACCTTCCCGGATCGTATGAAAGAGATCGTCGAAGTCAGTGAACCGAACGAACTTGCGAGCTTATTAGTACCGAGTGCTGTAGCAGGCTGCATCCCGACAGCGAGCAATGCGGGCGTTGAAATCAGTCCGCCTCCTCCGACAACCGCATCGATAAATGCTGCTAGAAATCCAAAGAAGATAATTATTAATAACATCTGAACATCCACAAGTTATCCCTCACAAACTTTAATATTACTTACATAGTCACATGGAGTCCTGCTCATCAAATATTTCACTGTTCTCAGCATTGAAAGCCGTTCTTAAACGATCCGCATAGTTAGTAAAGGCACCGTCTATCCCTGCATCGATCAAGCGTTTCATATCTTCCGGTTTGTTGAGCGTATACGGAAAGACAAGAAATCCAAGGCGATGCAGCCGCTCAATCAACGGCTGATCCAGATCTTTGATGCTCGGACCGACCGCATAGACGAAATCATTGATCTGCTTCAAGTCTTCATCCGTCATATGACGCAGCACTTCTTTTTTTGCCAGCAAGAGCAGCGGCATCAATGGAACAAGGTTATGGACTTTGATCAGACTCTCCATACTGAATGACTGGATAACAGTCTGTTTATTGTGAAGCCGTTCAGGTGTCAGCAGCCCATGGGTATCAAGAATGTCAACTAAGCGTCCTTCCATACCCGGATAGACTTCCGGAGCTTTCGTCTCAATATAATAGTTGACGGCTCCATAACGGCCGATGATTTCATCTAATGTTGGAATCGTCTGCCCTGTATAGAATTCACGCTGCAGTTCAGGGAATTTTTTGTTATACCAGCTGCCGACGTCGATCTTCTTGATCTCTGCCAGCGTCATCTCTTTAATGACGCCCGGCAGTCCAGCAGTCCGTTCGACAGTCTCATCATGCATAATAATGATTTCTCCGTCAAGTGTCATCTGAACGTCCAGTTCAATATAATCAGCACGCATATCAAAGTGACTCATATCAAATGACGAAAAGGTATGTTCGGGTGCATATCCTGATGCACCTCTATGGGCAATAACTACGTTTTTAGTCAGCATCGAACGTCCTCCTTATAATAGGCTGTTAAATACAGAACTCTTTTGCTCTTTTGTAATGGTCATTACTTCTATGCTGCTCACTGCCTCTGCAATCAATGGTTCAAAGTCAAAGTAGCTTTCAAACTTTTCAATTTTATCTAGACGTGGATTAGTCTTTGGATTTTTAGGGGTGAATATCGTACAGCAGTCTTCAAACGGCTGTATCGATGTTTCAAATGTTCCGATTTCCTTCGCTTTGACGATGATATCTTCTTTGTCGAGCGTCAACAATGGACGGAGTATAGGCATCGATGTCACCGCATTGATGGCATACATGCTGCCAAGTGTCTGGCTTGCGACTTGACCCATATTCTCACCATTGACAATAGCTTTAGCATCGATTTGATGTGCGACCTGCTCTGCAATTTTCAGCATCATCCGCCGTGTTGATGTCATCGTCATATTTTCAGGAATGACTTTGTGAATAGTCTTTTGGATATCAGTGAACGGCACAAGATGCAGTTTTATGACACCTGTTGTTTCAGCCATAATCCGTGTTAAATCAATGACTTTTTGTTTAGCCTCTTCACTGGTGAACGGTGGAGAATGAAAATGGATGGCTTCTATTGTCACACCGCGCTTCATCACTTCGATACCCGCAACAGGTGAATCGATTCCGCCCGACAGCATCAGCAATGTTTTGCCGCCCGTTCCGACAGGGAGTCCCCCTGCCCCTTTTATAACGCGGGAATAAATATAGACGCCTTCTTTTCTGACTTCTACATGGACTGTATGATCAGGTTTCTTCACCTGGACTGTCAAATGCTCAGTATTTTTCAATATTTCTCCGCCGAGCATACTCTGCAGCTCGAATGTATCATGCGGGAACTGCTTATCTGAACGTTTGACATCGACTTTGAACGTT
>DJUI01000087.1:2602-4980 GCA_002438305.1 Staphylococcaceae bacterium UBA6286 | reverse complement strand
CCCATTTTTTAAATGCCCATTCGTTCCATATATTATTGTTATACTGCAGCAAATAACGGATGTTGGTATCTCCTTTGATGAACCAGATGAGTTCAGTAGCGATCAGTTTGAACGAAACTTTCTTAGTCGTCAACAGCGGAAATCCTTGTGCCAGATCAAAACGCATCTGATGACCGAATTTTGATAATGTCCCGGTCTGTGTCCGGTCCTCTTTTTCGCGACCAGTCGCCAGTATCTCTTCACAAAGTTCATGATACACTTTATCAAATGAATTCATACGTCCACCTCTTTCATAATTTTGTACTATACTTTATAATACATTTAGATGAATCATAAATAAACGATAAATTTACACCTATAAGTTTGTCGTTATATTGGAGGCAGAACAAATGGAAGAAGTTATGGTTGTATCAGGTTTATTCTTATTACTCGCATACATGATCAGCATGATGATCACAGAATAGTTCAACGCTCTACTGAAAAATGTGTAGCCGTCAGATGGCTTCACATTTTTTTATTGACTAAAATTCCAAAATGACTTTTCGAACTTCTTCTGACAGTGACTTGAAATCCATATCGCTTGAACAGAGGACTTCTGAAGTGGGCCTTTAACACGACACACCGGGCACGTTGAACAATATCCATTAAATGATCATGATCATGACGAGCGGTATATCTGCTTAATACCTGCATTCCTGACTGCTGACTGACTGTCGTCTCAAACATCGGATCCACATATACTACATCTGCATTAGCGATGACTTCATCCGCTGCTGAACCGTAATGAAAATGAATACGTTTTGTTAAGTCAATATCATAATATTGTTGTATCCCATGCTTAATGACGAAATAAATCAAAGGATTGATTTCATAAGCATGAAATTCTGCTTGTTTCATCAGCTGAACCATGAGCATGAGATCATTACCCATGCCCATCGTTGCATCGACAATCACAGCCTGCTCATTGAGTGAAACCGGCATGATGTCTATAAGCGGAGGCACTTCACGATACTTATTAAAACGTTTCAGCTTGAAGTTCATCGTATTCTCATGATAGACAATTTTGTCATCTGCTGAAAAATAGAGCACTGGAAGCTTTTGACCTATAACGATAACAGGAGAATCGTCGTTTTTAAAAAAATCCTTAATCGTCATTTTGCGTCGTTCGACTAGTTCTATCGACAGTTCAGACTCCAGCACCCTGAGTTCTGCTGCTGCCTTCTCCATCTTCAAAAAAATCACATCATCGGTCTTAACCGGTGATGTGATCCTCACTTTATTGACAGTGCTCATCGAAAGCGTCCTTGATATCCATACAGATCTCTTCAATCGGTCGTCCTTCAATATGCTCACGCGGCATAAAATATTTCAGTTCCTTACCTTTGAATAATGCCATTGACGGACTTGATGGCACTTGACCGATATATTGACGCATTAGCTCTGTTGCTTCTCTATCCTGTCCTGCAAAGACAGTGACAGCCGCATCTGGTTTATGGTCATTCTGCTGTGCTACAGTGACTGCAGCGGGTCGTGCAAGTCCCGCTGCACAGCCACATACTGAATTGACGACAACAAATGTCGTCGTATCATCGCTTAATGTGTTGAAGTAAGCAGCGACTTCTTCCTCTGTTTCAAGTGATTGAAACCCTTGATTCGTCAGTTCACTTCTCATCGGCATTGCCAGTTGTTTCATATATTCTTCATATGCATTCATTTCATTACTCCTTCTCTCTGTTCGCCATCTGCTTCCATACGGATCCGACCGCTTCCTCACCCTTGCTAATTCGTTCCGCCGCCATTCGTGACTGCAGTCTCACTTCAAACGCAGGATCATCCAGATGTTTTTCAAGATAAGGCAGACTTGATTCATCTCCCTCATCATAGATGAACATTGCAGCACGCCATCTTACCGTCGGATGTTTGTCATCCAGCGCCTCATGCATCAATGGCAGACTCTCTTTAAATCCAAGATCGCTGAGCGTGTCACCCGCCGTACGACGGATGGTCAAATTCTTGTCCGTCATAGCCTTGTGTAATAACGGCAGCACAGCTTCCCCGCCGATAAGTCCGAGGAATACAATCCCTAATCTGCGCAATTGTGGTTTGTCATCCTGCATGACGACTTCTAGAAACGGAATATCTGATGGATCCGGTTCAGGGAAATGATCCAGCATCCGGTATCTTTCCTGCCAGTCAGGTTCATTCAAATAATCTTCAACGGCTGTTCTTTTAAGTTCTTTCTCTTTAATGACATACTCTTTGTGTTGTGCTGCTTCAACTAATTGTCTCAGACGCTCTTCAGGAAACAAGGCGTCGATTTCCTCTATTACAGACTGAATGATTTCATCAACATTGCCGTAACGTATGCCAAAATGAAC
>DJUI01000087.1:0-2535 GCA_002438305.1 Staphylococcaceae bacterium UBA6286 | reverse complement strand
AGCTGTGACTCAAGCATCGCATCAATGAAACGCAGATCAAGCTGTTTCCGCTTTTCACCTTCGACATTTGTCACTTTCAGTTGGTATGGAATATCCTTAAATGTAAGCAGTTCTACTGTATGTTCCCCTGTATCCATCTGTAGTTCAGGGTCGACTGATAGTTCTTCATCGAAGAGCTGTTTGATCTGCGGCAGCAGCTGCTCCCAATTTGCTTTTGGAGCCTTATCTACTGAAATGAAGTCCATCACATGAAAAACGGACTGAATGTCTTCAATAGCCAGCAGTTCATTGATGAAAGCAGGATTACTGCCGTCTACTGTTCGATATGTTCTGCTTTTATTATCGTCCCGCTGATAATCCAGAACAATTTTTAATGTATTGGGACTTGGTGTAGGTTCTATTTTTAATATTTTCATGTTGTAACTCCTTATTGAAGATTATTGCCCCACTGCTTAATCTGGAGGCCGACAGAGCATTTAGAAATACAATATGCATGAGCTGCCGTCTTACTTTCTTTGCGCAGCGTTTTCTTGATTAAACAGTGATGGCAGTAGTGATCTTCAAGTTGATTGATTTTTTTTACAGTCTCAGCTGTCGTTTTCACTTGACCACCTCACTCATGATTATAGCAGATAACATCTGGACTGTAATTGACCTTGCTTAAATTGAAAAGCTCCCCTATAATTGAAAAGTTGAATTAGAAAAGGAGGGATTCATTTGTCCAATGAGTTAATCGCAGTACTCGCGTTTTTTGCAACATTCATCAGCTTGATTATCATGTATCGGTTCTTTGGAAAAAGTGGTTTATTTGTATGGGTAGCCATCGGTACTGTCATCGCAAACATTCAAGTGACTAAAACTATAGAAATATTCGGTATAACAGCCACACTCGGTAATATATTGTTTGCCTCAATTTATCTCGCGACAGACATTTTGAATGATATTTACGGAAGAAAGACAGCGAAACGAGCAGTATGGCTGGGATTCGTCTCTGTCATCGTCATGGTGCTGTTAATGTCTATCTCAGTGATGTTCAAACCTGCTGAATCGGATATTGCTCAACAAAGCATGGAAACATTATTTGCTGTCGTGCCAAGAATTGCGCTCGGTTCTATTATTGCCTATATTATCGGTCAGTATTTTGACGTCTATATTTTCAACTTCATCAAGAAGTATTTTTCAAGTGATAGAACATTTATTGTCCGTGCCTACGGGAGTACAGCTATCAGTTCGATTATAGATACAGCACTTTTTACATTGATTGCTTTTTATGGCTTGATGCCGAATGCTGTTCTGTTCGAAATATTTTTGACGACTTATCTCTTTAAATTAATCACTACCATCTGTAACGTACCATTTGGTTATATGGCCAAATCTATCGCGAAAGATGTCGACGATCATGGCTCAACTCTTCATTGATGCAGCCACAAAGCAGAATCCGTTCGAGAGTAGTATCGGTTTCGTGATTAAAGATGACACTCAAGTTCTCGAATTCGGTCGTTATTTGGGGGCTGTTGATAATCACGAAGCAGAATGGACAAGTTTGATTGAAGGGATTAAGCAGGCCCAGCTGCTACGTATTCAGACATTGATCATTAAAAGTGATGCGAAAGTGGTTGTCGATTCAGTCAATAAGTCATATACTAAAAATCCAAAATTCAAACCATATCTTGATCAGTTCAAACAACTGGAGCAGCACTTTGAGCTCATACTGATTGACTGGATTCCACGTGAGCAGAATAAGCACGCAGACCATATCGCACGCTACTATTTGAATCAATAAAACGAGGTACTATCATAGATAGTACCTCATTTTATTCTACAGCTTACTGAGGAAGTTAGCTGCCACCTTTAATTCATACTGCTCACATATCGAACACATTTGATCGATGTCCATCGTATAGGGCATAGAAGCAATAATATGTGTAAGATCGAGCGGGACTTCTGTATGTATTGCTGCCAGTTGCTGACTAATCAGCAGATCTTCATAAAATGTATCGATTTTATTCTGCTGTCCTTTTGGCAGCTGTCCCTTATGCACAATAGTTTGTTCAACAGAACCATATGTCTGAATAAATTTAAGCGCGGTCTTCTCACCGATTCCCTTAACGCCGGGATAGCCGTCAGAGGTGTCTCCCATAAAGGCTTTGACATCAATCAGCTGCGGTGGTTCAATCCCATATTCTTCACGGAAGCGGTCAGCTGTATATTTAATATATTCTGTGAATCCTTTTTTGATGAGCCATAGATCAATATGATCATCCAGCAGCTGCAGCAGGTCACGGTCCCCGCTGATTACGGTCACTTTGAACTGTCCGTTCAGCTGTTTCGCTATTGTACCGATTACATCATCAGCCTCATAATTTTTGACACCGATATTAAAGAAGCCGAGCTCTGCTGATAATCGTTGAACCATATCAAACTGTGGATTCAGTTCAACAGGAGGCGCAGGTCGATGTGCTTTGTACTGTGCTGCAATGTCATTCCTAAAAGTCGTCGCCCCCATGTCCCACGTGATGATGAAATGATCTGCCT
>DJUI01000101.1:3725-3976 GCA_002438305.1 Staphylococcaceae bacterium UBA6286 | reverse complement strand
TTTGCCGAGTTCTGCGTACAATGCTGTAGACAAGTAACGCTCACCGTTACTTGGCAGGATGGCAACGACATTTTTACCTGCACCCAGTTCTACTGCTTTTTGAATAGCAGCATATACGGCAGCACCAGATGAAATACCACCTAGTATTCCTTCTTCACGCGCTACTTTGCGGCTTGTTTCCATCGCATCATCATTGGATACTTGTGTGATTGATTGATAGACGTTAGTGTTCAGTGTGTCAGGAACAAATC
>DJUI01000101.1:0-3719 GCA_002438305.1 Staphylococcaceae bacterium UBA6286 | reverse complement strand
TCCTGCACCGATTCCTTGGATTTTGTGAGGACCCGGTTGACCACCGCTCAAGACTGGTGAATCAGTCGGCTCAACGGCAACGATATGAACGTCAGGATGGCTTTCTTTAATGACTTCTCCTGCACCGGTAATTGTACCCCCTGTCCCAATACCCGCTACAAAAGCATCGATTGTCAAGCCTTCCATAGCCGCCACGATTTCAGGACCAGTTGTTTTTCTATGAACTTCTGGATTTGCCATATTTTCAAACTGCTGCGGCATGAAGTAACCTTTTTCATCACGCAGTTCGTTTGCTTTTGCAATAGCACCCTTCATTCCTTCAGCGCCCGGTGTCAACACGAGTTCAGCGCCGTAAGCGCGCAATAATGTACGACGTTCCTGACTCATTGTATCAGGCATTACTAATACTGCTCTGTAACCTTTAGCCGCTGCAACCATCGCGAGACCAATTCCTGTATTACCGGAAGTCGGTTCAATAATTGTATCACCCGGCTGTAATTTGCCGTCTTGTTCTGCTGCATTGATCATTGCAATCGCAATACGGTCTTTAACTGATGAACCCGGATTCTGATATTCCAGTTTCACATAAACATCTGCTGCCCCTTCAGGAACAACACGGTTCAGTTTGACAATCGGTGTATCTCCAATTACTTCCGTAATATTGTTAACTCGTTTAGCCATGATTCGATCTCCTCCAAAGCCTAGTATAGTTATCGGATTAATTATATCAGCTGAAACCTACCACATCAAAATTATTGCTTTAGCGCTTCCAATTCTTCTTCAGAGAAATAATATTTCTCACGACAGAAGTGACATTCAACTTCAGCTCCGTGATCTTCTTTGATCATGCTGTCAATCTCTGCATTGCCGAGTCCTTTAATGGCTGTGCTGAATTTTTCTTTGCCACAGTTACATTTAAATTCAACCGGCATACAGTCAATGATACGAATATTATCTTCTCCAAGTACTTCTTCAAGCAGCTGCTCAGGAGACAGTCCTTTGTCAATCAACAGGGAAACCGGCTGCATGTCACCGATACGCTGTTCAATCGCACTGATAGTTTCTTCTGACGCGCCCGGCATTAACTGGATGATAAATCCGCCGGCTGCTTTGATTGTATTATCCGGGTTGACGAGTACACCTAGACCGACAGCTGACGGGACCTGCTCACTTGTCACAAAATAATATGTGAAGTCTTCCCCGAGTTCGCCTGAGACAATCGGCGTAGAACCCGTAAAGAAATCTCTCATTCCAATGTCTTTGACGACATTTAATGAGCCGGTCGTACCGACAGCGCGGCGGACATCCAGCTTGCCGTGCTCATTCAAATCAAAGTGTGTCTGTGGATTCGTCACATAGCCGCGCACTTCTCCTTTGCCGTTTGCATCAACAATGATCTGTCCGATCGGTCCCCCGCCGTTAATCGTGATGGTCAGCTTCTCTTCGTTCTTCAGCATAGAGCCCATCATGATGCCTGCTGTCATGGAACGTCCCAGTGCTGCAGACGCGGTCGGCCATGTGTAATGCCTCGTCTGTGCTTCCTGTACTGCATTTGTCGAACGGACGCTGAATGCGCGCACTTCATCATTGAACGCAAGCGCTCTTACTAAATAGTCTTCCATAGTCATTCTCCTTTAAAAAATCCCTTTCTTCCTGTCAGACAGTGAGAAAGGGATAGAAATTTAAAATTCATCTTTATCCAGACGGTCAACTTTTCGTTCAGGCTGGTTGCTGCTTTGGTCCTGAACATCGTCACCCTCTTCTAATTCTTTTTTGACTTCTTCGTATGATGAGCCGATTTTGTCATCAGCATCATCTACATCTGTAATGGTTACTCTGTCATCACTATGTTGAACGGTCACTCTGTCATCTGACTTCACTGTCGGATGATAGAGATGTGAATCATCATAGCTTACTTCAGGCAGTGTCCCGTTGCGGAACAAGCTTTCGATCTGATTGGCCACAAGTGTTTCTTCAACGAGTAACGTTCTTGCAATCAGATCGAGTTGTTCACGGTGTTCAGTCAAGATTTCGCGACAGCGCTCATACGCTTCTTTGATAATACGCTGTATTTCAAGGTCGATTTCGTAGGCAATCTGATCGGAATAATTCGGCTCAGAATGCATATCACGGCCTAAGAACACTTCGCCGCCTTGTGTATTACCGAATTGAAGGGGTCCAAGTTTATCACTCATACCATATTCAGTAACCATTTGACGCGCAATTCCTGTAGCACGCTGGAAGTCGTTATGAGCACCAGTAGATACTTCGCCGAATGTAATTTCTTCTGCGACACGACCGCCGAGCAGTCCGACGATCTTATCCAGCAGTTCCGGCTTCGTCATAAAATAACGGTCCTGCTTCGGTAACATCATTGCGTAACCACCGGCCTGGCCGCGCGGTACGATTGTCACTTTATGAACCATCTCTGCTTCATCAAGTACTTTACCGATGACTGTATGACCTGCTTCATGCCATGCGACAATATTGCGTTCTTTCTCTGAGATGACACGTGATTTCTTAGCTGGACCTGCAATGACTCGGTCCGTTGCTTCATCGATGTCACGCATATCGATTTTCGTTTTACCTTGACGAGCAGCGACTAATGCAGCTTCGTTCAATAGGTTTTCGAGATCGGCACCAGAGAAACCTGGTGTGCGCTGACTAAGTGCTTTGATATCTACTGTTTCATCAAGTGGTTTGTTGCGCGCATGTACTCTCAGTACCGCTTCACGTCCTTTGACATCTGGACGACCCACTTGAATCTGTCTGTCAAAACGACCTGGACGAAGTAGCGCCGGGTCTAGAATGTCAGGACGGTTAGTTGCAGCAATCATAATGATGCCTTCATTTTCACCGAAACCATCCATTTCAACAAGTAACTGGTTGAGTGTCTGCTCACGCTCATCATGACCGCCGCCGACACCTGCACCACGCTGACGACCAACTGCATCGATTTCATCGATGAAGATGATACATGGGGCATTTTTCTTTGCGTTTTCGAACAAGTCGCGGACACGGCTCGCACCGACACCGACGAACATTTCGACGAAGTCAGAACCACTGATAGAGAAGAACGGTACGCCTGCTTCTCCTGCTACAGCGCGGGCAAGTAACGTTTTACCTGTCCCTGGAGGGCCGACTAACAGTACCCCTTTAGGAATACGAGCACCCATTTTTTTGAACTTGCGATTGTCTTTTAGGAAATCAACAATTTCTACAAGTTCCTGTTTCTCTTCGTCTGCACCTGCAACATCTGTAAATCTTACTTTTTTCTTTTTGTCGTCGTACAGTTTTGCTTTAGATTTACCGAAGTTCATCACACGGCCACCGCCGCCGCCACCTTGTGACTGTGACAAGAAGAAGATAAAGAAGAAGGCAAGCAGTAATAACGGGATTAATGTTGAGAGCATACCTAAGAAGACATTCTGTTTCTCAGCAGGTTTAATAGTAAAGTCCATTTCACCTTTATTGGCTTCTGCAATATCTGTAATTCTTTCTAGATCTTTCTCGTTATTGTAAAGTACGACAGATGTAAATGTTTCATTTTTGTCTGCACCTTTTAGTTTACCATTGACTAAATAAACTTCCTGAGCCGGTTGTAACGTCAATTCTTCCACGTTACCTTTTTCCAGTTCGGTCATTAATTTTGTATATGTGATTGGTTTTGGCAGGGCGCCGTTACCATTAATCCAAGAAAATACACCAAAAATGACGAT
>DJUI01000100.1 GCA_002438305.1 Staphylococcaceae bacterium UBA6286 | reverse complement strand
GAACTCAGCAAATAACATATTGATCAAGCTATCTTGTCATGAGATAGCTTTTTTATTTGCTATAATGGATAGGAATGTGGAGCATACAGGAGGTACAAATGGAAACGTTGATAATGGGTATTCTTAATGTCACGCCGGATTCATTTTCTGACGGCGGTCAATACAATTCAGTAGCGCGTGCGGTTCAACGGGTGGAAGAGATGATGCAGCAAGGTGTGGATATAGTGGATGTCGGCGGATATTCCACGCGCCCGGGGCATCAGGAAATCACTGTGACGGAAGAACTCGACCGTGTCATTCCTGTAATTGAAGCACTCCAGTCATTGGATGTGCTGCTCTCTGTCGATACATTTAGAAGTGAAGTGGCTGACGCAGCCCTTAAGGCAGGAGCAGACTTCGTCAATGATCAATGGGCAGGAAAATATGATCGTGCGATGTTTGACGTAGTTGCTAAACATCGGGCGAAAATATTTCTCATGCATAATGACGACAGAGAAATCACAGGAGATGTTATGGCAGCAATCACTGAGGATTTAATGCAGCAGGCAGAGCGCGCACAACACGCTGGCATCAAGCACGAAGATATATGGTTGGATCCAGGCATCGGTTTTGCTAAATCAAGAGCACAGGAAATCGAAGTCATGAGACGACTTGATGAACTTTGCAGTCTCGGCTACAAAGTACTGCTCGCAACGAGCCGAAAGCGTATGGTCAAGGAATTACTTGATGACGGTCTGCCGGCTGACGCAAGAGACGAAGGTACTGCTGCTACAACAGTATGGGGAATTACAAAGGGTGTACATGCGGTACGTGTTCACAATGTAGCGATGAATAAAAAAGTGGCGCGTGTCGCTGACGGATTGCGAGGATAATTCATGGATAAAATATTTTTGCATGGAATGAAATTCTATGCTTATCACGGTGTTTTTGAGGAAGAGAACAAACTCGGACAGATCTTTGTAGTCGATACTGAATTGTCGCTTGACCTTACTGAAGCGTCTGAAACAGATGCGCTCGACACTACGGTCAACTACGGCGAAGTCTTTCATATCATCGAAGAAGAAATGAAAGAACCTTCTCAACTGCTGGAACATGTCGCCGGACGTATTGCCAAAAAGCTGTTTGCTCACTATAATCGTGTAGTGGCGTTAACCATCAGAATAACTAAGGAAAATCCTCCGATTGTCGGTCATTATGACGGCGTAGGGATTGAAATCCATCGTGTGAGGTAGTATAATGACTACTATTTACTTGAGTCTTGGCAGTAATATCGGCAACAGACGGCAGCAGCTTGAACGAGCAGTAGAATTGTTAAGTGACACTGAAGGCATCCGGATCGTTAAAACCTCTTCCATCTATGAGACGGTACCTGTCGGCGGTGTGGCACAGGATGATTTCTATAATCTGTGCGTCACGCTTAATACATCATTGACTGCACAGCAGGTTCTTGCTGTATGTCAATCGATTGAACAGCAGCTGGCACGCGTCCGTAAAATCCACTGGGGACCTCGGACGATTGATCTGGATATTCTATTAGTGGAAGATCAGGTCATTGACGAACCTACGCTGCAGGTACCGCATCCGTATATGCTGGACCGCAGCTTTGTATTAATACCTTTGAATGAAATTGCACCAGATGCTGTCCATCCTTTAGCACAGCAGAAAATAAGTGAACTCGTGTATGACGACCCGGAAGTTAGGAAACTATAAGTGAGGCTATAATTATGTGGAAAATAGGCGATATTGAAATTAATAACAAAGTGGTTCTAGCACCAATGGCAGGTGTTTGTAACGCAGCATTCAGATTGACAGTGAAAGAATTCGGTGCAGGACTGGTCTGTGCAGAAATGGTCAGCGATAAAGCGATTCTTTTCAACAATGAAAAAACAATGAAGATGCTCTATATTGATGAGAACGAGCGACCTTTGTCACTGCAGATTTTCGGTGGCGAAAAAGAGACGCTTGTAGAAGCAGCTAAATATGTCGATCAGAATACAACAGCTGATATTATCGATATCAATATGGGCTGTCCTGTATCAAAGATCATCAAGTGTGAAGCAGGAGCAAGATGGCTGCTTGATCCACCTAAAATTTATGAGATGGTCTCTGCAGTTGTTGAAGCCGTATCAAAACCAGTAACGGTGAAGATGCGTATCGGCTGGGATGATGACCATATTTATGCGGTTGAAAATGCAAAGATGATTGAAAAAGCAGGAGCGGCAGCGATTGCAGTCCATGGACGTACCCGAGTACAGATGTACGAAGGTCATGCCGACTGGAATGTCATCAAACAAGTTAAAGAAGCGGTGTCAATTCCTGTCGTTGGTAACGGTGATGTGACTTCTCCTGAACTGGCTAAGAAAATGCTGGATGAAACAGGTGTTGATGCTGTAATGATCGGCCGCGAAGCACTCGGCAATCCTTGGATGATTTACCGGACTGTGCACTACCTGGAGACAGGTGAATTAAAACCGGAACCTTCTATCACTGAGAAGATGGACGTCGCAATTCTGCATTTGGACCGTCTGATTCATCTGAAAGGTGAAAAGATTGCGGTCATGGAGATGCGCAAGCATGCTTCATGGTATTTAAAAGGTGTCAAAGGCAACGGTAAAGCCCGCAAATTAATCAATGCAGCCGAGACACGCGATGAATTAGTTGATATACTAAGAACGTTCGAAAAAAATGTGCTGGAAGAAGAAAAAGTAGCTGAAGGAGTGTAACCATGACAGAAGAATTAAACGACCAGATGCTGGTCCGCCGCCAAAAAATGCAGGATCTGCTGGACCTCGGTATCGATCCATTCGGTCAGAAATTTGAGAGAACTGGAACAGCAGCAAGTCTCGCTGCAGAATGGGATCAATTCTCTAAAGAAGAACTGCATGACAAAGAAGAAGAATCACATACAACAATTGCTGGACGGATTATGACAAAGCGCGGCAAAGGTAAAGCAGGGTTTGCACACGTCAAAGATTTGACAGGACAGATCCAAATCTATGTGCGTAAAGATCAAATTGGTGATGAACAGTTTGACTTATGGAACAATGCCGATCTAGGCGATATCGTCGGCATCGAAGGTGTCATGTTCAAAACAAATACAGGTGAATTATCTGTTAAAGCGACATCATTTAAAATGCTCGCTAAAGCACTGCGTCCGTTACCTGATAAATTCCACGGCCTGCAGGATGTTGAACAGCGCTACCGTCAACGTTACCTCGACTTAATCACAAGTGATGAATCAACACAGACATTTATTACACGCAGCCGTATCATTCAAGAGATGCGCAATTACTTGAATCAAAAAGGTTTCCTTGAAGTAGAAACACCGATGATGCACGCGATTGCAGGTGGTGCTGCAGCGAAACCATTCGTTACACATCATAATGCTCTTGATATGACACTATATATGCGTATTGCCATTGAACTTCATCTAAAACGTCTGATTGTCGGCGGCCTTGAAAAAGTATACGAAATCGGCCGTGTTTTCCGTAACGAAGGAATATCTACGCGTCATAACCCGGAATTCACAATGATTG
>DJUI01000025.1:13918-14195 GCA_002438305.1 Staphylococcaceae bacterium UBA6286 | reverse complement strand
GAGGTTTTGATACTTGAAGCTCAAATCCTTCACGACGCATGTTCTCAATCAAGATAGATAAGTGAAGTTCACCGCGTCCGGAAACTGTCCATGAGTCTGGACCAACTGCTTCTACTCTTAACGAAACGTCAGTCTCAAGCTGAGATTCAAGGCGATCTTGAATATTTCGGGCAGTGACAAACTTACCTTCTTTACCCGCAAACGGGGAGTTATTGACAGAGAATGTCATCTGTAATGTCGGTTCATCGATACGAAGAACAGGTAATGCTTCCTGTAC
>DJUI01000025.1:13277-13892 GCA_002438305.1 Staphylococcaceae bacterium UBA6286 | reverse complement strand
CGACGTTGATGTCTTCCATACCTGATACCGCAATCAAGTCGCCTGGATAAGCTTTCTCAATCTCTACACGACGTAGTCCAAAGAAACCAAAGATTTTAGTGACTCGGAAGTTTTTAATCGTACCGTCAATTTTAATCAATGAGACTTGCTGTCCTACTTCCATAGTACCGCGGAATACACGACCGATACCTATACGACCGACATAATCGTTGTAATCAAGCAGAGCTACTTGGAATTGGAGTGGTTCATCACGGTTATCAACTGGTGCCGGTACGTAATCAAGAATGGTTTCATACAGACTCTGCATGTTCTCATCCTGTGATTCAGCGTCAAGACTTGCTGTTCCATTAATGGCACTCGCATATACCACTGGGAAATCAAGTTGTTCGTCGTTGGCATCAAGTTCGATGAATAGGTCATATACTTCATCCAGTACTTCAGCTGGTCGCGCTGAAGGTTTGTCGATTTTGTTAACAACGACAACTGGTTTTAAGTTTTGCTCCAATGCTTTTTTAAGGACAAAACGCGTCTGAGGCATCGTTCCTTCATATGCATCTACCACAAGAACAACGCCGTCCACCATACGCATAATCCGCTCAACTTCACCACCGAAGT
>DJUI01000025.1:7703-13171 GCA_002438305.1 Staphylococcaceae bacterium UBA6286 | reverse complement strand
GGTCGACGTGGGCGATGATGGCAATATTACGAACATCTTCTCTTAAGTTTGGCATATTGTATCCCTTTCACATGTACAGTTTATTATCTAACTGTGATATTATAGCATATATAAAAGACATATACTATATTGAGGAGTTACTATGAAAAAAAGTAAAACAAGATTTTTGCTGCTCGCTATTTTTGCGATTCTTATGCTCATTGTTATCAGTGCTGGTATCGCTGAAGAAAGTTTATTGCTGATCCTCATCGGGCTTATTTTATTTATTGCAACTTTCGGTGTCGGTTTTACTCAGAAAAAAAAATACAGAGAAAACGGCTGGCTGTAATTTTTTACGAAACATCGTCAAAAATGCACGCAATTTAATGAAAAAGCATCTTTTCATGATGAAAAGATGCTTTTTTTGCTGTTTTTCATCATCTTCTGCAATTTGCAGAAGATATCATTTCATAATAGATTAGACGTATCAACTGTAAAGGAGCATTTTATGATTATTAAAGAACGGAAAAATTATAAGCAGCTTGATGTTCTTGAAGCGTTAACCCATCGCACTGATCTGACCTCCTATCAACTTAAACTCCTCCACCAGCTCAAAGAAACAACGTTACTTGAACAACAGTTTGAGCATTACTTAGCTGAGCTTAACAGTGAAACCATCGATGTCATCTGGCAGTTCAATTATTCGGATTATCACCAGGATGCATTGATCAATCTTGTATTGATTGCTGATTCAGGCATTTATTTATTTAAGCTTAATAATTACTCAGGGCTGCATTATATTAATCACCAAGGTATGCTCGCTGATTATTATACTGATGAAATAAAGATTGATCTCGTCCACTTGAACTGCGTTAAATACAGTATTTATCACCTGCTGGACCCCGCTGTCAAACAACTGCCTATCATCATGAAATCTGTTTGTCTCAACGACCAATTCGAACTGGACATCCACTCTTCTCAAGAGCAGTTCCTCTTTAAAGAAGATATAGCAGATTATATATCAATGATTAAAGGAAGCCATAAAAAAAAACGAGATTTATCTCTGAAATCATCAGTCAAATAGATGTTCCNNTACGTCAAGGACTCCGTTGTCCAAATTGCCGTCACATTTCAGATTTCAATCATTACCAGCGGCTCTACCTCTGTTTGTCCTGCAGGTCCATCAGCTCAATCGACCACGTATTCGTTCAGACGGTAAAAGATTATCAACTGATCTATCCAGACAGAAAATTAACTAAGTCAGCCATGTACTCATGGTGTAATAGAAGAATACCACCAACAAAAATTTCAGTGCTGCTGAAAAAACATTATAAGTTGGAAGGTCGGACAAAAGGAACGCATTATCTCGAAGTAAACATTCCTTGATGAATCTCACGCAGCTGTTTTTCGTAGGTTTTTAAATAGCCATTTAATATGTCGTGGTGCAGCTTAGGATTCGCCACAAGTATTGAATTTGATTTCAATGGGTCTAACGCTTCACCTAACTGATTAGTCACGACTGCACCCGTCTCTTCTGCAATAATTTGGCCGCCCATGAAATCCCAAGGGTGGAGCAGAAGCGTCATATAGCAGTCAACGATGCCAGATGCCACGTAAACAAAATCAAGTGCTGCTGAACCGTAGCTTCTAGCACTTCTGGCATCAGCGATAATCGGTGAATAAACTTCTTTGATCCACTCTTTCGTTAACCAGTTTGGATTCATCGAAATAATGGAAGTCTCAATCACTGTNNATGAACCTCATTTAAATAGGCACCTTCACCAGCAACTGCATGAAACAACCGATCATTCATCACATCATAGACAAGTCCCGCATATTTTTTGCCATCTTTTAAAATCCCGATAGAAATTGCAAAATTCTGCTGCTGATGTACAAAATTCAAAGTACCATCAATTGGATCAATAATCCAGATGACACCTTCCAGCGAATTGACATCTTTGCCATGACCTTCTTCTCCGATGATGACATGGTCCGGATATGTACGCTTAATTCTATCTACAAGTAACTGTTCTGTTTCTTTATCCATATTAGTCACTAAATCATTAGGATTAGATTTAGTCTCTATAATTAATTCTCTTGATAAATTATCTTTAATATTCTGCCCAGCTTCTAATATTATTTCTTTTGCAAACTCATGAATGGTCATATCGATTCCTCCTTGCAATAGTTTCATTATACATTACTCATGTATGAATAAGAATTTATTCAGCTTTGCAGATATGATAAAATTAAAACTGAATGGAGGGTACTATGGCTAAATATCACTTTACAAAAAAAGATTTTGAAGTTTTCAATATTGATGGCCTAGAGCCAAGAATGGCTGCGCTCATCGAACTCATCAGACCTAAACTGAATCATCTCGGCGATCACTTCAGCACATTTCTGACTGAACATACAGGTGATGTCTACTATGCACATGTTGCAAAGCATTTAAGACGAAAGACAAATCCACCGAATGATACATGGGTCGCTTTTGCTATCAATAAAAGAGGCTATAAAATGCTTCCTCATTTCCAGATCGGTATGTTCGGCACACACGCATTTGTTTTGTATGGTGTTATCTATGAATCTCCTGAAAAAACAAGAGTCGCTGAATTATGGAAGAACAATGTGGATGGGCTGCTCACTCTACCTGATGACTTCATTATGAAGAAAGATCATATGAAGGAAGACTTCGAACAATTGTCACATATGTCAGAAGAAGAATTACTGTCTGCCATTGAGCGTCTACAAAAAGTAAAAAAAGGAGAATTGCTTTTCGGAAAAGTTTATCAACCGGATCATCCTGCACTTAAATCTGATGATGCATTTATCAACGAAATTGAAGAAACATTTCTTACCCTTATTGAAATCATGTAATGAAAGAACAGCTCCCGGCATCTGCCGTGAGCTGTTCTTTCATGTAATAAATTAGTCTCTGTTATTCATACGATCATTATAGTTTTGTCTGCGTTCTGCAGTCGCATCTTTAGTTTTATCAACATATTTGACACGATCTCTATCATAATCCTCTAACTGATTACCGCGCTTTCGGTCATCTTCAATCGATTGTCGATTAGAAGATGTCTCATCTACATAATAACCATTGCCTCTATCATCATTAGAACGATTGACACCCGTTTGGTTAGAAGAGTAATCATCATTATACGTCTCACGCTGACGTGAATCATCTGCATCATAAGTATAGTTTCTATCGCGATCAATTGACTCATCTCTATCTACATAAGCAGGTGCCACTTCACGATGACGGTCATATGTGTCACGACGATTATCATCATAATAATCATCATTGCGAATGACTTTATCTTTTCTGACAAACAGCAGAATGGCTGCAATCAAGAAGAATAAAGGAATCCAGAAAATCGCAAACAGTGGTAATGTCAATAAGCCAGCAAGCAGTAATAATATCCCTGCTAAAATACGCTTTTTCATTGAAAGTAAGCCGATTAATCCTAAAATGAGGGGTATTGCTNNAACCATCCTGCATTTAACAGTGAATCTACAAATTCCTGTGGTGATAAGTTATTATTCTCCATGAAATCACCAATCTCTGGATTGGTGCTCATCTGTCTTTCAAGTTCAGATGTAGCTGAATCCATGAAATTCGGATCATTCCCGGAAACAAGAAGACTGTAAAGAATAAAACCAGTAATAGCTAATAACGTCAACCACGCCAGCCAACCAAATATTTTTTCAGGTATCCGGCTCACCGGCCGAACTGTTTGTGTGTACTCTCTTTTAACCATATATTCATCTCCTCATTTCTAAAGTTATATTACATTTACCCTGTTGCTAGTCTTATTAATCATTTTAACGCTATGAATAGGATGAACTTTGAATTAAATTGTATGATATTATTTTAGAGACATTTTGAATTTCAGAAAAAGTTCGTTGTATTCTCCGATTTTTTCAGGACCTAAATCTTTGTATACTTCTAGTTTTTCCTGTACTTCCTTAGATGGATAAAATCGTTCATCTTCTCTTACTTCTTTGTCGAGCAGTTGGTAACTCTTTGCGTTAGGTGTCGCATATCCTACCCATTCGGTGTTCTGCTTACCGTTTTCAGCATCAAGCAGGAAGTTAATGAATTCATGAGCTCCCTGTACATTCTGCGCTGTTTTAGGAATGACCATGTTATCGAACCATAAATTCGATCCTTCTTTTGGAACGACAAAGTCAAGGTCTTCATTTTCAGTCATGATATCAGCACCCATGCCGCTCCAGACAACTGCCACATCCGCTTCTTTCTGAACCATCATCGTATTGATTTCATCACCGACGACGNNGTTCAAGCTTCTGTTCTGCCTGTTTTAATATAGCCGGATCCGTTTCATTCAGCGATTCTCCCATACTATTCAAAGCAAACCCTATACCTTCACGTGCCCCATCAACAATGAGCACATTGTTTTTTAGACGCGCATCCCATAGACTGTCCCAGCTGGAGAAATCTATGCCTTTTGTCGCTTCAGGATTATACAGAATACCAACCGTTCCCCAGAAGTAAGGGATGGAATATTGATTGCCTTTGTCAAAATCAAGATCTAAAAATGAAGGATCAATATTTTTTAAATTTGGAATTTTACTGTGATCGATAGGTACTAACAAATCTTCACTCGCCATCTTCTGAATAGCATATTCACTAGGAATGGCTATATCATAATGTGTCCCGCCATTTTTGACTTTAGCAAGCATCGATTCATTTGAATCAAATGTTTCATAGATGACGCGGATGCCTGTTTCTTTTTCAAACTTCTTAATTAAATCAGGATCCATGTATTCTCCCCAGTTATAAACATATAGCACATTCCCTTTGCCTGCTTCAGGAGGTGGATCAATAAACCGTGTTGAAAATAGCAGTAGTACTGCGATTAGTAGTGAAATCCCGATAAGCTGCATCAGTCGAATCATTTGATCACCCCCGCCTTCACTTTTCGACGTCGTTCTTTTCCTGTTGACAGGAAGTAATAAACCACTATGATGACCATGACAATAAGGAATAACAGCGTTGATAATGCGTTGATTTCCATAGAGATTCCTTTTCGTGCCATGGAGTAAATCTCAACTGACAGCACGCTGAATCCATTCCCTGTGACAAAGAAACTTACTGTGAAGTCATCCAGTGAATACGTAANNACACGTGATAATATCTGATAAGTTGATGCTCCGAGATCTGTTGCAGCATTGATCATTGACTGGTTCATGTCATAAAGTTTAGGGATCACCATCAACACGACAATCGGCACACAAAATGCAATATGAGACACTAACACTGACCAGAAGCCAAGCCCTAGACCTGTATAATGACCAATCACTGTAAATAAGATCAGGAACGATGAACCAATGACCACATCTGAGCTGACCATCAAAATATTATTCAAAGTCAGCAGTCCGATTTTCAGCTGCTTATTGCGCATATAATGTATGCCGAGTGCACCGAAGACACCGATCAATGTTGAAATACTTGCAGT
>DJUI01000025.1:3873-7599 GCA_002438305.1 Staphylococcaceae bacterium UBA6286 | reverse complement strand
CTAAAAATAATTTTGCCTGTAGCTTCATCGTTCATCCCTTCTTTCTTTTGCATTTGATTTCGTAATAATCATGACAAGAGCCATAGCCAGTATTAGAAAAACAGCTATTGTAGAACCCATGCCATAATTCTGCGTGACAAGGAATTGTTCCTCTATTGCAGTACCTAGGTTGACCACTTTGTTCCCTGCAATCAATCGAGTGATCATGAACAGACTTAACGTAGGAATAAAAGTTACTTGAATGCCCGTCTTCACACCTTCCCATGACAGCGGCATTACAATCTTCTTGAAAGTTGTCCATTGGTCTGCCCCTAAATCTCGAGATGCCTGCAGTAAATTCTCAGGTATTTCATCCATACTGTTGAATATCGGCAGAATCATAAATGGGATGTAGATATAGACCGATACAATAACGAATGCGATATCCGTAAATAATAGCTGTGTCGTCGGTAAATGCAGTGCACTTAACAAGTCATTTATCGTTCCTTCTTGGCTTAATATCCCAATAAATGCATATGTTTTAAGCAGTAAGTTAATCCACGTCGGTAATATAATAAGCAGCAGCCAGAACTGCTTATTTTTAGCACCTCGTAGCGCGAGTGCGACTGGATAAGCAACAATCAGACAGATCACCGTGATGATCAAAGCATAGATAAATGAAGACAAAGTCATCTCTAAATAGGCCGGGGACAGAAAGTTTTTATAGTTTTCCAGCGTGAAATGATTGTCCAGATCCTTGAAACTTGTATAAAAAATCATGACGAGCGGCGTTATAATAAATAAGACGATCCACAATAAGTAAGGTATTAAAAAGTATTTTTTGGCCTGACTCATACGTTTACCTCATAGGATTCAATTCGGGCATCAAACTCTTCTTCTGTCTCCCCTGGAAGCATGATATGAACATCCTGTTCATCAAACGTCAGTCCAACCTCATCACCTATTTGCGCTGGTTTCGTAGAATGACAGATCCACTCATGTCCAGTTTTATCGTAGAGACAGATTTCATAATGAACGCCTCTAAAGAGCTGCGAGTCCACTCGCGCAGTCAATTTTCCTTTGCCGGCTGAAGTAATCTCGAGATCTTCCGGTCTGATGACAACATCTACCTGCGCATTGGGTTCGAAACCTCCATCTACACATGCATAATCATTGCCATGAATATTGACGACATAATCTTGGACCATCCGTCCTTCAACAATATTAGATTCTCCGATGAAATCAGCGACGTATCGGTTGATCGGTTCATCATATATATCAAGTGGAGTCCCGCTCTGTTCGATACGTCCATTTCGCATGACAAATATATAATCGCTCATTGCGAGTGCTTCTTCTTGATCATGAGTAACAAATATAAAGGTAATACCTAGACGCTGCTGTATTTCACGAAGTTCGTACTGCATTTCTGTACGCAATTTTAGATCGAGTGCACTTAGCGGCTCATCAAGAAGAATCACTTCTGGTTCATTGACGATGGCTCTGGCAATCGCGACACGCTGTCGTTGACCCCCACTCATTTCGTCAATCCGGCGGTTTTCATATCCTTCAAGCTTAACAAGTTTCAGTGCTTCTTTGACCTTTGTTTCTACTTCAGCTTTCGCAGTCTTCTTAATCCGCAGACCAAAAGCCACATTTTCATAGACATCTAAATGAGGAAACAACGCGTAGTCCTGAAATACTGTATTGACTTGTCGTTTGTTCGCCGGCACATCATTAATTCTTTTTCCAGCAAAATAGACATCACCAGAACTCGGTTTCTCAAATCCAGCGATCAATCTTAGTATCGTTGTTTTGCCGCATCCCGATTGACCGAGTAATGTATAGAACTTTCCTTGTTCTACTTCGAAATTAATCTTATCCAGCACTTGATTGCCATCGTAAATCTTAGATACGTTATCGAATGTTATGAATTCCATTGTTTCCTCCTAAAGATATGATTCGGTTGCTACTATAAGGATTTTTGCTTCATGTTGTTCACTATTGAATAACTGATGTGATTCATTGGCCTTAAAATAAAAACTTTCACCTGTCAATGCCTGATATTCTTTCTTACCAATTCTAATCGATGCTTTTCCTTGAAGAACGTACATAAAACTCTCTGATAATGACGGTTCAAATTTTTTGTATTCTGCACCGGACTTCAATGTGATGATTACCGGTTCCATATCGTATTCATTGGAATCCGGTACCAACCAGTTGATTAAGTAGCCATCATCATATTCATCATATAACGTCTGTTCACTTTCAGGATAGTAAATTTTCTGCTGATGCAGTTTCTCATTAAAGAAATCGCTAGGCTCCGAACCGAGCACTTCTAAAATATTAAAAAAGGTTTCCATCGATGGTGAACATAAATTGCGTTCAAGTTGAGAGATATAACCTTTTGACAAATCTGTACGTTCACCCAGCTCTTCCTGTGTCAAATTCTTCTGGCGTCTTAAATCCTTAATCTTCTTTCCAATATCCATTCGACACCTCGCTATGTTTAATATATATAAACTAAATGTTTAATGTATTAATAAATTAACAAAAAAAATGGATAAAACAACACTTCTACTAAATTTTTTTAAAAAAGTTTAGTATTACTTTGTTTTAAGAGATATTGCTTTCGGCTGTTCTTTCAATAACTCATCTTTCATTGCTTTGATCACGAGATAACCATCATAACCAGATACTTTTTTAAAATCTTTATAGATATTATTCTCTTCAGCTTTACCAGGAGCCACCTGCTTAAATTTTTTATAAAGGCGGTTTAATTGCTGGGCATCCATCTTAGCTTCATATGCTTCTTCCACAGCTGATAGGAAATTAACAACATCGACCATTTCTTCCTGGCTCCAGCTGAGATCAATCGGGTAACTGTATTCCATTCTATTTTCCTCCTTAAAAAAAACGTTATCCCATAATAGAATAACGTTTTAAAATATATGTTTAAACTTAAAATTACATAGTGTGGATTGGATGTCCAAGGGCAACTTCAGCAGCTTCCATTGAAATCTCACCTAATGTAGGATGCGCATGAATGGTCATAGCCATATCTTCAGCTGTCATACCTGTTTCAATAGCTAATCCAAGTTCAGCGATAATATCAGAAGCACCAGCACCGGCAACTTGTGCACCGATTAACAGGCCGTCTTCTTTCAATGAAATCAATTTAACAAATCCATCAGTAGCATTAATAGATAATGCACGGCCGTTCGCTGCGAACGGGAATTTAGAAGCTTTGATTTCTAGTCCCTCTTCTTTAGCCATTGTTTCTGTGTAACCTACAGTAGCAAGTTCAGGTTCAGTGAAACATACTGCAGGAATAGCTAAGTAATCCACTTCAGATTTTTCACCTGAAATTGCTTCAGCAGCGATTTTCGCTTCATATGATGCTTTGTGAGCAAGTGGTGGTCCGGCAACGATATCACCGATAGCGAAGATGTTATCCAATGATGTACGACCTTGTTTGTCGACTTCGATAAGTCCGCGGTCCGTCATTTTTATTCCTAATTCTCCAAGACCGATTTCATCTGTGTTAGGACGACGACCTACTGTTACTAAGCAGTAATCCGCTTCAACTGTTTTTGTTTCGCCATTTGCTTCATAAGTCACTTTTACACCGTTGTCAGATTCTTCAGCTGATTTAGCCATTGCTTCTGTTACGATGTCAACACCTTTTGCTTTTAATCCTTTTTTGACGATTTGAGTCATTTGTTTTTCGAAGCCAGCTAAAATATCTTT
>DJUI01000025.1:0-3802 GCA_002438305.1 Staphylococcaceae bacterium UBA6286 | reverse complement strand
CACCAGTAGAATCAATCACACGCTTGTTGAATTTAAAGTTAGGAATTTCAATCGGACGTGATCCAGTTGCAATAATTGCATTTTTGAAAGTATAAGTTTGTGATGCTTTTTCAGTCATGACACGAAGGTTGTTCTGGTCGACGAAGTAAGCTTCCCCTTCTACTACGTCTACTTTACGGCCTTTTAGTAATGAACCGACACCGCCTGTTAATTTATTAACTCCGCTGTTTTTGAATTCCTGAACTTTTGAGAAGTCAACTTTAACATTCTCAGCAGAAATACCCATATCTTCTGAATGTTTTGCTGTTTCATAGCGGTGAGAAGCTGACAATAACGCTTTAGAAGGAATACACCCAACATTCAGACATACACCACCTAATGAACCTTTTTCAATGATTGTTACTTTTTGACCTAATTGTGCTGCACGGATAGCTGCTACATATCCACCAGGACCTGCCCCAATAATTATAGTATCTGTTTCAATTGGAAAATCGCCTACTACCATTTTTTACCCCTCCATTAATAATAATTCTGGATTATTTAACAAACGTTTAATATGGTTCATAGCATTTTGAGCTGTTGCTCCATCAATTTGACGGTGGTCAAAGCTAAGTGATAATGCTAATACTGGTGCTGCAATAATCTCGCCGTCTTTAACGATTGGTTTCTGCGCAATGCGACCGATTCCTAGAATTGCAACTTCTGGATGGTTGATGACTGGAGTAAACCATTGACCACCAGCTGAACCGATATTACTAATTGTACATGAAGCACCTTTCATTTCGCTAGCTTGAAGTTTGCCGTCACGTGCTTTTCCTGCCAACTGATTGATTTCATCAGAAATAGCAAAGATTGATTTATGGTCTGCATTTTTAACAACAGGAACAAGTAAGCCACGTTCTGTATCAGCTGCAATACCAATATTATAGTAATGTTTTTGAACCACTTCATCCGTTGCATCGTCAATAGATGTGTTTAAGGCAGGATATGCTTTTAATGCTGATACTAACGCTTTAACAACGTATGGCAGGAATGTTAATTTAATACCTTGCTCAGCTGCCACATCTTTGAATTTTTTACGGTGATCCCATAATGCTGCAACATCAATTTCATCCATCAATGTAACATGAGGCGCAGTGTGTTTAGAGTTGACCATTGCTTTAGCAATTGCTTTACGCATTGCAGGAATTTTTTCGCGTGTTTCTGGGAATTCACCTTCTGGTGCTGCAATAGGCTGCTTCTCTTCAACGGCTTGTTCAGTCGCTTCTTTCGCAGGAGCTGCTTCAACTTCTGGCGCTTGTGCTTGAGCCCCACCATTTTTGTATGCTTCAATATCTTCTTTCAAGACGCGACCGTTTTTACCAGTGCCTTGAACTGCTTTAATATTAACATCATTATCACGAGCAAATTTACGAACAGAAGGCATCGCAATGACACGGCGATTTTCATCAATTTCAACATCCGCTGCTGCTTCATTCGTTGCTTTCACTGGTTCTTCTGTTTTAGTTTCCTCTGGTTGTGAGTCAGCAGCTGCTGGTTCTTCAGCTGATGAATCATGTGAGTCAGAAGCTGGCGCATCAGGTGAATCAATAGTAATGATAACATCACCTAAGTTTGCAACAGTTCCTTCTTCAGCAACGACTTTCTCAACTGTACCTGATACAGGAGATGGGATTTCTACTACAGATTTATCGTTTTGCACTTCACAAAGAATANNAGAATATCATCTTCCTGAATTTCGTCGCCAGCTTTAACAAACCACTTGACGATTTCTCCTTCAAAGATACCTTCACCTAGCGCTGGTAATTTAAATTCAAATGCCACTATAGGTTCCTCCTAAAAATTTCATAATATTTAACATGTGAGAAAGGTAACAGAATCTGCTACCTTTCATACAGTCATTTCAACTAGAATTCCAATGTTCTCTTTGCTGCTTCTAAAATATCCGTTTTGTTTGGCAGCCAAACATTCTCTGCTTGAGTAAATGGATATGCAGTATCGACTGCTGCAACACGAGCAATCGGAGCTTCAAGGCTTAAGACAGCGCGTTCAGAAATCTCTGAAACTACATTAGCACCGACACCTGCTTGTTTTTGTGCTTCTTGAACCACTACGACACGACCCGTTTTTTCAACAGATGCAACGATTGTTTCAATATCAAGTGGTTGGATCGTACGTAAATCGATAACTTCAATAGAGTGACCATCTTTGGCAAGTTCTTCAGCCGCTTTCATTGACTCTTGAACCATAGCGCCATAAGTAATGATTGAAAGATCTGTTCCTTCTTGTTTAACAGCAGCTTTGCCAATTTCAACTGTATACTCTTCTTCCGGTACTTCGTCACGGAAAGAACGGTACAATTTCATATGTTCTAAAAATACAACAGGATCATTGTCACGAATAGCAGCAATCAATAACCCTTTAGCATCGTATGGGTTTGATGGAATAACAACTTTTAGACCCGGTGTCTGAGCCATTAAACCTTCCAGGTTATCAGCATGAAGTTCAGGTGTATGAACACCACCGCCGAATGGTGCACGAATAACAACAGGTGCTGGTTTAGTTCCACCAGAGCGGAAGTTTTGACGAGTTAATTGAGCTGCAATTGAGTCAAATACTTCGAAGACAAAGCCGAAGAATTGAATTTCCATTACAGGACGGAAACCTGTTAAAGACAATCCAACTGCAAGTCCACCAATACCTGATTCAGCAAGTGGTGTATCGAATACACGGTCTTCCCCGAATTCTTTTTGAAGTCCTTCAGTCGCACGGAATACACCACCATTGACACCAACGTCTTCTCCGAATACAAGAACGTTTTCGTCATTTTTTAATTCTGTTTGAAGTGCATTAGTTATTGCTTGAATCATTGTCATTTGTGCCATGACTTACTTCGACTCCTTCTCTTTATAAATTTCATATTGCTCTTTTAAGTTAGCAGGCATTTCTCCTGAGTACATAACCTCAGCTAATTGAGAAACTGTTTGTTTAGGAGTCGCATCTGCTTCTTTGATTGCAGTTTTGATATCTTCTTTCGCACGTTCCATGACTTCATTTTCTTTTTCTTCATTCCATAACCCTTTAGCTTCAAGGAATTTACGGAAACGCACTAATGGATCTTTTTTAACCCATTCAGCATCATCGTCAGAAGTTCTGTAACGTGTCGGATCGTCACCTGCCATTGTATGCGGACCGTAACGGTATGTCATCGTCTCAATTAATGTCGGGCCGTCACCAGCAATGGCACGTTCACGCGCTTGTCGTGTTGCTGAATAGACAGCAAGCACGTCCATACCATCTACTACGATACCCGGGATACCTGCAGCAACTGCTTTTTGAGCCAAAGTTTTTGCCGCAGTCTGTTTGTCTCGAGGAGTAGAAATGGCATAATTATTGTTTTGGATAACGAAGATCGCTGGTGCTTTAAAAGCAGAGGCAAAGTTAATACCTTCATAGAAGTCACCTTGAGATGTTCCTCCATCACCTGTATAAGTAATAGCAACAGCTTCCTGGCCACGTTTTTTAAGACCAAGCGCAACGCCCGCTGTTTGAACATATTGAGCACCGATGATAATTTGAGGTGCAAGTGCGTTCATACCTTCCGGGAACTGACTTCCAACAAAGTGACCACGTGACCATAAGAATGCTTTAGTCAATGGCAGACCTTGCCAGATTAATTGTGGAACATCTCGATAACCAGGTAGAATCCAATCTTCTTTCTCCAGTGCATAGTGTGAGCCAAGTTGAGATGCTTCTTGTCCAGCTGTCGGCGCATAGAAGCCAAGACGTCCTTGACGGTTAA
>DJUI01000096.1 GCA_002438305.1 Staphylococcaceae bacterium UBA6286 | reverse complement strand
ATGAAGTGGTGTTTTTTTATCCAAATAAATACCGGCTCAGCGGCCGGTACGAGTTATTGTGGAATTTTATCGTGCGATTATCTGGAATTTCGATTATTTACGACCAAGTATCTCTTTCACTTGTTCAAGAATGTCTTTTTCTTTTGGTTTATTTATCTTCATCTTTCTATCCCCTTAATATCTAAGTACAAAATATATGTACCCGGATAATTATTTCACAAACACAGAATTGAAATATTATAACTTTTCTACTTTATTGAGTATGATTTGTGCGTGAGGGTATANNATGAATACCAATGGGTAAAAGGTGAAAGAGAACAACTACTCACGAAACTTCAGTATTTAAGTGACTCTGAGTTGAATTATAATTTTGGGTTTGGACATGGCACTATTAAAGCAACATTACTTGCTGTCGCCAATGAATACCATGAATCATTTGGACGTAATGACAATCATAACTTACACGATTCCAGCTTGAGTGACTATCAAAATCATTTGAGTACATTGAATTTTAATGATGTTGTCCAATACTTTAAACATGTTGATTCTCTGACAGAGAATCAACAGACTCACTATGAAGACATGCAAAAGTGTATCAGCAATGAGTTCCGTCATATCGGACAGATCGATATGATGCTTCACCTCATCGAGAATTCTGATCGTCCCCTTGCCGAACGAACAGGCATACGTGAAAAAGTGACAGAACGTCAGAACATGAGAATTACAAGATTATAATCTTTGTGGACCACCTGTTATTTCACAGGTGGTTTTTATTATGGATCATTCGACAGATGTCACTGACATTTAATCAAAAAAACCAGAGCTGATTAGGCTCCGGGCCAAAATTATTCTTTGTTTAAGTTGATGAGCGGCACACTTGATTTAATGACTTGATTAGAGACTATCAATTGCTTCAACTCATCAGCAATATCCAGCTGATTTAAATATTCAAACGGGAGCCAGTAATAAGGACGTTTTACTTTAAATTCTTCTTTGTTACGCACATTAAACACAAATGATGTCTCGTTCGCTATAGTATTAAAGAAAAATCCTTGCTGCTCAGCTCTCTCTTCTACGACGAATAAAATCCCGCCGACTTTGAGCTCTTTTTTCAGTCTGCCGGCAAATTCCTGAGCACTTTGCTGAATAGATTGATTCCCTTTTTTAACGATATAAGGAAGCTTCATTTTTTTATGACCGATATCCTGAACGAGTATTTTCTCCTCGGTAGTGATTAAAAGTGATGATACGACAATTTCTTTAGCCATGATATTCTCCTAATTCTCTGTTATATAGTTTTCTGTATAGTAAGGTATATTTTCAGGGTTAAAGGCAACCCCGATTCCCACCTGTTCAAAGTCTTTATTCAAAATATTTTTGCGATGGCCCAGTGAATTCATCAATCCGTGATGTGCTTCTATCGGAGATATTTGTCCGTAAGCTAGATTTTCGCCCGCCAGTCGATAATGAAGAGCATCTCGCTGCATCCTATCGAATGGATCAAGACCTTCCAAATTAATATGATTGAAAAAATCATGGTCCGCCATATCCTGTGAATGTTTCAGAGCAGTATTACTTATTTTATCACGATATCTGAGTGGCGGTAAACCGTGCTTCACTCTATCGGCGTTGATCAAATAATAATCCAATGTTTCATAAGCGGTTTTCAGTTCATTGGAAGGGTTGGCATACAGTCTTGTTTTTTTATTTTCGAGTGCCTCTGTTACTACTTTCATACCAACCAGCTGATGGTCTTCATGCTGATCAAAGTAATAAGTATAATATATACCATCGATAAGATAGAATAAGGCATGCGGTTCATCAATCCTTAAATGATACGCCGGACCACTAAAGATTTCCAGCGGCTCTCCCAGCTGTTGTTGAACTTGAGACTTGGTCATGCCATACTTTACATTTTCTATTGAATGAAATGGGCTTGCAACTATGTATATACCATTAACCGTTGACTCTATATAATCGACAAGGATGAAGTTTCTGTATTGATGATGATAAACATACCACGTATCGTTGTATTGATTAATTAACTGGTCTTTAGGTTTGCCGAGCAGCCGATCGACACGCTCTTTTGACATCCCAAGCTTGATATCATTGATGTAGCTTGTCGGTACTTCTTGAGTCACCGCACTGTCGTTCTGCTGACCGTCAATATAGTCACGAGCATTATCTTTAACATACAATGTCCATTCATCGGGCAGCGACAATAGACGCAGCGGAAATATGAACATTCCTGCGAGCAGTAACAAAAAAATTAATAATTTCTTCATAGTTCTCCTTCTCAGCTTAATTAGGAGTATATTATATCAGAAACTAATGAAACTATACATGAGAGACTATAACACAGTAAAAAACATACTAGATTACTTTGAAGTAATTTTAGTATGTTTTTTATTGACTAACGGTCCATATCACCGTTAAATATTGAGTTTTTAACCACTACATAGTCAACTTTGCGAATAGACTCTAAATCATTACCACCGGCATATGAAATCGATGACTGCAAGTCCTGCTGCATTTCAATCAATGTATCATGAAGACTGCCTTTATGTTCAACAAACATTTTCTTGCCTTCTACATTTTTCTTCTCACCCTTTTGGAACTCTGAAGCACTACCGAAATATTCTTTATACAGCTTGCCGTCAAGTTCAACAGTCTCGCCCGGGGATTCTTCGTGAGCCGCAAATAGTGAACCGATCATGACCATGTCAGCGCCGAAACGAATGGATTTCGCGATATCTCCATGTGTCCGAATACCGCCATCAGCTATGATAGGTTTACGCGCTGCTTTTGCGCACAGTTTAATGGCTGCCAGCTGCCAGCCGCCTGTGCCAAAACCTGTCTTAATTTTTGTAATGCACACTCGGCCTGGTCCGATACCCACTTTTGTTGCATCCGCACCAGCATTTTCAAGTTCTCTGACAGCTTCGGGTGTTCCTA
>DJUI01000012.1 GCA_002438305.1 Staphylococcaceae bacterium UBA6286 | reverse complement strand
CCATAGAACATGCACCACATACTTCTTCAAGGCAGTTCATATCCCATGTTACAGGTGTTGTTTTTTCGCCTTTTGCATTGACAGGATTACGCTGAATCTCCATTAATGCTGCAATTACGTTCATGTTCGGACGATAAGGAATCACAAATTGTTCGTCATAAGGTTTTGACTCCGGATTTGCCTGGCGTTTGATAATAAGTTCAATTGTTTTTTCGGCCATTAGTGTTTACCTCCTTTTTTAGAGTAATCACGTACACGTGGAGGAATCAAGCTGACATCGACATCTTCATAGTTGAAAATCGGTGGATTTTCAGGACCATCAAATGATGCCATTGTCGTTTTCAACCACTCTTCATCGTTACGTTCAGGGAATTCAGGCTTATAGTGAGCTCCTCGGGATTCATTACGGTTATAGGCACCGATCGTCATCACACGAGCGAGTACAAGCATGTTCCACAATTGACGCGTAAAGAATACAGCCTGGTTGCTCCAAGTTGATGTATCTTCCATATCAATGTGTTGATAACGTTCCATCAATTCAACAATTTTTTTATCTGTTTCAAGCAGCTTATCGTTATGACGCACAACAGTAACATTTGCTGTCATAATCTCACCAAGTTCTTTGTGCAGTTTATATGCGTTTTCTGTTCCCCGCATATTGAGCAATGAGTCAAAGCGGACTCTTTCATTCTCCACTTGGCGCTCATAGATTTCAGTCGGGATATCCTCATAAGATTTGTCCAGATTTTTGATGTAGTTAATCGCGTTAGGACCGGCCACCATACCGCCGTAAATCGCAGACAGCAGTGAGTTTGCTCCTAGACGGTTCCCACCGTGCTGAGAATAATCACATTCACCCGCTGCAAACAGCCCCGGAATATTCGTCATTTGATCGTAATCTACCCATAGACCACCCATAGAATAGTGGACCGCAGGAAAGATTTTCATCGGTACTTTACGCGGGTCGTCTCCTGTGAATTTTTCATAGATTTCAATGATTCCGCCNNAGTTTCACATCAAGTTCATGAGGATCTTTGTGACTTAAGTCAAGATACACCATGTTTTCTCCGTTAATACCGAGTTTCTGATTGACACAGACATCAAAGATTTCTCGTGTTGCGATATCACGCGGGACTAAATTACCATAGTCAGGATATTTTTCTTCAAGGAAGTACCAAGGCTTACCGTCTTTGTATGTCCAGACACGGCCGCCTTCACCACGAGCAGATTCACTCATTAAGCGCAGCTTGTCGTCTCCTGGAATCGCGGTCGGGTGAATCTGAATGAACTCACCATTCGCATAAGTGGCACCTTGCTGATAGACAACAGATGCTGCTGACCCTGTATTGATCATTGAGTTCGTTGACTTACCAAAGATGATACCAGGGCCGCCCGTTGCCATAATTACAGCATCAGAACCAAATGATTGAATCTCTGAATCAATCAAATTCTGAGCGACGATACCACGGCAAGTGCCTTCATCGTCTCTAACAATACCGAGGAATTCCCAGCCTTCATATTTCGTAATCAACCCTTCAACTTCATAGCGGCGCACTTGCTCATCAAGCGCATATAATAATTGCTGGCCTGTTGTCGCACCTGCATAAGCTGTACGGTGATAAAGCGTACCGCCGAAACGACGGAAGTCAAGTAACCCTTCAGGCGTTCTGTTGAACATGACACCCATCCGGTCAAGTAAGTGAATAATTGCTGGTGCTGCTTCAGTCATTGCTTTTACAGGTGGCTGATTAGCAAGGAAATCACCGCCATATACTGTATCATCGAAGTGAATCCACGGTGAATCGCCTTCACCTTTCGTGTTAACTGCGCCATTGATCCCACCTTGTGCACATACTGAGTGAGATCGTTTTACAGGTACTAATGAGAACAGCTCTACATTTGTATTCTGTTCTGCTGCTTTAATCGCTGCCATTAAACCGGCAAGACCGCCGCCGACAACAATAACCTTACTGTTTGCCATATATATGCCACTCCTCTAAATTAAATGAATGCAAATAATGCTGTTAAACCTAATGCTGACACTGCCAGGAATACGACTAATGACACATAAGTCATGATGCGCTGTGACTTTTCGTTCTGAGCTNNAAATGACCATAAGCCGTTCGCAAAGTGGAATACTGTACTTAAAACACCAATCACATAAAATACTAAATAAAACGGATTTTCCAGAATGCTCTGCATCATATTGAAATCAACGTGCTGACCAAAGGCCGCCTGCACTCTTGTCTGCCATACATGCACCGCAATGAAAAGAAATGTAATGACGCCTGTCACACGCTGAAGCAGGAACATCCAGTTACGGAATGTTGAATAATGTCCGACATTATTGCGCGATGTAAAAGCAATATATACACCATAGATGGCATGGAACAATATTGGAATATAGATGACTACCGTCTCAAGAAGTAGTTTCAGCGGTAAGCTGCCCATGAAGTCTGAAGCTTTGTTGAAGCTGTCAGCACCATAAATTGCAAAGTGGTTGATGAATAAATGTTGGAGTAAGAATACACCAATCGGCAGTACACCAAGCAATGAGTGCAACCTGCGTAATGCAAAAGACTGTTCTGATTTCGCCAAGCGAAGTCCCCCCTAATAATTTTTTTCGACAAGTCAAATCAACACACTCAATTCTACGCTTAATGATTTCTGAAATCAAGAAACCGATTACATTTAGCAGAAAAAAATGAAGACTTGCTTTATGAAATTATTGTAACACTTTTCATTGCCATATGGACGATGATAATAATTATCATTTAATATGCCTTCAAATCTGATAACAATGGGCATGACAAAAAGCCTTGTGCCCATGAAAGAATACGATTAAACCAACCGTCATTCACCTGAGCTGTCAAGGCTGCTATGATGTTTCATTTAGGGCAGCCATCAACTTTTCAGCAGTGGCTTTCGGAATACCAAGCGCTGTCAGTTCGTCAATCGATGCTTCTTTGATGCGTTTAATAGAACCGAAATGTTTAATGAGCTGTGTTTTCCGCTTTGGTCCGACACCCGGGATATGATCGAGCTGTGACTGCAGCCCTGTTTTCTTGCGTGTCTGTCTGTGGAACGTGATTGCANNCCTGGATCCGCTGCAGCAGATAGAACGCCTGACTTTTTTTGTTCAGCGGGATAATATCCGCCTTGTCTCCGTATAATAGTTCTGCAGTCTGGTGCTTTGCATTTTTCTTCAGTCCTGCAACTGGTATATCCAGTCCGAGTTCATCTTCCAGTACGCTGGTAATGACGTTCATATGGCCTTTACCGCCATCAACAATGATCAAGTCGGGCAGCGGCAGCCCTTCACGAAGCACTCTAGTATAGCGTCTTCTCACGACTTCAGCCATCGATTTATAGTCATCAGGGCCTTGTACCGTCCGGATTTTATATTTTCTGTAGTCCTTCTTGCTGGGTCTCCCGTCGATGAATGTGATCATTGCAGAGACTGGGTCGACCCCTTGTATGTTGGAGTTGTCAAATGCCTCTATTCGAATCGGCGTCTGAATATTCATCGCCTGTCCGAGCTCCTCGATGGCATTGATCGTCCGCGATTCATCGCGCTCGATAATATCAAATTTAGTCGTCAGTGCAATCTTTGCATTTTTCTCAGCAAGTGCCACCATCTCACGCTTCGGTCCGCGGGCAGGCTGCACGACTTTTGTGTCGACAACAGAACGAACCATCTCAATATCAAGACCGACTGGAATATGAACTTCTTTCGGCAGAATATTTTGGCTCAGCTGATAGAATTGACCGATGAAATTATAGAACTGATCTTCCGGATCCTGCAATAGCGGCACCATCGATACATTACGTTCAATCAAATTACCCTGCCGGATAAAGAAGACCTGGACGCACATCCAGCCTTTATCTACACTGTAACCGAAAATATCACGGACGGTCATGTCTGCTGTCATCATCTTCTGCTTGAACATGATGGCTTCAATATGACTGATCAGATCTCTATATTCCTTTGCCTGCTCAAAGTTCAGTTCACTGCTCGCCTCATTCATTTTTCTTTGCAAATCTTCGACAATCGTCGCATCTTCCCCATTCAGAAACTGTGTCACCGTCTGTATCATCTGCTGATATTCCTGTTCTTCAACCGGATAGACACAAGGTCCAAGACACTGACCGATATGATAGTAAAGACAGAGTTTGTCCGGCATGTGATTGCATTTACGAAACGGAATAATGCGGTCCAGCAGCTTTTTCGTTTCCTGCGCTGAATAAGCATTAGGATAAGGTCCAAAATATTTACCTGTATTCTTTTTGACTTGACGCGTGACCAGCAGTCTTGGATGCTTCTCCTTAGTAATCTTGGTGAAAGGATAACTCTTGTCATCTTTCAGCATAATGTTATACCGCGGATAATGTTTCTTGATTAATGTCAGTTCAAGCAGCAGCGACTCAATCTCTGAACTGGTCACAATAAATTCAAAGTCTCGAATTTCTGCGACGAGACGTGTCGTCTTCTCATCATGTGTGCCGTTGAAATAAGAGCGCACCCGGTTGCGCAGATTTTTCGCTTTGCCGACATAAATAATCTCACCTTGTCTGTCCTTCATTAAATAACAGCCAGGTTCCAACGGCAGCACTGCAAGCTTCTGCCTTATTTTAATTTCAAAATCTTCCATTCGCCATTCCCCATTCAAAATAAAAAAGAGCCGAAGCTCTTTTTTATGCGTGATATACGCTTCTTAGTAATGTTTTTCAAGAACTGATTGAAGTTGTTCTTTAGGTTGGAAACCTACGACTTTGTCAACGACTTGACCGTCTTTGAAGACGATTAATGTTGGAATACTCATCACTTCGAATTTAGCGGCTGTTGCCTGGTTTTCGTCTACATCTACTTTGACGATGTTTGCTTTACCATCGATATCTCCTGCTAAATCTTCAAGTACCGGCGCAATCATTTTACATGGTCCGCACCAAGGTGCCCAGAAGTCCACTAAAGTAACGCCTTCTTTAATATTTTCTTCAAAGTTTGCATCAGTTGCATTAATCAATGCCATTGTTAATTCCTCCTAAATTTAAATGATACATGGAGTATAACACGGTCACTTTAAACCGTCATCCTCTTTGCTCATGCTTGTACGCTGGCTGATTTGAAAGCATCTGTCAGCATCGGTACGACTTCAAATAAATCACCGACAATACCGTAGTCTGCCACACTGAAAATGTTCGCTTCTGGATCTTTGTTGATAGCGACAATGATTTTTGCATTGCTCATGCCGGCAAGATGCTGAATCGCTCCTGAAATACCACAGGCAATATACAGGTCGGGCGTCACTACTTTACCCGTCTGACCGATCTGCAGTGAATAATCGCAGTACTCAGCATCTGTCGCACCGCGGGATGCACCTACCGCTCCGCCTAACACATCAGCGAGTTCCTACAGCATCTCAAATCCTTCTTTCGATTTGACACCGCGTCCCCCTGCCACGACTATTTTTGCTTCTGCTAAGTCAACACCCGCTGCTGCTTTTTGGACAATCTCATTGATCGTTGTTCGCAAGTCTTTGATGTCCACATCAAGTGTTTCCACATTGCCGGTACCTGCTTCATCCAGCACATCAAAGTTATTCGGTCTGATGGTCACTACTTTGAAGTCACTGTTGAATGTTTTAGTTTCAAATGCCTTCCCTGAATAAATCGGACGTTTAAAGCTGCCGTCCTCATAATCGATGACGTCTGTGATCAAGCCGCCGTTTCTTCTGACGGCAATTCTCGGTGCAATATCTTTGCCGATCGCTGTATGACCGAGAATCAAATATTCCGGCTCTACTGCTTCAAGGGCTGCCGTGATAGCCTGGGCATAGCCGTCGTTCGAATAGGATGACAGCTGATCATTCACAATCGAAAGAATCTGGTCAGCCCCATGTGCTGCCAATAGACGGTGCATATCATCTGTCCCATTGATGACCAGCACTGTGACATCACCCAGTTGTTTACCTAATGTAATGGCTTCAAATGAAACATTTCTCAGCTGACTATCTTTCACTTCTGCTACTGTTAATATTTTCGTCATGATATATCCCCTTTTTTATCCGACTATCTTTCTATCATTGATTAAAATACCGACTAATTCATCCACCTGTGCATGTAGATCCCCGTCAAGAATACGTCCAGCTGCTTTGTCTTCCGGCATTGATAGATGCTCTACTGTCGTCAGTGCTGTGATATCATCAACATCAATATCATCCAGCTCGACTTCATCAAGCGGCTTTTTCTTTGCTTTCATAATACCTGGTAGAGATGGATATCTCGGTTCATTCAAACCTTGCTGGCAGGTCATCAAAAATGGCAGTTGAACAGTCACTTTCTCTGTATCACCTTCAGCATCTCTTGTAATATGCGCAGTTGAGCCGTCGACTGTGAGTTCTACTGCAGTGGTGACATAAGGAATATCAAGCAGTTCTGCTACTGCCGGCGCAACGGAGCCGCTGCCGCCGTCAATCGCGACGTTACCAGCGAGTAGGATATCAACGTCCTGTGCTCCAACGTATCCTGCAATCACTTTTGCGATGCTGCTGCTGTCCATTTCATCATAGTCATCTTCAGCATTGATTAACACGGCACGGTCCGCCCCCATTGCGAGTGCCGTCCGCAGTTCCTTCTCGCTCTCTTCATGGCCGACTGTCAGTACGACAATCTCACCATCATGCGCTTCTTTTAGTTTGACAGCTTCTTCAATCGCATATTCATCATATGGATTGATGATGAATTCCGCACTGTCCTCATCAATTCTGTCCCCTTGCAGCTGAATGCGCTCTTCCGTGTCAAACGTCCGTTTCATCAGTACATAAATATTCATTGTGCATCCCCTTTGTGAGTATTATTTAAAATCCGGTTGCCGTTTGCTGATAAAGGCGTCAATACCTTCTTTTGCGTTGTTTGTATCAAAGATCTTACCGAATAGTTGTGCTTCAGTCTGATCACCTGCGAAAGCGTCCTCAGCAGCATTGACAGTCATGATGCCTGTAATTGAGTCTTTTGAGTAGCCGGCAATGGTGCGGCTCAACTGTTCGGCGTAGCGGTTCATCTCGTCCTCTGTCGAAAATACTTTCGTGATAAGACCCAGCACTTCTGCTTCAGAACCATTGACTGACTGACCGGTCAATACCATTTCCAGTGCTTTCGCAGTGCCGATATACGATTTAAGGCGTCTGATGCCTGAATAGCCGGGCATCACTCCAAGTTTAATTTCAGGTAAGCCGAGCTGCGCCTCTATCGTACTCAGTCGAATATGACAGCTCATGGCCAGTTCAAGGCCGCCCCCTAATGCAGCGCCTTTGATCAAGGCAATGACCGGCACAGACAACTGTTCTATTCTATTGAATACTTGATGGGTGTCGTGACTCTGCTGTTCGAGTTCTGCTGCACTGCGTGACGTAAATTCCTTGATGTCAGCACCAGCAGAGAAGAACTTCCCTTCACCTTTGATCAGTACGACTTTGATAGCAGGATCTGACTCAATCGCATCAAGCTGCTCCGATAACTGTGCAATCAGTTCCGCTGATAATGCATTGGCTTTAGGACGGTCAATCGTCAACGTACCGACGTGGTCGACTACTGATAAGTTAATCATTGCTCGACTCCTTTGCGACTGCTTTATTGATTAAATAATAGAGATCATCAAACTGTGACAGGATGTCATATTTGAAGTCTGCGACTACCCATGTTGAAACGGCTTCATCGATTGCTCCAAATACCAGCTGTCTCGCAAATTTCAAATTCATCGCATCATCAAAGACGCGGGCTTCAATCCCTTTGACAAGAATTTCTTCCAGCAGGCGATGATACGGAATCAGCAGATGATTCAGTCTGTTTCTCATCTCTTTCTTAGATTGTCTGAGTTCAAGTTGAACGCAGGCTGCAAGTGACTGATCAAGTGCCAGCCATTCGACATGATTTCTGACGAAGATTTTGAGCTGTTCTTCTGGAGAAGAAGCGGCTGTCAACGTCTGTTCCATCGCAGCCATCAGCTGATCTACTTTGTATTCAAACATACCGAACAAAATATCATCCTTATTTTTAAAATATAGGTAGATGGTGCCATCTGCGACTCCTGCCTGCTTGGCTATTCTGGATACTTGTGCTCCATGATAGCCGTGTTCTGCGATGACTTCTACAGCTGCATTAATAATCAATTGTCGTTTTTCAGTCAATTTAGTTCTCCCTCTCCAATGAATGACCATTCATTCAATTAATAGTATAGAAAAGAAGTAAATTTCCGTCAAGTTATTTTCAGAATATTACTTCTTTTTGTTGTTCGTTATTTTAAAGATAAGTAGACAACGCCGCCGATCATCATCAGTACAGCAGCGATGATCAAGACGACGGCAAGCTTATACATGTCAAAATTCCACATAGTTATCCTCCTATTTCAGTTCAACCACTGTCACACCAAAACCACCTTCAGACGGCATGCCGCCTCGAAAAGATTTTACCATCTTAGCACGTTTTAAATAGTCCTGCACCCCTTTTTGGAGCGCTCCAGTACCTTTACCGTGAATGATCGTCACTTGACTGTAATTGCTGAGTAATGCCTGATCCAGATAGTTTTCAAGTCGGCTGAGTGCCTCTTCATAGCGCTCACCCCGCAGATCAAGTTCCATCTTGATAGTCTGGCGGTTGACGCGTGGCACCACACGAATCTGCTTGTCTTTTTCCGGCTGCTCTTTCTTGAAGTCAGATAACGGTAGTTTCATTTTAATGATGCCCATCTGAACGACCGCTTCTTCTTTGTCTACTGACAGGATGACGCCCTTTTGACCGTAGGACAGCACTTTGACATGGTCCCCCGGCTCAATGCTTTCCTGTACTTGTTGCTGCGCTGCTTTCTTTAAGGTTGTTTCATTATAGAGGCCTTTGAACTGCCCTTTTTTCTCGATCAGTTCGTTTTCTTTAATACCCTGCTGTTCGGTACGCAGCATCTTCAAGTCTTTAATGATATCGTCTGCTGCTTTTTCAGCTTTTGTCACAATTTCATTCGCTGTCTGTCTGGCCTGCTCCATCAGTGCTTCTTTTTGACGGTTGTAGAGTTCGTACTGCTCAGACAGCTCACGATGAAGCTGCGCCGCTTCTTTTTTCAAGTTTTCCAGTCTGATGCGGTCATTCTCTGCCTGGCGTGTATTCCGCTCCAAAGCAGTGATCATTTCATTGACTTCAACATTATCCATATGGATGAGCTGTTTCGCATGTTTGATGACCGACAGATCAAGTCCCAGCTTTTTAGAGATTTCAAAGGCATTACTCTTTCCTGGTACACCCATCAATAACTTGTAAGTCGGGCTCAACGTATCGACGTCAAATTCGACACTGGCATTCATCACATGTTCACGGTTATAGCTGTATGCTTTCAGTTCAGGGTAATGTGTCGTTGCCATCGTCATGACATTCTTTTCGAGACAGCGGTCCAGAATACTCATCGCAAGAGCCGCCCCTTCAGAAGGGTCAGTCCCTGAGCCCAGCTCATCAAACAATACGAGACTGTGTTCATCCATTTCCTTCAGAATAGAGACAATGTTTGTCATATGACTTGAAAATGTTGACAACGATTGTTCAATTGACTGTTCATCACCGATATCACAAAACACTTCATCATAAATGCTGAGTGAGGCGCCTTCAGCTGCTGGAATCATGAGACCAGACTGAGTCATTAAAATAATCAGACCGACTGTTTTCAACGTTACCGTTTTACCCCCTGTATTCGGGCCTGTAATGATGACTGAATGGATGTCATCACCAAATGTAATGCTATTTTTCACCACTGTTGCAGGGTCAAGTAGCGGGTGCCATGCAAGCGGCAGGTCTATCGTCCGCTCTTCTTCAATCGTCGGGATGACCCCTTTCAATGAATGACCGTATTTAGCTTTTGCGAGCTGATAATCGAGTGCTCCCATGACATCGGTCACCCAGTTGATGTCATGATGCGCTTCGGCAACAAGCGCTGACAGTTCGTACAGAATCCGGCTTACTTCCTCGTTCTCACGGGCTGCTACAGCGTTCAACTGACTGCTGAGTTCGATGATGCTGTTTGGTTCAATATAGAAGGTCTGACCAGATGCCGAAGTATCGTGGACAATGCCTGGAAAGTCCTGTTTGTATTCACTTCTTACCGGGATGACTTGGCGGTCGTTACGAATCGTTACAATGGCGTCTGATAACTTCTTCTGGTTCGCCTGCGAACGCACGATGGAGTCGAGCTTATCTTTGATGCGTCGATTGATGGTCTTCTTCTGCTGACGAATATCATATAGTGCTGATGAGGCATTGTCACGTACTTCAACCTCATCACACTTAGCATCAATTTCGTCACTGATATGACTGAGCACCGGTAGTTTCTGAAACTGGGCAGTCAAAATCGGCAGTGCGACGTCGCCGCCTTCAGCCAGATTAAGCAGATACGTTTTGTAGCGATTGGTTACTCGTATATTATTTTTGATACGGTTCAGTTCAGTGACGCTGAGCATCGAGCCGATGTGCGCCCGTTTTGTCAATGGTTTGACTGCTGTCAGCGTACTCATACCAGGCTCGCTGCCCTGCATATGAATGAGACGTGCTTCATCCAGAACAGCAAGCTGATCGACGATCCAGTTTTTATCAGATGATGGCTGCATCGCATTGATCAGCACATGACTCACTTCATTCTGAGCATATGTCAAGACGCGGTCTTTGACGCGGTCATATTCTAAAACGGTTAGTGCTTTGTTGTTCATTTTTCGTTCTTTCCTTCCTTAAGCCACTTTCTAAATGCTTCACGAGTCATCGTATTGATGACCTGGTCTTTTGTGACATGGCCTTTAATGGCTGTACCGACTCCGTACTTCATCAGTTGCAGATGATCGATATGATGGGCATCTGTATTAATAGCAATCGACAGCCCTGGGTGCGCTTTAAGCACACTGCTGCTGATGTCGAGTCTGATTGGATGTGCATTGACTTCAAGGACTGTCCCTGTTGCTCTCGCTGTCTCAATCAGCTGATCCATATTGACTGGGTAGCCGTCTCTTGAGCCAAGCAGTCGTCCGGTCGGATGTGCAATCTGCCGCACATAAGGATTATGACAGGCATTCAACAGCCGTTCCATAATTTTGCTTTCAGGCTGACTGAATGACTGATGAATGGCTGCAATGACATAGTCCAGCTGCGCAAGTACATCGTCAGGAAAGTCAAGTGTCCCATCCGACAGAATATCCATTTCAGTACCGCTGTATATATCTATTTCTGAATACGCTTGATTCAATGTCTTGATTTTCTGCTGCTGCTCAAGTAGTCGCTCAATAGACAATCCATTGGCCACTCTTAAACTTCTTGAATGATCTGTGATGACCATATAGTCATAGCCTTTATTGATACATGCTTCAATCATCTCTTCAAGTTCATGAGCTCCGTCACTCGCTGTGGTATGCATGTGAAGGTCTCCTTTGATGTCAGCGAGCGTGACAATCTCCTGCTGATTGACATCAAATGCTTCTACTGTATCGCGCATCTCCGGCGGAATGAACGGTAGTCCATAATGCTGATAGATGTCTTTTTCTGCCGGGAATTGAATCAATTCACCATCAGCTGTCGTGATTCCGTACTCGTTGACTTTTTCATTTTTTGCTTTGGCAAGCTGGCGCATCTTCACATTATGGTCTTTGCTGCCCGTGAAATGATTGAGCATCTGCGCAAATCCACCTTCGTCTGTAAACCTGAAGTCAACTGCTGTTTCAGTGTCATCAACGGCAACCGTTACCGACACCTTTTCTCTGCCGCTCACTTCGACATGCGTCACGATAGCCATGGCTGCAATTTCAGAAGCTGCTGTCTCAGGTTGGTCTGTTTCAACTATATAGTCCAAGTCTTTGCTGAATTCAGCCATTCGACGATGACTACCCGCCACCTGGTAGCGCGTCACGGCGGAACATTGTTCCAGTGCTTCATTGATATACAGTGACAGTTGGGCTGCTTCGTTAATGCTTAAGTCGTGTTTTGTCGTCAGTTCTTCAATGCCTTTTAAAATCGTTTCTTCTGTTTTAGCTCCAAAGCCCGGGAGTTCTTTGACGCGGCCATCCAGACACGCTTGTTTAAGTTCATCAATAGTTGTGATGCCAAGCGTCTTGTGCAGCTTGACGATTTTCTTGGCACCGAGATTTCTGATCTTCAGCATCTTGATATGCCCTTCAGGCACCTGTGACTTCAACTCATCAAGCAGCGATGACTGACCGGCAGCTCTATATTCATCCAGTAGTTCAGAGACACTTTTGCCGATACCCGGCAGCACCGAGAAGTCCTCAATATCATCGATAGGTGTCTGTGATTGTTCAATCGATGCTGCTGCTTTTCGATAGGCGGATACTTTAAAACTGTTTTCTCCTTTAAGTTCCATGTACAGTCCGATTGTTTCAAGTAATTTAATATAGTCTTTTTTTGTCATGTGATGACCTCCAAAATAAAAGTCATAGACTTCCGCCTATGACTTTTCATTTAAAAATATGAATGAACGCGGCATTTTCAAACCAGTGAATGGCACGGCTGCTCAATATCGGTGTATATTCAACAACGAACTTAGCAATAAAGCTGCCATCGATACGCTCCTGTATAAAAGGTAAAGGAATCATTGCAATAAAAAAGAACAGCAGAAATACAAGGATATAGCTTTCGATAAAGCCGAGCAGCGAGCCCAGCCATGCATTCAGCTGCTTGAGAAGCGGCAGCTGTGCTATATAATCAAAGACCGTTGCAATCATCTGCAGAATCACTTTACTAATAATAAAGATAAAGATAAAACTGACAATGTTATAAAACGCATGTTCACTATCTATCCAGTCGATAAGAACAGGTGCCTGCTGATTGGCAGAAGGATAAGGAATGATCATATCCAGCTTCTCGGCAAGCTCCTTATAGAAAATACGTGCGATGATCAGCGAACCGATCGTACCTATTAAATGCATTGACTGCAGAATAAATCCTCTTCTGAGTCCAATGACAGCACCCAGAACAAGGAAGAATAATAAAATAATATCAATCATTGACCGGACCCTGACCTTCCGACTCATATTTTGCCAGCAGGTCTTCGTATTTCTCCTGCAGCTTCACATAATCGTCCATAATATTGACCGCCGTCAGCACAGCTTTACGGGATGTATCGAGACCGGCATTGTACTTAGAGACTTCTCTGATCCTCATATCAACCAGTCCTGCGACGTGTCTAATATGACTCGGTTCTTCTTCCCCGATTATCGTGTAATGTTGATCATATATCGTAACGGTTATTCTATTTTTAAATTCACCCATATGGTCCACTCCACTGTTCGTCATTTACTTTATATGTTACCATTTTTTATAATGAATACACAATAAAAATACGACTGTTGAGGGATTTACATTGAGTACAGTAGTCAAAATCATGAACCAAGAAGATATCAACACATTGCTGAAGCGATTTTCCTTCGAAAAAACGGGCCTGCCAAACGGTATGACAGCACGCACTAAAGTACAGGGCCATACGATTTCCATCTATCAATCAAAAAAAGTGATGATCCAAGGGAAAGATGCCGAAACACTTGGGGCTGAGCTGCTCGGCGACCTCCCGAATAAACCCGCTGTCAGTACGGTCACATCCGCTTTAGACTATGACCACTTCAACTGCATCGGTTCTGACGAGGCAGGATCCGGCGATTATTTCGGTCCACTGACCGTCTGTGCAGCCTATGTCAGCAAGGAACATGCATTGATCTTAAAAGAACTCGGCGTCATGGACTCTAAAAAGTTGAATGATGCGACGATCTGCCAGCTTGCTGAAAACATCATCACTTTTTTACCGCATTCGCTGCTCGTGCTTGATAACGTCAAATACAACGAGCGTAAAGCAGCAGGCTGGAGCCAGGTCAAGATGAAGGCAGTCCTTCATAATCAGGCAATCATCAATGTGCTGAATAAAATTGATGAAGAAACACTGGATTATATCGTTATCGACCAGTTTGCCGTTGAGCCGGTCTATAACCGCTATATCCTGACCCCACCAACACTGCCTATGAAGACCAAATTTGAGACTAAAGGAGAGAGCAAATCTATCGCCATCGCTGCAGCTAGTATCATCTCCCGCTATGCTTTCGTTAAACATATGGATGCTATTGAAAAGGACTTGACGATGGATGTCTATAAAGGCGCATCAGCTAAAGTCGATCTGCAGGCAGCAAAAATCATCCAGCGCTACGGTGTCAATCGTCTCGACAACATTACCAAGAAAGACTTCAAAAACAGAGCAAAAGCACTTAATCTAGTCGAAAGGAAGCGGTCATAAAGGAACCGATCTATTACGGCGCAGGTCTCGGCATCATTGCCTACCTGCTATGGTATATTGCTAAGGAAATAGGGAAAAGAAGAAAGTAAAATCATCTCATGTGAAAGGAATTTCATTCTATGAACTCTATCATCATAAAAGGTGCGCGCCAGAACAACCTTAAAAATATCAATGTTGAAATCCCGAAGAACAAACTGACCGTCTTTACCGGGCGTTCCGGTTCAGGGAAGTCTTCACTTGTCTTCAGTACGATTGCAGCTGAATCAGAGCGACTGCTGAATGAGACCTATTCATCATATATCCAGTATCAGCTGACGCAGTACGCGAAACCGGATGTCGATGTCATACAGAATCTGCCTGTATCCATGGTCATCAGTCAGAAGCGGCTCGGTGGTAANNCAGCGGTCCGGCTGCTATGGTCACGTGTCGGCCAGCCGTTCGTTGCCTATTCCAACGAGTTCTCATTCAACAATCCGGCAGGGATGTGCGAGACCTGCCAGGGACTTGGTTACGTTGAAGACATTGATATCAATGAACTGCTGGATTACGATAAATCACTGAATGAACATGCTATCAATTTCCCGACATTTGGTCCCGGACACTGGCGTGGTAAACGCTATACGTATTCCGGCTTCTTTGATAACGATAAGAAACTGAAGGACTACACGAAAGAAGAAATGGATATCCTGCTCTATACGGAGCCGAAGCGGCTGAAGGACGCACCTGAAAAATGGCCGAAGACAGCCAAATTTGAAGGGGTCATTCCCCGCTTCCGCCGCAATTTTCTCATCAATGACGGCTTCGAGAAAAAACGCTGGCTTGATGAGGTCAATCGTGTCGTCACTGAGAAAGCTTGCCCGACTTGTCACGGCAAAAGGCTGAGTCAGCGTATATTAAGTGTGAAAATCAATGATCTTGATATTGCTGACTTCACCAATATGACAATTCACGAAGCCGTGGTATTTCTGGATGCTATTCATGATGACAAAGCAGCCTATATCATCAAACCGCTACGGGAACAGCTCGAGTCACTCATTTCAATCGGTCTCGGCTATCTGACACTTGGCCGTGAGACACCGACATTATCAGGCGGTGAATCACAGCGGATTAAGCTGATCCGTCATTTAAACAGTCCGCTCACTGACCTCGTCTACATTATCGATGAACCGAGTGTCGGACTGCATCCTGAAGATATCCGAAACATCAATGACATCATCCGCTCTATCCGCGACAAAGGTAATACCGTTCTCGTGGTTGAACATGACCCTGATATCATCAAGACAGCTGATCATATCATTGATATCGGTCCGGGTGCCGGTAAAAACGGGGGAACTATTACCTTTGAAGGCAGCTATGCCGAATTGCTTGAGTCAGATACGGCGACAGGACATGCGCTCAGACAGTATCATCAACTGAAAAAACCGCGACCGGTCAAAGGATTTATCTCCCTTGAGCATATCACGAAGAACAATCTGCTGGATGTATCAGTTGATATTCCGGAGAATGTCATCACAGCCGTAACGGGCGTTGCGGGTTCCGGCAAGAGCACATTGATCAAGACAGGATTCAAGAAGAAAAAGGATGTTATTTTCATCGACCAGAAACCTGTCCATGCATCCAGTCGTTCGAATCTACTGACTTATACCGGCATTTTCGATGACGTCAGAGCATTCTTCAGCAAGGAGACAGGTCTGAAGAAAAGTCTCTTCAGCTATAATTCTGACGGTGCCTGCCCGAACTGTAAGGGGAAGGGGATATTAAAGACCGAGCTTGCCTATATGGCAGACTTCACTCAAATCTGTGAAGTCTGTAACGGTACACGCTATAGACCTGAAGTTCTGGAGGCAACGGTTGACGGTTATTCAATTGCAGATGTGCTGAAGCTGACAGTCGATGAGGGCATCGATTACTTCAAGTCACACGATTTGATTGCCGGCACCCTGCAGTCCTTACAGTCAACCGGCCTTGACTATATGACGCTCGGCCAGTCACTTGATACTTTATCCGGCGGTGAGGTCCAGCGTGTCAAACTCAGCAAATATCTGACTGATAAAGTTACCGGCCAGACCTTTATCTTCGATGAACCGACGACCGGCCTGCACGAGGAGGATATCCATGTCCTTATCACCCTGTTCAACGAACTCGTGGATGAAGGTAACACGGTGATTTTGATTGAACATAACTTGACGATGATGACTGAAGTGGACTGGATCATCGATATTGGTCCGGAAGCGGGACATAATGGTGGCCAGCTGCTCTATAGCGGGCAACCGGAAGGACTACTTGAAGTGGAAGACAGTTATACAGCCCGTCATCTGAGAAATTATATTAATAGATGAAAGACGAAACGTCACGCAAATTTTGTTTGCGTGACGTTTGTCATTCCATTTATTCTTACTTATAATTAATCACAGATTTTCATCATAGTAACTGAAATTCATATCAATCATCTTCAGCTTATCAATCGATATTCACGTGATAGTTCTTACCGAAACTATCACTGAATACGGCACTATAAGTGGAGCGTATCAATATTTCATTTGCACCTTTACCCAGTTTAACATGAACATCCGCATGCGTTGACTTAGTGGTGATGCCCTTATAGTTGTATGTTCCCGCTTTTAGCTGACTGACTATATTTTTATTTGTTAAGTCAGGTAATGAAGGCTGTATTTCCTGTGCATGAATCATACTGGATGGTGACACTAAAAACAGAGCAGCAGTAATTGAAGCAGCAAGTGGTTTCTTCATCAGGGTTCTCTTCTCAAGTGAGTGGCTTACAGCTCAATTATAGTTCGATATTCCAGTTTTTGCATAGTGTATTCAGACACTTTTGAGAAAACTTTAAGATAAAAAGAAGAGACCTCTTCAGGTCTCTTCTTTTTATCCTCTTAACTTAGCACCAGCTGCTGTTAATTTCTCAAGTACTTTATCGACAATCGGCTGAATATCCGCATCCTTCAATGTCTCTTCAGGATTCAGGAATTCCATACGAATCGCTACAGATTTTTTGTCTTCAGCGATATGCTCACCTTCGTAGACATCAAAGACCATCGCACGCTGCAGATACTTATTGCCTGACTGCATAATGATATCAATCAGCTCGCCTGTCTCACGCGTCCGTTCTACTTCAAGTGCGATATCACGTTCGATACCTGGGAACTTCGGAATCATGTGATACTTCACAGCACTTGTCTCTTCAAGGATTCGCTGTAAATTCAGTTCGAAGACATACGTCTCTTTTAAGTCATGGGCTGCTTCCACAAGTGGATGAAGCTGTCCGATAACACCGACGACTTCGCCGTTCAATAAAACTTGTGCGCTTCGCCCTGGATGAAGCTGAGACATTTCTGCACGTTCATATGTGAAATCTACACTTAATTTATCACCAAGCGCTTCAACTAAGCCCTTCACGACATAGAAATCAACAGCTTCCACTTTACCTTGCCACTCAGTTGCACTGAAGTGACCGGTAATGATTCCTGCAATGTTCTCAATTTCAACTGGCTGTTCTGAACCACGACCATGGAAGACATTGCCGATTTCATATAAAGCGACGTCTTTCATCTGACGCGCATTATTATATTGCACAGCATCAATTAAATGCGGCAGCAGACTTTGGCGCAGGACGGCATGATCTGCACTCATCGGCATCATCAGTTTGACTGTCTCCTGTGCCTGGTCCGTGAACTGCTGTGCTTTTTCCTCTGATACGAGTGCGTACGTAATCGCCTGATTCAGACCCAGTCCCTCAAGCAGATGCTTCACAGCACGACGTTTCGCCTGATAAGCTGTCAGACCGACACGCTTACTGGCATTCATCACCGGTAAGGTTGACGGCAGTTCATCGTAACCATAAATACGTGCCACTTCTTCAATCAGATCTTCCTTGATCGTAATATCTCCGCGTCTAGTCGGCACATGTACATTAAATGAATCGCCATCCACCTGGCTGTTGAAGCCAAGACGTTCAAAGATCGTCTTGATCTCCGTATTCGATAGATCAAATCCGATCAGGCCGTTCACTTCATCCGTCGTAATCTGAATTGTTACTTCAAGGTCAGGCAGTTCACCAGCTGATACGATACCAGCGAGCACATTCCCCGCAGCATGTTCCTGCAATAAGAATGCCGCACGGTCAAGCGCCATATTGACGCGTTCAGGTGCGATACCTTTTTCAAAACGGCTGGATGCCTCTGAACGAAGACCGGTCTGACGTGACGTCTTACGGACATTGACCGGATTGAAGAGTGCAGACTCAATGACGACGTTCTTCGTATTCTCTGTCACTTCAGAGAAATCGCCGCCCATGACACCGGCAAGCGCGATCGGTGTGCTGCCGTTTGTCACGACAATATCGTCAGCAGTAAGCGTACGTTCCTTATCGTCAAGCGTCGTCATCTTCTCGCCTGCCTCGGCATAGCGGACGACAATTTCACTAGAACCGATTTTGTCGGCATCAAAGATATGAAGCGGCTGACCGAGTTCCATCATGACATAGTTCGACACATCGACGACATTATTGATCGGACGAACACCCGCTTTAATCAGACGCATCTGCATCCAGGTCGGTGATGGCTTGATGATCACATTCTGAACGACACGTGCCGCATAATAAGGCGATGCATCGGCATCATCTATTTTAATCGCAAACGTATCTGCTGCATTCCCGGACTCCTCTAATTCCGCTTCAGGGAACTCGATTTCTTCTTCATATAAGGCGCTGACTTCATAGGCAGAGCCCAGCATGCTCATCGCATCTGCACGGTTAGGAGTCAGACCGAACTCCATCACGGCATCCGCAAGGAACAACGCTTCAAGCGCATCTGTCCCCGGTGTCACTTCTTCCGGGAAGTTGAAGATCCCTGTCTCATACTGTTCAGGCACCAGATTCTTCGGAATACCGAGCTCGCCTAACGAACAGATCATCCCATTAGATTCAACACCGCGCAGCTTCGCACGCTTAATCTTGATCCCATCTGGCAGACGACCGCCCGGCTTACAGACGATGACATACTGGCCCGCTTCGACATTCGGTGCACCGCAGACAATCTGCAGCGTCTCTTCGCCGACATCCACAGTCGTAACATTCAGCTTGTCGGCATCTGGATGTTTTTCTTTCGTCAGAACATGGCCGATGACCAGATTTTTGATATCCTGACTGTAATCGGTGATCTCTTCTACTTCAATGCCGCTTCTCGTGATTTTCTCAGCCAGTTCCTCAACCGGCACATTCACGCGGACAAATTCATTCAGCCATTCTTTACTGACTAACATGTTCACTACCTCCATCTTCTACTGCTTTGAACTGTTCAAGGAATCTGAGGTCATCCGTATAGAAGTGACGGATATCTTCAATTCCGTAT
>DJUI01000061.1:492-7468 GCA_002438305.1 Staphylococcaceae bacterium UBA6286 | reverse complement strand
TTGACAATATCAAATCCAATCCGTCATCAAGGCGGCATATTGTTTCTGCCTGGAATCCTGGTGAAATCGATACGATGGCTTTACCGCCCTGCCATACTTTGTTTCAATTTTATGTGCAGGACGGTAAACTGAGTTGTCAGCTTTATCAGCGCAGTGCTGATGTCTTTCTTGGTGTACCGTTCAATATCGCAAGTTACAGTCTGCTGACACACTTAGTGGCAAAAGAATGTCATCTTGAGGTCGGAGAATTTGTCCATACGATGGGCGACGCTCATATATACAGCAATCATATCTCAGCGGTTAGAGAGCAGCTGTCCCGCGAGTCATTTCCACCGCCGCAGCTCGAAATACTCTCTGATAAATCGCTGTTCGATCTGGAATATGAAGATTTATCAGTTAAAAATTACAAAGCACATCCCTCAATCAAGGCACCTATCGCCGTATAAAGGAGATCCATATGTTATCAACTATTGTATGTCACGACCAGAATTTAGTGATCGGCTATGACAACAAAATGCCATGGCACCTCCCCGACGACTTGAAACGAGTCAAACAGTTAACGACAAACCACACAATCGTCATGGGGCGACATACTTATCTTTCCCTCGGTANNAAACCATTACCTAATCGTCGTAATGTTGTACTGACCAGGGATCAATCGTTTAATGCCCCAGGAATTGAAGTCATTCATTCCCTTGATGACATTGCTGAACTTGAAGGTCACGTCTTCATATTTGGTGGGCAGAATCTATACGAACAGACCATGGATATGGTGGATGATATGTATATCACGGTAATTGAAGAAAAATATATGGGAGATGCGTTCTTTCCTCAGTATTCATTTAATGACTGGAATGTTCAGTCTATTGAAGAGGGATCGGTTGACAATAATCAGCCACCGCACAAATTCATGCATCTCGTTAGGAGAAATGATGTTTAGAATGATCAAAACCATTGGTGTGATTGTCGGTTATGCGGCACTCGCAACGACTAAAGTCAATGAAATGGAACGCAATCAACAATTGCTGACTACCGTCAATGAAAAAGACCGCTATACAGTATTGATGGCTAAAAACTGGGCACGCCGTGTACTGAATAGTGCAGGAGTTACTGTGACAGTGACCGGCAATAATGTGGATAATGGTCAACCTGTGCTATTTGTCAGCAACCACGAAGGAAACTTTGACATTCCTGTACTGATTCATGCGATTGACAAGCCGTTTGGTTTTGTCTCAAAAATTGAAGTCAAAAAAATCCCGTTTCTTCATCGCTGGATGATGCTGCTTAACTGTATTTATCTTGACCGGTCAAATCGCCGGTCGTCACTGCAGATGATTAAAGACGGCGTTGCTTCGCTCAAGGAAGGACACAGCGTTATGATCTTCCCGGAAGGTAGTCGAAGTAAAGGCAACGGATTAGGCGAATTCAAATCAGGTTCGTTCAAGCTCGCAAAATCGGCACACGTTCCGATCATCCCAGTGGCGATCAGCGGTACGTCAAAGATAATGGAGCAGTACGACAGTAAACGCATGGTTCCTGGCCACGTCAATATTCATATATTTGAGCCGTTGTCACCTGACATTTTCAAAGAAAAATCGCTGCAGCAAGTCGCTGATGACGTCAAAAAACAAATTCAGGACTATTTGGATGACACAGCTGTTTAAGTTCAACCTATGGATGATACTATTTGCGGGCCTTCTGTTGTTCAATATCATTACCGGACTGTGGTTGAATCAGCTATTGACTGAAACTCCTGAATCATTTCAAGTAGAAGAAGAGCGACCGCTTGAAAGTAGCAATACGGTGACGCTGAAGCCTGAGATAATCAATTACTTCATACAGCAGCAGAACACAACAACAACACAGCAGATCCTGTCGGGTGATCAGCTGAAAATCATACAGAACAGTGAACTTCTTGGGCAACCGGTAAAAACAAATATTTTGACGACACCTGTTGTCATTGGTCATAATAAACTTAGACTGGATATAGACAAAGTCAAAGTAGCCAAGCTGCCATTGTCCAAAAAACAGACATTAAATGTCATTAAGCAGTTTGGTGATCTGCCGGATAATGTTTCATTAGATGTTAAAAATGAATGTTTTTATTATGAAATGCCACCTATTGAATTTCAGGCTGCTAGTTTGGAGCTTACTCATATTAATCAGGCAGGCTGGCACTTTAACATAACAATAAAGGAGTGATATTTATGGCAGTAGCAACATTAGCAGGAGGCTGTTTCTGGTGTCTTGTCAAACCGTTTCATCAGTATGACGGAGTAGAATCAGTAATCTCAGGTTACAGCGGAGGACATGTTGAGAATCCGACATACAAGGAAGTGTGCTCCAATACGACCGGTCACCGTGAAGCGGTGCAGATTACTTTTGATGAGACGGTCATCTCATATAAAGAAGTACTGGAAGTATTCTTCAAGACGTTTGATCCGACCGATGCGGCCGGACAATTCTATGACCGCGGGGAAAGTTATGAACCCGCTATTTTCTATCATGACAGCGTGCAGCAGGAGACAGCCCATGCACTGATTGAAGAGCTGGATGCAAAACATATTTTCAGCAGTCCGATTGTGACACCGGTCATTCCTTACAAAAATTTCTATCCAGCAGAAGATTACCATCAGGATTACTATCAGAAAGATCCTGACCATTATCAGAACTATCAGGAACGCTCTGGCAGAAAAGCGTTCATACAACAGCACTGGGGGAATTCAAATGCTTAAGAAGAATATAGATGACTTAAATGAACTGGAATATATCGTCACTCAGCAGAACGGCACAGAACCGCCTTTTCAAAACGAATATTGGAATCATTTTGAAAAAGGGATCTATGTTGATAAAATTAGTGGAAAGCCATTGTTTACTTCTGAAGAAAAATTTGAATCCAACTGCGGCTGGCCCAGCTTCTCCAAAGCCTTGTCAGATGATGAGATAATTGAACTCGTTGATAAATCCCATGGGATGGTGAGAACTGAAGTCAGAAGTGATTCAGCAAATAGTCACTTAGGTCATGTGTTCAATGATGGTCCTAAAGAAACCGGTGGATTACGCTACTGCATTAATTCAGCAGCCGTTCAGTTTATTCCATACGATAAACTTGAAGAATTAGGGTATAGTGACCTTATAGGACATTTCAAATCATAACTATCATGTGAAGGAGACCTGGCATATGTTCAAAAAATTATTTGGTAAAGGTGAAGAAGCTTCAAAAACCATTGAAGTTAAAGCACCGATTTCAGGCAACTACGTTAAACTAGCAGATATTCCAGATCCAGTGTTTGCCCAAGAAATGATGGGTAAAGGATTTGGTATCGATCCTTCGGAAGGTAAATTAGTAGCACCGATTGAAGGTGAAGTCGTCAATGTCTTCCCGACAAAACATGCNNTGGACTTGAGTTGCTGCTGCATATCGGACTTGAAACTGTCGCCATGAATGGTGAAGGATTCACAACTAAAGTCAAAGCGGGAGATAAAGTCTCTGTCGGTGATGAACTTGTGGAATTTGATATTGAGCTGATCAAGCAGAAAGCTTCATCAGCTATTTCACCTGTTATTATCACGAACAGTGATGTGATCAAACAAATTGATATTGTTGATACTGCCCAGCTGATCAAAGCCACATCCACTGTCCTTAAAATAGAAGTCAACTAATGAGCAAATCATTTTCCTTTTATCAGTATATTCTTACGCTGAGAGGCGCTAAAGGGTCAAAAGGTGATTTTGCTGATGAAGTATTCAACGATTTGATGTTCCCTAAGGACGAAGCAGACTATCACAGTCTGTCAGATTACATTGAGAATTATGGCTCGGCTCAGATGCAGCTGTCGGTTTTTGATGACCTTTATGAACAGTACGAGGAATGGCGCAAGTTTTAACTGCTCATTTAAGACACTTCAAATGAATGGAAATTCCATTATTGAAGTGTCTTTTTATGTAGAAAACTTTCGTTTTAATCGTTATATTGATAAAATGACTTATAAATTAATTTGGATGTGAAAAATTTGAATAATGAGCATAAAGAGCATGAGGTAGAAGGCAAGGAAAAAAAAGTAACCATCAGTCTTTTCAGATTTATAATGCTGCTGTTGACAGCTATCATTGTCACTGCAGCTGTGACAGCTTTCGCAATGCTGGGCGGTATCGATAATGTATATAATCAACAGTCTCCAAAACGGGCGGAATTTATCAAGTTGTACCAGGTATACGATACGCTGAACTCTCAGTATTACAAGGAAGTGGACAAAGAAAAGTTAGTAGATAGTGCGATTAAGGGAATGGTTAATGGTCTTGATGATCCATACAGTGAATATATGACCAAATCCGAGCAGGAGGAATTTAGTGATTCCATGAGCGGCGATTTCCAAGGTATCGGTGCTGAAATGGGTGAAGAAGGTGATAAAATCATTATTACCAGCCCAATTAAAGGGGCACCGGCTGACAAGGCAGGTATTCAGGCTAACGATGAGATTGTGGAAATCAATGGTAAGAGCACTAAAGGTATGTCAAGTGTCGATGTCGTCAAAAAAATTCGTGGCAAAGAAGGAACGACAGTGACATTGACAATCAAGCGTGGAACAGATGATCCATTCGATGTCAAAATCAAAAGAGATACCATCCATTTGGATAGTGTTGAAACTAAAATGCTGAAAAATAAAGTGGCGCTTATTACCGTGACTAAATTCCAGGAAGGAACTGCGGCAGAATTCAACAAAGCACTGAAGAAAATGGATCAGGAAGGCATGAAGAAACTGATTCTTGATTTTCGTAATAATCCTGGCGGCTATCTTGAGGAAGCAGGTAAAATGGCCAATGAGTTCATCGACAAAGGAGATGTCCTCTTCTATACAGAGGCTAACGATAAGAAAGCGAAATCATATGTAGCTGAGAATCCAGTAAATCCAATCACTGAAGATCTACCAACTGTCATCATTATGAATGAAGGATCTGCAAGTGCCTCTGAAGTATTTGCTGCTGCTCTGAATGATCACGACAAAGCAGATATCGTCGGTACGAAATCATTCGGCAAAGGGATTGTTCAAACAGCTGCGCCGTTTAAAGATGATTCTATGCTGAAGTATACTCAAATGAAATGGCTGACACCTGACAAAACGTGGATTCATAAAAAAGGAATAGCACCTGACAAGAAAATTGAACTGCCGGCATACGCCAACATCCATATTCTTGATCCTGAGGAAGTATACGTTGAAGGGGAATCTAACTCTCAAATTAAATCTCTCGAAACTGGCTTAAAAGCTCTAGGTTATGATCCTGGTAAGGTCGATAAGACGTTTGATGAGGAGACAACACTCAGCATCCAGCAGTTCCAGATAGATGAGGGATTAGCTGTGACGGGACAAATGACGGGAGATGCTACTGTCAAATTTACTGAATTATTAAGGGATAAGTTAAATGACAATGATACTCAGCTGAATGGCGCAGTGAAGTATATAAAAACAATGAAATAATTGAGGTGAAACTGTGAAGATTGCTTTTACAGGCGGAGGAACTATTGGCCATGTTGCTGTCAACATGGCTCTAATTCCGGAAGCTGTTGGACAACAAATTGACTGTATTTATATCGGTTCTAAAACAGGCATTGAAAAAGAAATGATAACGACACAATTTCCAGAGGTTAAGTATTATGGGATATCCAGCGGCAAACTGCGCCGTTACTTTTCAATGGAGAATGCTAAAGACATCATCAAAGTGCAAAAAGGTGTCGTTGATGCCTACAGAATACTACGCAAAGAAAAACCTGATATTGTTTTTTCAAAAGGTGGATTTGTCACGGTACCAGTCGTCATTGCTGCAAAGATGCTGAAGATCAAGACGATTATTCATGAATCAGATGTTACGCCTGGACTTGCCAATAAAATTGCTCTAAAATTTGCGACAAAATGCTATACAACATTCATAGAAACATTGAAGTATGTTCCAGAAGATAAATCGGATTATGTGGGCGGAATAGTCAGAAAAGAAATTTTTACCGGTAATAAGGATGAAGGATACAGGCTGACAGGTTTCAATGACGAAAAAAAAGTTCTTCTTGTAATGGGTGGTTCACTTGGTTCTAAGCATATCAATGAGACCATTAGAACTCATTTAGCTGTACTGCTTGACTGTTATCAAATCATACATATCACAGGTAATGGGTTGGAAGACAGCGCACTTAATCAACCTGGCTATAAGCAGTTTATGTTTGTCAAAGAAGAATTACCGCATTTATTTGCTGTCACAGATACCATTGTCTCTAGAGCAGGATCCAATGCTATCTTTGAATTTTTAAGTCTCCGAATACCGATGCTGCTTATTCCGCTTGGTCTTGATCAGAGCCGGGGGGATCAGATTGATAATGCGAAACTGTTTGAGCAGCAAGGTTATGCACGCGTCTTACAGGAAAGTGAGCTGACCAGTGAATCACTTATTGCTGAGCTGAATCAATTGGAAGAAGACCGATCAGCTGTCATTGCTGCGATGAACGAAGCTCAGATGACATACACACCTGAAGAGCTGCTGCAAAAAATATTGGATGATGCCAGATAAGGAGTACGATTATGTCTAGAGTACAAAGGATTACTTTAATCATCATATTCACGATGATCTTCGGAATGATCGCATTTTTCCATGAATCCCGTCTAGGAAAATGGATTGATAAGGAAGTATACGAATTTATCTATTCTTCTGCGAGCTTTATCACGACATCCATTATGCTCGGGTTTACCAAAATGGGGGAAGTCTGGGCGATGGTGGTGATGTCTCTTATGGTGATCTGTTATTTAATGCTGAAACGGATGAAAATAGATGCCTTATTCTTTACTCTAGCAATGATTATTTCAGGGACGCTTAATCCGCTGCTAAAAAATATTTTCGATAGAGAGAGACCAACGCTGCTGCGATTGATTGATATTACTGGATTTAGTTTTCCGAGTGGTCATGCGATGGGTTCGACGGCATTTTTCGGCAG
>DJUI01000061.1:0-325 GCA_002438305.1 Staphylococcaceae bacterium UBA6286 | reverse complement strand
TTAATTGACAATGATTCTCAATTAAAAGAGTTCCCCCTCTAATCGGGAGTCATTTTCTAGTAACCCCCTTTATGCCCATCAACCTGACGGTAACGTCAGGTTTTTTTGTTTTATTGAAAAAAATTTATTGTTATGATTTGATTAATAATTGAAGGAGAGATGGATGATGAAAAAGATATTGATTGTTGAAGATGAACATAATTTAGCGCGGTTCATTGAATTAGAACTGATCCATGAAAATTACAAGGTTGATATCGTCAATGATGGAAATTCTGGTCTACAGAGTGCTCTGAATCAAGACTATGACTGCATATTGCTTGATCTG
>DJUI01000079.1 GCA_002438305.1 Staphylococcaceae bacterium UBA6286 | reverse complement strand
ATATAGGTAAAATTTCCAGCCCCATCTCAGTCAGTGAATATTCGACACGTGGTGGTACTTCTGGATATACTTCACGATGAATCAGGCCGTCACTTTCCAACTCTTTTAGTTGTTTCGTAAGAGACCCTTGCGAAATACCGGATAGAAATCGTTTAATCTCACTAAACCGCTTCGTGTCCTCTTTTAAAAACCATAAAATAAAGTATTTCCAGCGGCCGGATAATAAATTTTGTGTAAATCCAATGCCGTATAGATCTCGCTTATTTACAATAGTAGAATCATCAAATCCATACTTACAAATTTTCGCCATTCAAACCCCGTCCTCGTACAATAGTACTAAAAATAGTACTTANNTCTTCTCAAACTTACCTATCAGTATATAATTTATACTACGATAACTCAAACAAAGAAGGAGCTTTATGATGACGATTAATCAAAGAGATGGCAAGATGAAACTGGCTTTACAGATGGTATCTGGATATGGCGGCGAATTTAAGACGTGGCGCATGCCGGGTGCTGTGGCAGATGCCTATACGAATATGGATTACTATGTGGAAAATGCGAAAATGGCTGAAAAGGGTAAAATCCATACGCTGTTTATTGCTGATACACCTGCATTACCGAATGATCTATCAACGAATTCTCCAATACACCCGATGGACCCGACCATCGCGTTAGCGGCTGTTGCACGTGAAACAAAGCGTATCGGGCTCGTATCTACTTATTCAACCACCTATACTGAACCTTACAACTTAGCACGTACATTAAAGACATTAGACGTCATCAGTAACGGACGCATGGGTTGGAATGCTGTGACGACTTCTAATCATGAAGCTGCTGCAAACTTCGGGAGACCGCTACCCGATCGTGATACTCGCTATGATATGGCTAAAGAACACATCGAAGCTGTTCAGACACTGTGGGGTACATTTGGTGAAGATGCTTATATTCATAACAAGGAAACCGGGCAATATGTCGACATGTCCAAAGTCGAACTCGCAAACTATAAAGGCAAATATTATCAGACGCGAGGGCCGCTACCGATCCCTGCCTCACCGCAAGGGCAGCCGCCTATCTTCCAGGCAGGAGGCGGTGAAAAAGGGCTGGAACTCGCTGGTCGATTCGCATCAGGGGTTTATGCCAATCCATTTACGAAAGAAGAAGCAAAACTCCACCGGATGATGCTGCGTAACAGTGCCGAAGCTCATGGCCGTAACCCTGATGACATCAAAATGTTCGCAGGATTTATGTTCTCAATCGGTAAGACAAAAGAAGAAGCAATGGAACGACGCTATATGATGCAGGAATTTGCACCGAAAGAAACAGCACATCATGTTGAATACTTAGGTCATATGGTTGGTTTACGACTAAGCGTCAATACAATAGATATGACCAAACCGTTACCTCAAGGTTTAATCAATCAAATGTATCCATCACCCATAGACCCTCGTTCAGAAAAAGCATTCGAATTATTAAAGACAGGATTGTCAGTGAAAGATGTACTTGCGAACGGTGTGATTAACTACCACCCGGTAGTTGTCGGCACTCCTGAAATGGTCGCTGACTTCTTAGAAGAATGGTATCTAGCCGATGCCACAGACGGCTTCTCAATCGTCCCCGACTCATCACATGATGGTATTAAAGATTTCGTAGAACTCGTAGTCCCTATACTGCAGGAACGCGGATTATTCCATACAGCATATGAAGGCGAAACATTAAGAGACCATTTAGGCGTGTCGTATGAATATGGATTGACTCATTAAATATATTAAAAAATCCGAAATGCAGCTGCATTTCGGATGATTATTATCTTCTTCTCTTCGTAAATGCTCGAGTGCCATGAACTCTAGCTAAATCAAATAATGGACTCCAGGCATTCGTATGGACGACAGGTGTTTGGTCATTCCCAAGCCTTCTGATTTGCTGCTCATAATAGGCAATCCCGATAAATCCGCCTAACATGTTATCAATTGCTTTTATTTTGGTCGTCAGTCTCGGAATCGTCATATCCTCGTATGTTCCATTCTGTAATTGATTCGGCAGTTCCGGGTTTAACACAAGTGGTCGTGCAATACCAATCATCGCTACATTTGTATTCGTCATCGCATCAACCATACTTTCTCGCTTTCGGAATCCACCGATGACTGAGATAGGTACATCTACTATTTCACTGACTTGTTTCGCATAATCTAAGAAGTATACTTCACCATCACCCATCATCTCAGGTTTCTCGTAATCTCCCCCTGAAATTTCAATATGGTCGATTCCTAATTCAACCATTTTTTTAATCACTGCAATAGAATCATCCAATGAGAATCCTTTGTCATTAAAGTCTGTTGAGTTGATCTTTAAGCTGATTGGGAAGTCATTGCCCAGTGCCTCTCTCATTCCTGTGTAAATATCAATTAAAAATTGCATCCGTCGTTCTAATGTCCCGCCGTACGCATCAAAACGGCGATTATCTCTTGATGATAGGAACTGGCTCACTAAATAACCATGCGCACCATGAATTTGAACACCTGTAAACCCGGCCTGCTTCGCGACTACTGCTGCTGTGACAAAACGTTCAATCGTTTCTTTGATTTCATTGACGGTCATCTCACGCGGCGGATTGAATGCACTGCCTGCATCTCCTCCAATGGGAATAGCACTCGGTGCGATCGGCTGCTTCGATACAGACTTCGGACTTTGTTTACCTGGATGATTAATCTGCATCCAAATATGACTGTCATTACGTCCACCCGCTTCTGCCCAGCGCGTTAACATATCTAAATTTCTATCATCTTCAATGACGACATTCCCCGGTTCACCAAGGTAACGTCTATCAATCATGACATTCCCTGTCAGTGACATCCCGATACCGCCATCTGCCCAACGTTTATAGGCATTGACGAGTGCTTCTGTCGGCCGATGTGTTTTATCAGCCATACCCTCACTCATCGCCCCTTTATATAATCTGTTTTTAATCGTTACACCGTTACTTAAAACAAGTGGTTCAAATAATTTTTCTACTGACATAATGATCTCTCCTATGATTTACTATTAACTCTCATGATCACTTTACCCGTTGGATCGTCATCGAAAGCATCCCTCAAAGCGGCTTCACTTTAGAGGAATTACCTATAGATTTATTACTTTTAGCTGATCCTTCAAGGGATTGCCATCAATAAATATACAACAAGCACCTCTTGGGGAAATTCCAAGAGGTGCTTGTCATCTTTTAATAAATTAACGGTTTGAGAATTCTGGTGAACGACGAATGCCCTTAAGGCCTGGTTCTTTACTTTCTAAAAATTTCGGTTTCAAAGAAACGTAGACTTTTGTCTCACCTTCTCTACTTCTTATGTCTCTTTCAGTTATTTCTATTCTTTCTCTGCATAGATAAAATTAGGACGACTTAAAGCATCTGTTTTGACATTCTTCACGTTTTCTTTAATGAGTGTATTGGAGTAACCGAAGTTCACTGGCAGAATCGGGAGTTCGTCCATCAGAATAGCTTCTGCCTGATGCAGCAATTCAAGACGTTTTTGGTCATCTGTTGTTTTCAGTGACTGGTCAAGTAATGCATCGAATTCTTTATTCTTCCAGTTAGTGAAGTTGCTTGAACTGTTTGATGCATATAAGGCAAGTACCGGGTATGGATCAAGGAAGTCCCCGCCCCAGCCCATACGTGCCAGCTGGAAGTTCTTCTGCTTAAATGTATCGATATATGTTTTCCATTCCTGTCCTTCAATACTGACATCAATACCAAGATTCTGTTTCAGCATTTCCTGGATCACTTCTGCTGATTTTTTGTTGATGCCTTCACTGTTTGTTTTCAGCGTCAATTTCGGTAAAGCTGTTAACCCTTCTTCTTTCAATCCTTCTTTTAACAGTTGTTTTGCTTTTGCAGGATTATACTCATAGTACTTTTTACTTTCTTCACGGAAGTCTTTGCCGTCTGCGCCTTTAACGCCATATGACACATAACCGTACGCTGGTTTCTGGCCGCCTTTTAAGACATTTTCAACAAATGACTGCCGGTCGATCGCGTAGCTTAATGCCTGACGAATTTTTTTATTGTCTACTGGTTTTTTGTTGACATTGAATGAATAAGTACCGACTGAGAAGTTCTCATAGCTGACGAGTTCCTTGCTGTCTTTGACACTTTTCAGAATATCAGCCGGGACAGATGCCAGAAGATCCAGATCACCGCTCTTATAAAGCTGATATTCTGTATTTGGATCAGCAACCATCCGGAAGTTGACGCCGCTTAGTTTGGNNTCACTTTATCTTTATCGTAGTATTGATCATTCTTTTCAATATCCAGTGAATCATTATGTTTCCAGTTTTTCAGTTTAAAAGGTCCATTAGAGACAAGTGTCTCTGCTTTAGATGCCCAGTCTTTCCCTTTAGCTACTGCTTCTTTTTCCACTGGATAGGCTGCTGCTCCGGTCAGTACTTTAGGGAAGAAACTAATCGGATCCTTCAGTTCAACTTGTAGTTTGTGGTCATCGATCGTCTTGATACCGACGTCTTCTAGTTTCCCTTTACCTGTATTATACGCTTCTGCTCCTTTAATGAAATAGAACGTTGAAGGACTGTATGCTGCTGTCTTCGGATTCAGGACACGTTCCCATGCATATTCAAAATCTTTCGCTGTCAGTTCTTTACCGTCTGACCATTTCAGGTTGTCTTTAATCGTGAATGTATAGGTCTTGCCATCTTCAGAGACATCTGCTTTTTCAGCTAAGTCAAGCTGAGGCTCACCGTTTTTACCTTTACGATATAAACCGCTGTAAATGCTGTCGATGACCCACCAAGATGTTGTATCAGACGCGAAGGCCGGGTCCAGTGTATAAGGTTCTCCACCCAGGTTAAGTTTTAGCGTCTGTTCTACTTTTTTCTCGCTTGAGCCTGATTTTTTATCCGTTTTTGAATCTGCGTTGCCACAACCTGCTAATAAAATAGCTGCTGCCGCTAAACCAATACCTATTTTTTTCATTTATATATCCCCCTTTAATGTACAGCCACTAGATGGCTGTCTGATATTTGCTGATATGATTTGACCGC
>DJUI01000078.1:15938-22978 GCA_002438305.1 Staphylococcaceae bacterium UBA6286 | reverse complement strand
TTGACCACGCAGTCATTCAAATATTTCGTCGGTGGTTGACTTGATGTTTTAGTACGGACGCGACGTCCTTCTTTGAATATTTCCTTATAGATATGCGGGTCAAGAATAGACATATTATTATGATAGAAGCTCTTCAGCGAATTAATATACATCGTTCTTTCATTGACATCAAAGTATCTGACGTTAAGCTCAGCTAAACGTTCCTGAATACCTTGGATAAAGAAATTATCTTTGTAATTTTGAATACAGAAGTCAACAATTTCAAGCATCTTACTCTTCTTGATAATATAAGTGCCAGTAAATATATGCTTGTTGTCTGAATCATGATTTAAAAATCCAACTCTTCCTTCTTCATCATTAATTCTCAGCAGTGGATGATGCATTTCTTCTAACGTTTCTTTCTGTTCAGAAATTAACGTTACATCTGCTCCGCTGTCTANNTGTCTACATGCTGCTCCAATGCCTCTTTAAAGTCTGCATTAACGATGAATTGTGAGCCTGCGATGATGACATCCGTTGCATTAGAACGATTGAAGTAATCTCTATTGTTATGGAAGTGTCTTAAATCTCCGCGTGAAATATCTGTTGGATCATGCCAGTCAGGAGGAAGTACAAATAGTCTTGAATTTTTGTCATCCAATCCGAAGTTATCACCATTTTCCAGATGATCCATCAGTGCGCGATATTTCTGATTAGTAAAAATACCGATTTCATTGGCACCAGTGCTGACCATATTTGAAATAGTGAAGTCAATGAGACGGTATCTGCCGGCGAATGGAACACTCGCCCCGTTTCTGAAATACGTTAATTCTTCAAGATAATCATGTTCATTTGCTAAGTTAATCAATCCCATTAAAGAGCGCATTATTGTCTACCTCCATCAATATAATCATTAATATTTTCTTTACCTAGTACGATAGGTTCATCTTCTGTTGATCCATTAATGACAGCACCTTCAGGAATTTCCATATCTTCCATGATAATAGCTTTATTGATTACTGCATTTTTCCCAATGACTACTCTTGGATGGATGATAGATTCAGTGACTTTAGCTCCTTCTTCGACAGTGACTTCACTGAACAGGACTGAACGCGTCACTTCACCAAAGATAAAAGAACCCGGACAGATGAGTGAATTAGTAATATCAGCTGTTTCCCCGATGAACTGAGGAGCCAGATTGGATTCATGAGAATAGGTCGGCCATGATTTACTGTTTAANNTCGGATCGTATAAATCGAACGGAGGATCTTCCTCGAGCAAATCCATATTGGCTTCCCAATAGGATTGAATCGTTCCGACATCTTTCCAGTAGCCGTCGAAGCGATACGCATAGAGCCGTTTATTGTCATTCAGCATTTTAGGGATAATGTCATTCCCGAAATCATGCTCTGAAGCGCTGTCTTTTTCATCTTGAAGCAGATATTCCCGAAGCACTTTCCAGTTAAAGATATAGATTCCCATCGATGCAAGGTTATTTTTTGGCACTTTCGGTTTTTCATCAAATTCATAAATCTTTAAATCTTCTTCTGTATTTAAAATACCGAATCTTGATGCTTCCTCAATAGGTACTTCAATGACTGAAATAGTCGCATCTGACTGCTGCTCCTTATGAAAATCGAGCATCGCCTGATAATCCATCTGATAAATATGGTCACCTGAGAGAATCAATAAGTATTCAGGGTCATACTGATCGATGAAATGAATATTTTTCGTGATGGCATCTGCAGTCCCTTCAAACCATGAAGCACCTGTCTGGTTCGCGAATGGTGCAAGTACTGATATACCGCCTTCCTGCTTATCTAATCCCCACGGTTTCCCCATTCCGATATGTCTGTTCAGCATTAACGGTGCATATTGCACAAGAACACCTACTGTACTAATATCTGAATTCGACAAGTTGCTGAGAGTAAAATCAATGATACGATATTTTCCGCCGAAAGGAACTGCCGGCTTTGCAATTTCTTTAGTTAACTGACCTAATCGTGTTCCTTTACCACCTGCTAATAGCATTCCAACTACTTCTGTACTCATCTTAATTCCTCCAGAAATTTACTTTGTTTTTTTTTGATTGATTTTTTTATAGACAGCCATACCTAATGGTGGCAGTTTCGTTCTCACGCTGAACGGATAACCATTGATTTCATCTGGACGCGCTTGTAATCTGTCATCTACTACTTGACCAGAGCCGCCAAAATCTTCGGCATCAGAATTGAATATTTCTTGATAATCCCCTTTAAGCGGTACACCGAGCGGATAATCATAATAAACCTGCCCTGAAAAATTGAGCGCTATAATCAGCTGTTCCCCGGCTTTATTTGTACGGACATAGCTGATGACTGACTGTTCGTTATTATCAACATCTATCCAGTCAAAGCCTTCAGGACTATAATCCAGATCGAAAAGTTCTGAATGCAGGCTGTAAAAATGATTCAATGCTTTGACATACTTCTGCATGCCGTGATGATAAGGATATTTGAGCAGAAACCAGTCAATCTCTTCTTTATCTTTCCATTCTGAATAAAGACCGAGCTCACTACCCATAAACAATAACTTCTTCCCGGGATACGTCATCGTATAGCCGTATAACGCTCTTAAATTAGCAAACTTCTGCCACTGGTCACCAGGCATCTTATCCAGCATTGATAATTTGCCGTGAACGACTTCATCATGTGAAAAAGGAAGGACGAAGTTCTCGTTATACCGGTACATCATCGGAAACGTCAAATATTGATGATTATGAGGTCTAGCCCCCTGCTCAAGTTCGAAATAATCAAGAGTATCATGCATGAAGCCTAAGTCCCACTTGAAATTAAATCCTAATCCTCCTTGATTGACAGGCGCTGTTACCATCGGCATATCCGATGAATCTTCAGCCATCATCAATGTATAAGGATGCGCCTCGAAAATGACTGTATTGAGTTTTTTGATAAATGCAATAGCTTCTTTATGGTCGCTTGTTCCTTCATCGTTATAAATTTTTTCTTCCGGTGTATGGTTTTCAAAGTTCAAGTCCGTCATACTATGAACAGCATCCACTCTCAATCCATCTAGATGGTACTCCTTTAGCCAGAAGTTAGCATTTGAAATAAGAAAACTTTGGACTTCGTTGCGTCCAAAATCAAATGTCAATGTCCCCCACCCGCGTTTATCTGCACGTTTAGGGTCGTCATATTCATAAAGTGGACGACCATCAAATTGTCTTAAGCCATGTTCATCTTTACAGAAATGTGCTGGAACCCAGTCCATGATGACTCCTATTCCAGCCTGATGACAACAATCAACTAAATATTTGAAATCATCTGGTGAGCCGAATCTCGAGGTCGGGGCATAATATCCTGTTACTTGGTTTCCCCATGATAAATCAAAAGGATGTTCAGTCAGCGGCAGAAATTCGACGTGAGTATAACCCATTTCTTTGACGTAAGGCACAAGTTCTGCTGCCATTTCCCTATAACTTAAATAAGTAGCATCTGTATAGCTGTCGATAGTCATATCGTCTGTCCGTTCGACTTTATGTTTCTTCCACGTACCAAGATGTACTTCGTAAATATTGATAGGACTCTCATAGTTATTGACCGATGGCTTATTCTTCAGCCACTCAGCATCGTTCCATTCATAATCGGATGGTGCCGTAACAATCGAGGCAGTCCTAGGTCTCACTTCAGCAAATCTGGCATATGGATCAGCTTTCAGTATCATTCCTTCATCGGTTTCCATAGCATATTTATAAGTTGTTTGAGGCAAAACATCGTACGTGCCTGTCCAGAGCCCTTCATCTGACACTTTAGTCAACTCATATCCAGTACCTGTCCAATTGTTACAATCCATGGCTACGGCAGCTGAATGTGCGTGAGGCGCCCATACAGTGAAAGTGGTCTGCTGACTCTCAGGGTTATAGTGAGCACCTAGAAATTGGTAACTTTCATAATGTGTACCTTGGTGATATAAATACCGATCTAAATCAGATATTTCCTGCATAAAATCATTCCTTTCATCGCGCTGTCATATCTGTTATATGTATAGATACCCTATAATATTATTGATGAAAACACATTTCAAAACCTACTTTATATATATTGTACTTGTAATTTACAATGAAGTATAACAATAAATAGATGAAATCTTCAAATTATTTCGCATTTTTTCTTCATACTAATAGTATTGCAGTGTTTGTTGCGTTTATAATAGAGTTAGTTCAATGAGGAGGAACATATGACTTATGTAGGCTATATAGACAGTTTCCATGAGATTAATCTGTCTTATCATTCACTAGAAAATCCTGCTCACTATTTCAAGCATGCTGTCATCCGCTGTGACCATGCGACCATTCCTCTTTTCTACAGCTGTCAGCATGATAATTATTATACGTTCAAAACAGACGTCCCTATCGAACTGCATCATCGCTGGTTCATAGAGTTTAATAATGAAACGTACCCTGTACATACGGGCAGCGTCGTCAGAACGACAGCATTTGACGAGAAGTTTCAACAGCAGGGTACTGAATATGGTTCTATTTACCATCCTGACAGCACTCAGTTTACTCTATGGTCACCAGTAGCGAGTATGGCAGAAGTAGTCATGGACGACGTGGTACATACTATGCATTATGAAGATGGCAACTGGACAGTCACTATCCCAGGTGACCATTACTTGAAACCTTATCTTCTCGGTGTCGAGACGAATCATGACTATCATTTAATCATCGACCCCTATACAAAAGGACTGACGTTAAATGCCGCTAAAGGAGTGGTAATCGATCCAGCCATTGAACCTGCGGGTTTCAGCTCTCATCAAGTCCCATTTGTGAAGCCTGAAGAAAGCATTATTTACGAAGTTCACGTACGTGATTTCTCAATGCATCAAAACAGCGGAATTGCTAAGCAGCATCAAGGTAAATTCAGCGGTATGATTCAGCCAGGTACTTCTACTCCTTCCGGCTGTACGACCGGTATTGATTATATTGCATCACTAGGTATCACTCATGTCGAGTTGTTACCTATCAACGATTTTGCCAAAGTCGATGATATTAAATTTCATGAGAGTTATAACTGGGGATATGATCCGATGTATTTTCAGACACCGGACGGCAGCTTCTCGGAACGCCCTGACCATCCTGAAGTCAGACTGCTGGAGTTAAAAGAACTGATCATGACTTATCACGAACGTGGCATCGGAATTATTCTCGATGTTGTATTCAATCATGTCTTTGACAGACAGACGTCATCATTCGAAAAGCTGGTTCCAGGATACTTCTTCAGATATTTTGATGACTTGTCGCTCAGTAACGGCACGGGCGTCGGCAATGACTTTGCTACTGAACGTCTGATGGCCAGAAAATTCATTGTCGATTCTTTGCTCTACTACGCAGATTATTTCAAAGTAGATGGCTTCAGATTTGACCTGATGGGTGCTATTGATATTGCAACGATGAAAATGATAGACGCGGCACTGTACGAGCGTAATCCTAACATTTTATTGCTCGGTGAAGGATGGAACTTACAAACTGCTCTTCCAAACAGCCATAAAACAGTGCCTTCCAATGGACATCTTGTTCCACATATTCATTTTTTCAACGATTTCTTCAGAGATACATTAAAGGGCAATAACTTTGATATATCAGATACTGGTTATATGAATGGTTACGGTAAATATCATGACCGGATGTTCAATCTATTCACGGGACAGTATTATGATATGCATGTCAGACAGACCATCAACTATTGTGAAGTTCATGATAATCATACACTGTTCGATCGGATATTTTATTCATCCAAACAGTCAAGTGATGAGATGCTGCTCATTCATCAGATGGCCACGATATTCACTATATTAAGTCAAGGTGTCCCGTTTATTCATGCGGGTCAAGAATTTTTCAGAACAAAATACGGCCATGGAAACACGTATAATCTTGGAGACTATATCAACCGGTTGAACTGGAACAAAAGACAAATGTATAACAGTGAAATTGAATTGTTTAAGAAAGCAGTTGCATTGAAACGAACTTACGAAGTGTTCCGACTGACCGATTATCAGGATATCACCTCAAGAATCATGGGGTTTGACTGCCCGGCTCCTGTTTTTGGTGCATTGTTGTTTGATACAGAAGTTGAATTCATACTGCTTCTTAACCCGACAGCAGAATTACAGACGGTTGAAATCCCCCGGTTAGGGGTATTTAAAATAGTATTAAGTACCACGCGTTCATCAGGCCGGGCTTCTGGTCAATACATACTCAAACCCTTTGAGACGACTGTATTAACTAAACGGACATCATATTAATTAAGGAGATGCTTTAAATGCCAACAAGAGAACAATGGGAAGCGAAATTACATGAAAGCTTAATTTCGCAGGAACAATATGATCAGTTAACAGAAGAACAAAAAGAAGAAAGTTTCGGTTCCACTTTAGCATTTGGTACAGCTGGAATAAGAGGGAAAATCGGACTGGGACCTAATCGTCTGAATCGATTCACTGTTCAAAAAGTAGCATTGGGTCTAGCACAGTATTTAAATGAAGTGACTGAACAGGCCAAAGCAGTGATTGCTTATGATACACGTCATTTTTCCAAGGAGTTCTGTGATGAAATTGCTGTAGTGCTGGCTTCAAATGGTAGNNCAGGCCAAAGTAGTGATTGCTTATGACACACGTCATTTTTCTAAGGAGTTCTGTGATGAAATTGCTGTAGTGCTGGCTTCAAATGGTATTACCACTTATATTTATGACCGCTATCACACCCCACCAGAACTGTCCTATTCAGTCCGTTATCTACAAGCGGATGCCGGCGTAATGATTACGGCGAGCCACAATCCTCCTGAATATAACGGGATTAAAATCTATGGCTCTGACGGCGGCCAGATGGCTCTTGAAGGCTCTCAAAAAGTCAGCAGCTATATTGATAACATTGAAGATGAGTTGAATATCGCTGTTAAGCCGTTAGATCAATTAAAAGCAGATGGATGGGTACAAGAAGCACATGCTGACATCATCGAAAGCTACAAACAGCAGGTCATCGATCTGATTCAAGATATTCCATCATCAGA
>DJUI01000078.1:383-15857 GCA_002438305.1 Staphylococcaceae bacterium UBA6286 | reverse complement strand
ATTTGTTGATTGCTACAGACCCAGATGCTGACAGAATGGGCGTTGTTGCAAAAGTAGGTCAAGATTTCCATTACTTTAACGGCAATCAGCTCGGTAGTCTGCTGCTTCTCTATCGTATCGAACAGACAGCAGGCATTGACAACCGTGCAGCTGTTAAATCCATTGTAACGAGTGAACTCGGCAAAGTGATTGCTGAACAAAATCACGTTAAAATGTTTGATGTGTTGACCGGTTTTAAATTTATCGCTGAAAAAATTGCTGAGTTTGAAGCAAACAATGATTATCATTATATATTCGGCTATGAAGAAAGTTACGGCTACATGGCAAGTCCATTTGTCAGAGACAAAGATGCTGTTCAAATTGTCCCTCTCATCATTAAACTTGCAAGTGAACTGAAAAATCAAGGTCAGACGATCGTCGATAAAATGAACGACATATACGATACGTATGGCCACTATCAAGAAAAACTATTTGCCCATACATTTGAAGGTCAGAGCGGCAAGCAAAAAATTGAAGGAATTATGGACCGTGCGCGTCGTGATACACCGACAGAACTAGCTGGATTAGAAATCATTGCTGTTGAAGATTATCTGTCTCAAGTTCGTAAAGATAAAAACGGGGAATCTCCTATCAATCTCCCTAAAGCAGATGTATTGAAGTTTTATTTCAAAGATGGCTGGATTGCCCTTCGACCTTCTGGTACAGAACCAAAAATTAAACTCTATGTTTCACTTGTCGCTGACAATATGGAAGAGACAGCCGAAAAAATCAATGCAGAGTTTTTCAATTAAATATAAATAAGGAGCTGTGGATGATTTCCACAGCTCCTTATTCTTTGATATTCAATGAACTGATGGCTTCTAAAAAGTGGTTCCACGGAATATATTGTGACACAGCCATGTAAATCACAATCAGTATGATAAATATCAAATTTAATTTAAAGACATCAATCGCAAATTTAAGATCTTCGTTATAAGTCATAAACAATCTGATGGGTATACTGATGATGATCAGAAAAGAAACAATATCCAGTTCATTGACATAGGGTGCGCTGAATATATTCAATAGAATCTGCACGATCCCCACAAAGCTGACTATTGTGAGATAACTGACCATATCTACAAAAACTTTGTAAATCGTATTCATCCGGTTAATCGACAGCAATTGAATAAAAAAAATAAATAAGATGACGACAACTGTAAAAGTCCCTCGGACCAATAAATTTCTCAGTCCGTTTTCCCAGTTGAACTGCGAATGCAGCGTACTTCCCACAAAGAACAATATAATGCTGTAAATGAAGAAGTTCAATGCAGCAAATATAAAATAACGGCTGCTTCGTTCATCACTGACAATGATGTCTGGTTTAGAAATCGTATAGAATACATAGTTAATAAAAGTTTCTATCTTATAATCAAATTGTTTTACCGGTTTGACTACTTGTGCGTGAAGAGTAATGCGTCCATCACTTTTAGGTTGAATCTGTCTTTTTACAGTAGATATTTCATTTCTATTTTTAATAAAAGAATTAATATGATCCCATCTGTTGCCCATCCTATCACCTCAAACATTTAACCCATTTATTGTAGTATACAATAAATGGGCGCTTATGATTAGAGATTATTTCTGAAGTCTGTCACTATATGAATATCTTCGTCGTTCAATATATTCTTTTCTGCTGCCACTTGAACTAAAGTGTCAAAATCCGTCAATGTGCAGCATGANNTGCAGCTGGTAGCTGAAAATCGCGACGATACCGAGCACTTCAGCACCATGTGCCTTCAATGCATCACATGCATCGATGGCAGAACCTCCGGTAGAGATTAAATCTTCGACAACTACTACTTTCTGTCCGGCAGTTACATGACCTTCAATCTGATTACCTTTACCATGTTTTTTGCTGGAAGAACGCACATAACTCATCGGAAGATTCATCCTTTCTGAAACGAAGGCTGCATGGGGAATACCAGCTGTCGCTGTTCCAGCTATCACTTCGACTTCAGAATAATGGGTTTTAATCAGTTCTGTCAGACCATCTGCCACGGCTTTCGGACCTCCGGATAAGACATAGTCAATCGATTATCACAGTATATGGGGCTCTTTATTCCGGAAGCCCATGTATAAGGCTCATCCGGGCTGAATGCTACAGCTCCGATATTCAATAAATGTCCTGCTATCTCTTCTTTTAACATATTGACTCCCACGCTTTCCTGATTGTTTTGTATTTCTTTACAGGTGCTGTATCTTGAGTAATAGAGCGGCCGACGACGATATGTGTAGAACCATTCTGACGGGCAAATTCAGGGGTGGCAATCCGTACTTGATCTCCGACTGCATCAGTCCCCATCCGTATACCTGGTGTCACTTTCAAAAATGATTCTCCTAACTGCTCTGTAATCAAACTACTTTCATTCGCTGAGCTCACCACACCATCAAGTCCAGCTTCATGCGCAAGCGCTGCATAGTTCAATATGCTGTGATTAATAGTGGTCTGAATGAGCTGCTCTTTCTGCATCATGATTTCTGATGTACTTGTCAGCTGAGTCACAGCAATCAGTGATGCCTTACTACCTGACGCACGGAGTCCTTCCAACGCTGCAGTCATCATTGTACTTCCACCAGCAGCATGGACATTGGTCATCTGAATATCAAGTTGACCAAGACCATACATCGCCTGTTTCACTGTGTTAGGAATATCATGGAGCTTAAGATCAAGAAAAATATCATGCCCCATTGCTCTAATTTCTTTGATTAAATCAGGACCATTTTGTAAATATAACTCCATTCCTACTTTGACGAACAATGTTTCATCAAATGGCTTTAAGAAATCTGTTACTTCCGTCATGTGCTTGAAATCAAGTGCAATAATGGGTTTCGTCATTTCTTCAAACCTACCGCACGAAGTGTACGCCCTTTCAATTCATGAATCTGGTTGACACCTAACGATTCAAGTTGTGCAGGGAGTGCTTGTATAATTTCCTGGCATACTANNCTACTGCATCGGCACCCACTGAGATATAATCGATAACATCACCTACGTTTGTTACACCGCCCATTGCGATTATTGGTATATCCAGATGCTGTCTGACTTCATACACCATCCGCATTGCGACTGGTTTGATAGCCGGACCACTTAAACCACCGACAATATTCGCAATAATGGGACGGCCTGTTCGCTGATCTACCTGCAGTCCAACGAGCGTATTGATCATCGTTAAGCCGTCACAGTATGGTGCGACTGCTTTTGCCATATCAACTATATTCGTCACGTTCGGTGAGAGTTTTACATATACCGGTACTTGTGAAACTTGCTGCACCAGACTTGTGAGTCGGGCTGCAGTATCCGGATCCGTGCCGAATTGAATACCGCCTTCTTTGACGTTAGGACAGGAAATATTAAGTTCTAATGCGTGAACATTGGGAGCAGTCGATATTTGAGCGGCAACTTCTGCATAATCTTCTACCGTTGTGCCTGCAACATTGGCGATGATAGGAACATCATATTGCTCCAGCCACTTCAGTTCGTGTGCCATGATGTGGTCAACCCCAGGATTCTGCAGACCGATAGCGTTGAGCATGCCGCTGGATGTTTCTGCGACACGCGGCGTCGGATTTCCAAATCGCTGTTCTTTAGTCGCTGCTTTGATCATTATGGCACCGAGCTGATTCAGATCCATAAACTGAGCATATTCCTGACCGAACGCAAAACATCCTGATGCCGGCATGACAGGATTTTTAAGATGAAGTCCTGGTAACTGTACGTCTAAGCTCATAATACGAGTGCCCCCTTCTCGAACACGGGTCCATCCGAACAGATTTTCACATATCCTTTCTCATTGTCAGCCTGGCAGACACATGCATAGCAGGCACCGATACCGCAGCCCATCCGCTCTTCAAGCGAGACATATCCCGGTGTATCAGGCAGAGCCGTTTCAATGGCTTTGATCATAACTATTGGCCCGCAACTATAGAACGTGTCGTAAGTTTCCGGCAGCTGTTGAATGACATCAGTTACAAATCCAGTCGTTCCAAATGTACCATCGACAGTCGCTACATGTGTCTGACCAAGTTCACTGAACTGTTCGATATAGAACATATCCGCTGCTGATTGAAAACCGAGTACGTGGATTGTCTCGATACCTCTATGATTGAGTTGTTTCGATAATTCATAGAGTGGAGGGACGCCGATACCCCCTCCAATTAACAATGCACGTTTTTTCGCTGCACTGACTGGAAAGCCGTTACCTAACGGTGCAATAACATCGACATAATCACCTGGACGCGCTTCAGAAAGTGTCTTCGTCCCTTTCCCTTCAGCCCGGTACAGGCAGGTCAATGTTTCCTCTTCACGATTGACATTGCAAATAGATATCGGACGTCTTAACATAAATTCATTAGAATGGCCGATACGGATATGGACAAACTGCCCCGGCATTGTCATTGTTTTAGTCAACGGCCCTTGAAGTACCAGCTCGAATATATTTCTTGCTATAGACTGTTGACTGACGACTGTCATTTGTTCCTGCATGGTGATTCCTCCTACATTTGATTCATACTAAATGTCATGCTCTCAATCACGTCGATCAATGCTCTTGCTGTATCAAGTGATGTCAAACAAGGAACGCCGTTATCGACGGATTCACGTCTGATCTGGAATCCATCACGTTCGAACTGCTTACCTTTTGTCATCGTGTTGATTACAATCTGAACATGCCCATCCTTAATGACATCAAGCAGATTCATTTCACTGCCGATTTTGCTGACTTCGACGACTGGAATATTATTTTCCTGCAGCAGAGCAGCAGTGCCAGTGGTAGCCATCATTCTATAACCTACATTATGCAGGCGTTTAGCAAGTTCAAGAGCTTCTTGTTTATCTTTATCGGCGACGGTTATCAGCGCTGTGCCGTGATCTTTAACCTGCAGCCCGCTCGCTACTAATCCTTTATACAATGCTTTTTCGAGTGTCGTGTCTTTCCCCATCACTTCACCCGTTGATTTCATTTCAGGCCCTAATGTAATATCAACATTTTTCAGCTTACTGAAACTGAAGACCGGTGCTTTGACGTAAACACCTTCTTTAAATGGGACTAATCCTTCATCATAGCCTTTTGCAGTCAGCTTCTCACCCAGAATAGCTTTCATGGCAAGATTCGCCATCGGTACTTCTGTAATCTTGCTCAAGAACGGGACCGTCCGACTTGACCGCGGATTGACTTCAAGTACGTAGACTTCATTATCGGCAATGACGAACTGGATGTTCAACAGACCGATGATTTCAAGTCCATGTGCAAGACGTGTCGTATAGTCAGCAAGCGTTGCAATCTGTTCTTCTGTCAGACTTTGAGGAGGATAGACCGCAATAGAGTCACCGGAATGGACACCCGCCCGTTCAATATGTTCCATAATGCCTGGGATGACGACTGTTTCACCGTCACAGATCGCATCAACTTCAATTTCTTTACCAGTCAAATATCTGTCAATCAATACAGGATGTTCAGGACTTGCTTTCACTGCCTGCGTCATGTAATTGATCAGTTCCTGCTCATCATATACGATCTCCATCGCACGGCCACCGAGTACATATGACGGTCTGACTAGAACAGGATAACCGATATAATCAGCATTAGAAACCGCTTCTTCTACAGACGTTGCTGTTTTACCTAATGGCTGAGGAATGTCAATCTGCTGCATCAATGCTTCAAATTCTTTCCGGTCTTCAGCTTTATCCAGATTTTCAAGTGATGTTCCAAGAACTTTGACACCATATTTAGTTAATTTTTCAGCTAAATTAATCGCTGTCTGTCCACCGAACTGAACAACCACTCCTTCCGGCTGTTCAAGATTGATGATGTTCATCACATCTTCTTCTGTCAGTGGTTCAAAGTATAACTTGTCTGAGATTGAGAAGTCTGTCGAAACGGTCTCCGGGTTATTGTTAATAATGATTGCTTCATAACCCATCTCACGAATGGCCCATACAGCATGGACTGTCGCATAGTCAAACTCAACACCTTGGCCGATACGGATCGGACCGGAACCAAGTACAATGATTTTCTTTTTATCAGAAACGATAGATTCATTTTCTGTTTCATAAGTACCATAGAAATAAGGCGTAGAGGATTCAAATTCTGACGCACATGTATCAACCATCTTATAAACCGGTAGAATCTGATGTTGATGACGCAGGTCGTAAATGTCTCTTTCTTTCATCTGCCATCTATGCGCAATAACTCGGTCACTGAAGCCGTATTTTTTAGCCCAGATTAATCGGTCGATATCACCCGGATGCTCTTTTAAGTCGTGCTCAATATCGATGATATGCTGCATTTTGTTGAGGAAGAACAAGTCAATCTTCGTTAAATCATGAATCTGCTGCGGCGTAACGCCACGTCTCAATGCTTCACCGATGAAGAACAGCCGCTCATCATCCTGTGATTTAATTCGTTCTTCAATAAACTCAAGTTCAAATGCTTCACCATTTGGTAATCCTAAATGATGGACACCATATTCCAGTGAGCGAATCGCTTTCAGCAGCGATTCTTCGTATGTTCGACCGATAGCCATCACTTCTCCGGTTGCTTTCATTTGAGTTCCAAGGACACGCTCTCCTTTCTCGAATTTATCAAACGGGAAACGTGGGATTTTTGAGACGACATAGTCAAGTGCAGGTTCAAAAGCAGCATAGCTTGTACCTGTTACCGGATTAAGCATTTCGTCAAGAGTCAGTCCCACCGCAATTTTAGCAGCCAGCTTCGCAATCGGATAACCGGTTGCCTTTGAAGCAAGGGCAGATGACCGTGATACGCGCGGATTGACTTCAATGATGTAATAGTTGAATGAATGCGGGTCAAGAGCAAGCTGGACGTTACATCCTCCTTCAATTTGGAGCGCTCTAATAATCTTCAGTGATACATCTCTCAGCATATGGTATTCCCGGTCTGACAGCGTCTGACTCGGGGCGACAACGATAGAGTCTCCTGTATGAATACCGACTGGATCGATATTTTCCATGTTGCACACGACAATGGCATTATCATTTGAATCACGCATGACTTCATATTCGATTTCCTTAAAGCCGGCTATTGATTTTTCAATCAGACATTGCGTCACGGGTGAGTATTTTAAGCCGTTAGTCACAATTTCAATCAGTTCTTTTCTGTTATGACATATACCGCCGCCAGTGCCTCCCATTGTGAATGCCGGACGGACAATAACGGGATAGCCGATGGATTCAGCAAAGTCAAGAGCTCCTTGAACATCCGTAACAATATCACTTTCAGGAACTGGTTCACCGAGCTCATTCATCAGACTGCGGAATAAGTCGCGGTCTTCAGCCTGTTCGATTGACGATAACTTTGTACCGAGTAGTGTCACATGATTTTCTTCGAGAATACCAGCTTCGTGCAGCTGAACAGCCATGTTCAGACCAGTTTGTCCACCGAGCGTCGGCAGCAGTGCGTCCGGCTGCTCTTTACGGATAATGCGTGCTACAAAATCCAGTGTCAGCGGTTCGATATATACTTTGTCAGCGATTTCAGTATCTGTCATGATGGTCGCTGGATTTGAATTGACAAGAATGACGCGATACCCCTCTTCTCTCAGTGCAAGACAGGCTTGAGTCCCTGCATAGTCAAATTCAGCTGCCTGACCTATGATGATCGGACCTGAGCCGATCACTAAAATGGTGTTAATATCGTCACGTTTAGGCATTTAAGACACTCCCTTTTTGTTCTTTCATCAATGCGATGAAGTCGTCAAATAAATAGTTTGGATCGTGTGGTCCTGGTGATGCTTCTGGGTGATACTGTACGGAAAAAGCAGGAAGGTGTGAATGTCTCAAGCCTTCGACTGTTCCATCATTCAACGCTGTNNGCTGTATGAGTAATGACTAGTTCTGTAGCTTTGACGGATTCAGGATCAACGGCATAGCCATGGTTTTGAGAGGTAATTTCAATTTTGCCGGTAGCCAGATTTTTCACCGGATGGTTAGCACCGCGATGACCGAACTTCATCTTGAATGTTTCAGCACCACATGCCAACGCAAACAGCTGGTGGCCGAGACAAATTCCGAAAAACGGTACTTTGCCAAGAATCCCTTTGATCATATTGATACCTGATTGGACATTTTCTGGATTACCTGGACCGTTCGACAGCATGACACCATCAGGACGTAGACGAATAATTTCTTCAGCAGTCGTATTGTAAGGCATGACTGTGACATCACAGCCGCGAAGATTAAGTTCTCGTACAATATTTTCCTTCTTGCCGAAGTCGATCAGTACGACTCTTAAATCATGGCCGGTTGAGACATATGCCGTCTTAGTTGACACTTGCACCACTTCATCAGTAGGAAACACTTCCGTCTTCAATGATTCAATGATCGCAGGAATAGCCGCCTCCTCATTGACAAACGCTGCTTTCAACACACCATGTTCACGAATTTTTCTTGTCAGCTGACGTGTATCTACACCATCTATTCCAGGAATATCATAAGATGTCAATGTTTCGTCAAGCGATGCCATGTTTCTGAAGTTACTCGGCTGTTCGCACGCTTCTCTGACAACCATTCCTTTCAATGTCGGATTCAGAGTTTCGAAGTCATCTCTATTGATTCCGTAGTTTCCAATTAACGGATAAGTGAACGTAATGATCTGACCGGTATAAGAAGGATCTGACAACGTTTCCTGATAGCCGGTCATCGCCGTGTTAAAAACAATTTCACCTGTTATCTCTTTGTCGCTGCCAAATCTGTAACCTTTGAAAATAGTCCCGTCTTCTAAAACAAGAAATCTTTGTTTACGCATGTTGGTCCTCCTGATAAGCAATTTTTCCTTCTACTAAAGTCAATGTGATATTACCGTATACACGTTCACCGATAAATGGTGTATTTGAACTTTTGGACAAGAAATCTTCTGCTTTTATGACATATTCCTGCTCCAGATCAATCACTGTAATATCCGCAGGTTCTCCGNNATCGTCATATAGCCGATCAACTGCTCAAGAGTCCAGTCACCGTTTTTGACGAATCGTGTATAGAGCAATGGGAACGCTGTTTCACTCCCTACAATACCGAACGGTGCCTTCGTCATCGGCTGCGCCTTTTCATCCGCTGCATGAGGGGCATGGTCTGTGGCGATGAAGTCTATCGTGCCATCAAGCAATGCTGCTAGTAGCGCAGTCTGATCATCTTCACCTCTGAGGGGGGGATTCATTTTTAAGATTGCATCTTCTTCAGTGATAGCTGTTTCGTTGAGCAGCAGGTGGTGCGGCGTCACTTCAGCAGTCACTTTGATGCCCGCACGTTTCGCATCACGAATGACACGGACACTTTCTTTAGATGACACATGGCAGACATGGTAATGACAGCCTGTAGCTTCAGCAAGCAGTACATCGCGGGCAATCTGCACCGCTTCACAGACAGAAGGAATGCCTGGTATCCCTAACGATCTTGACACTTCACCTTCATGCATGGCACCGCCGTAGATCAGTGAATTATCCTCACAATGCGCAACGATGGCCATATCGAGCTGCGCTGCATGCTGCATCGCTTCGTACATGGTGCCCGCTGTCTGAACACCTACACCGTCATCAGTAAATGCAAATGCACCGTGGTTTTTCAATGATTTGAAGTCTACGAGCTGCTCTCCCAGCTGTCGTTCTGTAATAGAAGCATAGGGCAGTACGCGTACGACCGCATGATTGTTAATTGTGTCATTCAGACGGTCCAGATTCTCCACCGTATCAGGTACAGGTCTTGTATTCGGCATCGCGCATATAGTTGTAAATCCACCGCGCGCCGCTGCTTTTGTTCCTGTCTCAATCGTTTCTTTATGTTCACCACCTGGTTCTCTTAAATGAACATGGACATCGATGAAACCTGCAGAGACAAACTGCCCGTTCAAGTCGATGATGTCATCATTGAAAACGTTCAATCGTTCACCGATTTCAGTGATCTGACCCTCTTCAATTCTAATGTCTTTTGTCACTAGTTCACCATTTTCCAGTACTTTACCGTTTCTTAGTAATGTCGCCATTATATCCACTCCTCAGTTATCAAGAATATGACTTAAAATACTCATCCGCGTATAGACACCGTTCTCCATCTGCCTAAAAATTCGAGACTGCTCTCTTTCTACCAGCTCACTAGCAATCTCTACACCGCGATTGACAGGTGCAGGATGCATGACAATGGCCTGTTCCTTCAAGTGGTGATAACGTTCAATCGTCAGCCCGTAGTTATTATGGTAGTCCGCCGGGTCAAATGATAATCCATCCTCGTGCCGTTCATGCTGTACACGCAACAGCATGCAGACATCGATCTCCTGAATGACATCATCGATTGACACGTAGTTACCTTGTAGTGATGGATCCTGCCAGCTGTCCGGAGCTGCAAACGATACATCAGCGCCGAGCTTCGTCAGTGCCATATAATTGCTCCGAGCAACACGAGAATTGAGTATATCACCTGAAATGAGCACCTTTAATCCGTTAAAAGTACCGTATTCCTCGTATATCGTCATTAAATCAAGCAGGCACTGCGAAGGATGCTGTCCACTGCCATCTCCACCGTTCACTACAGAGATATTCAGACCTTCCAGCTGCTTATAATAGTCATTAACTGGATGTCTGATAACCAGTACATCGACTCCTATACTTTCAAGCGTCTTACAAGTGTCATACAAACTTTCACCTTTAGTGACCGATGACGTCATCGTTTCAAATGGAATGACATCAAGACCTAATTGTCGTTCGGCCATTTCGAAGGAGCATTTTGTTCTAGTTGAGTTTTCAAAGAATAAATTAGCTGCATATCCCTTATACCGCATTTGTCTGCCTTGTTTGAATTCCAGTGCGCGTTCAATAATCGCCATTATGTCATGAGTTGATAAGTCACTCATAGAATGTAGATGATTCATCGTTATCTCCTTATTCATGAACTTTTGCTTCAGGTAGAATTAAGTTGAGGAGTATACCCGCAACTGCAGCGAGTGCCATCCCTTCAATATTCAGATGAATATTCTGGATAGTCAGATCTAAGTGCGCCTTACCAATTCCCAGCACTAAGATGACTGAAGCAATAATCAAATTTCTCTTGTCCCCAAAGTCAACTTTGGATTCAACAAGCATGCGCAGACCACTAGCAGCAATAATACCGAACAATAGAATTGATACTCCACCCATCACTGGTGTCGGGATACTTGAAACGAGTGCTGTAAATTTACCGACAAATCCTAGTATTAAAGCGAGGACAGCGGCACCGCCTATCACCCATACACTGTATATTCTAGTAATAGCGAGGACTCCGATGTTTTCACCGTATGTCGTACTTGGTGGTCCACCGATGATAGACGCAACCATCGTAGATACTCCATCACCGATTAAGCTGCGGTGTAGACCAGGATTTTTAAAGAAGTTACGGCCGACAATCTTATTGATAACGACTTGGTGACCGATATGTTCACTGACTGTCACTAACACGATAGGGAGCATGATTAAGATCAGCATCCAGTCGAATGTCGGCTCATAGTCTTTGAAAGGCATATAAATGTCAGGCAGCTGCAGCCACTGTGCTTTGTTAATCCCGCTGAAATCGACGACACCGAGCACTACAGCAGTCATATAACCGACGACGATTCCCATCAATACAGGAATTATCGAAAAGAATCCTTTGGCGAATACGTTAAAAGCAACAACAGTCAGCATGGTGACAGCAGCGATCAATAAATATTCCCCGCTGTAGCCGGTCATTGCAGAACTATCTTTGTACATTGCCATATTGACAGCGACTGGTGCAAGACCAAGTCCGACAACCATGATGATTGGCCCGACGACTACAGGAGGCAGAAGTTTAAGCAGCCAGTCTGTACCAGTCATCTTAATGACTATCCCAATCAAGACATAGAATAAGCCGGACATAAAGAGTGCCATCAGCATTTCGCCTAAGTCATGAGTTTTCAGGCCGACAATAATCGGTGTAATAAAGGCAAAGCTTGATCCAAGATAGGCAGGTATCATTCCTTTAGTAATCAATAAATAGAGCAAGGTGCCAAGTCCTGATGCGATCAAAGCAGCTGATACTGGTAGACCTGTCAAATATGGCACAAGGACAGTGGCCCCGAACATAGCGAATAAATGCTGAGAACTCAGTAGAAACCATTCACGCGCTTTCGGTTTATCATTGACATCGTAGACAGGTTCAACTGTCCGTTCATAGATTTCTTCATTTGTTGTCATTTTCTCTTCTCCTCACCAAAAAAAGTCTCTTTGTGTATACAAAGAGACTTAAGTAGTTTTTACTTAATGACCCTTTGCCGGTATCTCGTACCGATTTAAAAGGATTTATTTAATATAGACTTGGGTTTTGTCATCTACTTCATCAAGCATGACGACGATTTCTTCAGTCAGTGCTGTCGGAATATTTNNTGAAGTCCGCACGAATCGGCAGTTCACGATGGCCGCGGTCAACAAGTGTCGCAAGACTGATGCGCTTCGGTCGAACTTGATCAAGAATTGCATCAAGAGAAGCACGCACTGTGCGACCGGTGTACAGTACATCATCAACGATGACCACATGCTTATCATTCAAATCTGCAGCGATATCGTAAGCAGGTACATTGAATGCGTCTTTGTCTACAATATCATCGCGATATGCTGTAACATCTAGTATGCCTGTCGGTATAACATCGCCTTCTATCTTAGCAATCTTCTGTTGAATGCGATTGGCAAGATAGACACCGCGTGTCCGAATACCTAGTAATACAAGATCTGCAGTGCCTTTGTTGTTTTCAAGTATTTCATGGGCAATTCGCGTCAGTGTTCTGTCAATTGCTTTGTCATCTAGAATCACTCTTTTTTCCATCATAACCTCCTAAAAAACCTCACGCCGAATAGACGTGAGGTTTCCCGCTCAACGCCTTTTAAGCCTCTCTGGACTTAGTTAAAAGCACGTGATTAAGTTATTCATATCGTACCATACCGCAAAGATTTGTCAATCATTTACCGATAATTACTTGCGAAGTTTTCGGATGAGTTCTTCAAACTCATCTGGAAGAGGTGCTGTGCGCTCGATATATTCACCGGTAACAGGATGCTCAAATCCGATGACACCTGCGTGCAGTGCCTGACCTCCGATGTCGAGCGTCTTTTTAGGGCCGTATTTAGGGTCTCCCACTAAAGGAAATCCAATGTGCTTCATATGCACGCGTATTTGATGCGTACGTCCGGTTTCCAGCTGACATTCCACAAGAGAATACTTATCAAATGTTTCTAATACATTGAAATGAGTCACTGCTTCTTTTCCGTTATCCTGCACAGCCATTTCCTGACGGTCTCTCGGATTACGGCCGATCGGTGCATCGATCGTACCGAATTCGTGAGGAATCACACCATGAACCAATGCTGTATATTTACGCGTCACGGTTTTATCAACCAGCTGATCGACTAACCCACGATGTGCAATATCATTTTTGGCGATCATCAATAAACCGGAAGTGTCTTTGTCAATCCGGTGGACAATTCCTGGACGAATTTCACCATTAATTCCTGATAAATCGTTGATCGCATACATTAATCCATTGACTAAAGTACCATTGGGATGGCCCGGTGCCGGATGGACAACCATGCCTTTTGGTTTATAGACGATCGCTACATCTTTGTCTTCGTAGTATTTGTCAATGCCGAGATCTTCTGCTGCTAAATCAATTTCCTCCACAGGTTTCTCTGTTACAATAATTTCATCATTCAATCTTAATTTATAATTCGCTTTAACGACCTTACCGTTCACCTGGACAAGGTCATTTTTAATCCAGTCCTGAATCTGGTTACGCGACCAGTCAGTATTCATGTCAGTCAAATATTTATCAATACGCTGGCCGACCTCTTCTTCTAATATTTCAAATTGATATGTCTGCATTCTTTTTCTCCTTATTCTCATTCACTAAAATTTCATAGAGCAGTATAATGACACCTATCGTCAGACATGAGTCAGCGATATTAAAAATGGGAAAGTCATAGTTAATAATCTTTGTATCGATGAAATCAACGACACTTCCTCTGAACAGACGGTCAATAAAATTGCCTACTGCACCTGCGAAGACGAATGTCAGACCAAGCTGCATCACTGGTTTATGCGCCGCATCCTGCTTGTAGAAATATACAATCATGATTAACACTAACAGCGTAATGATATAGAACAATACCATCTGATTCTGCAGCATTCCCCACGCAGCACCATAGTTACGATGCGAGGTGATTTCCAGAAACTCTCCTATCACTGAAAAAGAGTCACCGATGGACATCGTTTTTACAATAATCCATTTTGACAGCTGATCCATTGCGATCAATATCATACTGAGCGGAATCATCAGTGTCAAATTGTACTTTTTATTCATGTTCTCACTCCAATCTCACCTATTTTATCATATTTCTTAATAACCGTCTTAATTTTTAAGTTAACATAATATTATTACTTTATATAAGTACCAATTAAAAATGCTGGAACAACATAGTTCCAGCATTTTTGATCTATCTATTCAGCTGTTAATACACTTTGACAGCGCGGGCACAGTTTATCATCATTGATTGCTGTTGAGTAATTCCAGCAGCGTTCACATTTTTCACCCTCTGCTTTTGTCACTGCAACATTCGTCAGTTCGTAGTCTTTACCGGCTTTTGACGTTACTACTTCAGCCTGCGACGTAATGAACAGCTGGTTCAAGTTTTCAAACGATTCAAGCAATGCTTGATCTTCCGCATTGTCAGTGAAAATCTGAACTTTTGCCTCCAATGATTTACCGATTACTTTTGCATGACGAGCTTCTTCAAGTGCTTTCAGGACGTCATCACGTAACGTAAGGAACCTCTCCCATTTATCCAGCAGCACTGTATCGACTTCTGTCACTTCAGGCATGTCTGTCAAATGAACACTATCTTCTTTGACGTGTGGTGTATGAGCCCATACTTCATCAGCTGTATGCGGGATAATTGGGGCCAATACTTTATTCAATGATGTCAACACTTCATATAGTACCGTCTGCATGCTGCGACGGACATGTGAATTCTGTGCTTCAATGTATAAAATATCTTTACCGTAATCCAGGTAGAAATTGCTGAGTTCTACATTGATGAAGTTCTGCAGTTCCTGGTAGATAAACAAGTAATCATTGTTGTCGTAATAGTGATGCGCCTGATTGACGAATGTATGCAGACGGTTCAACATATATTGATCGACTTCTGCTAATTCTTCGTAAGGCACTGTATCTGTCTCAGGGTTGAAATCAGTCACATTTCCTAACAGGAATCGGAAGGTATTACGGATTTTACGATATACTTCTGACACTTGTTTCAAAATATCGTCAGAGATACGGACGTCAGCCAGATAATCGACTGACATGACCCACAGACGGATAATATCTGCGCCCATTTGTTTGACTACTTTGTCAGGCAGAACAGTGTTACCTAATGATTTACTCATCT
>DJUI01000078.1:0-370 GCA_002438305.1 Staphylococcaceae bacterium UBA6286 | reverse complement strand
GATGAATTGAACCAGCCGCGATACTGGTCAGAGCCTTCAAAATAAAGGTCTGCCGGAAATGACAGTTCAGGACGGGTCTCTAATACCCCGCGGTGTGATGAACCAGAGTCGAACCAGACATCCATAATATCTGTTTCTTTCGTAAATTCACCGTTTGGACTGCTTGGATGTGTGTATCCTTCTGGCAGCAGTTCTTTAGCTTCTCTTTCATACCATACATTGGAGCCGAATTCTTCAAATAGCTGAGCGACATGTTCAATAGTTTCTTCTTCCATGATGATGTCACCATTCTCTGCATAGAAGACCGGCAATGGAACACCCCATGCCCGTTGACGGGAGATCACCCAGTCACCACGGTCACGAATCATAT
>DJUI01000111.1:404-10367 GCA_002438305.1 Staphylococcaceae bacterium UBA6286 | reverse complement strand
TAACAATGGTTACAAGGAAGTTAATTCCGGCAATCAACGTACCAAAACCAGAAATCTGTAAACCTAATGCATAGAAATCAATACCGTGTCCAGGTGAAGCAAGTGATAATGATGCATATGATGTCCACCCTGCATCAGGAGCACCGCCCATTAACCATGATAGGTTAAGGAATATACCACCGAAGAAGAACATCCAGAAACCTAGTGCATTCAAGAATGGGAATGCAACGTCACGTGCACCGATCTGCAACGGTACAACTGCATTCATAAAAGCGAATAATAGCGGCATAGCTGCCAGGAAAATCATTGTTGTACCATGCATCGTGATAATCTGATTGAACAGACCTGCAGACACAAAGTCATTTTCAGGTACTGCAAGCTGAAGACGAATGAACATCGCTTCCAGACCACCAAGGGCGAAGAAGAAACCACCCATGATCAAATAGAGAATAGCAATTTTTTTATGGTCAACAGTAGTAAGGTATTCCTTAATTGTTGCCCCAAAACCTCTTTTAGTCTGTGTAGACAATTGTGTAACCTCCCTTTAACGTTAGTTTCCGACTTTACGTTCCATTAAGTATTTCGCTAATGCATCGATATCGCTATCAGAAACTTTGTATTGCCCAGTCATTTTATTGCCTGGTTTAATGCTGTCAGGATCTTTGATCCATTTTTTCAAGTTTTCTTCGTTATGCTCTAAAACACCAGCGATTGTCGTTCTATCACCGAAGTTCGTTAAGTTAGGACCTTTAGCTCCTGAACCTGTTGGTGTCACAGCATGACAACCGATACATGACTGCTGGAATACTTTTTCGCCATCTTTAGCGTCACTGCTTGAAGCTACAGGTTTTTTAACTGCCTGCATATCATCTACCCATGCATCAAATTCGCCCTGCGGCAGCGCTTTAACTTTGAAATCCATCAATGCGTGAGAAGGACCGCATAACTCAGTACATTTACCGTAGAAGATGTTGTTCGCATCTTTCGCTTTTTTGTCATCAAAAATTAAATAGAATTTATTGATGTTTTCTACGTTAGTATCTAATTTCCCGCCGACTGCAGGAATCCAGAATGAGTGTTTGATGTCAGAAGAATGTAAACGGAAATAAACTTTTCTGTCAGTTGGAACGACAAGTTCCTGAGATGTTACAATTTTTTGGTTAGGATATTCAAATTCCCACCAATATTGGTTCGCTGTCACATTGACAATCATTTCTTTGTTTTTACCTTTAGAATCTACTTTGTCCATCGCGTCAACACCAGCAAGTTTAAATGTAAGTAATACAGTTGGAATAGCAAGGATGATCAGAAGGACTATCGGGAATAACGTCCATACAATTTCCAATTTTGTATTGCCATGTACTTGTTTGGGCATGAAATCTTCGCCAAGTTTGCTGCGTCTACTCTTCAGAAGAGCTAAGACGAAAACGACTACGACTACAAGAATAACAAATAACATGATGTAAATAGACAGCATCATCAAATTGAATTGTTCCTGCGCAACTTCACCCGCCGGACGAAGTGTCGATAAATATGGTTTGCCACACCCAGCCAGTGTCATTACCAGCACAAAAAACAGGCTAAACAATTTTAAATGCTTTAAATTGTTTTTCATTAAAATAAACCCCTCTTTCACTCATTCATAATTAAATCATTTGAACTAAAGTAACTACCACTATCATAACAAAAAAGATCATTAAATAGTTTAAAGAATAAATAAACATTTTCATAGCCCACTTCTCTTCATTCAGTCCTTTTTTGAAGCCGGTAAGAGCTAGTCCTAACCAGCCGACATTAAGAAGTGAAGCAAGAGGAATAAACAAGGTTCCTAACTCTCCCATAAAAAAAGGAGTCGGAAGAAGAACAAGCACCCAGAACAGCATTCCAATCCTAGTTCTGTTAAAACCCTTGACTGTCGGAAGCATCGGTATGCCGGCCATGCGATATTCTTCTTTGCGTTTTATGGCAAGCGCATAGAAATGAGCAGGCTGCCACGCAAACATAATCACAAACAGCATCCATGAAATATTGGATAGCGCTGGATCAATACTAGCCCATCCAATTAACGGAGGGACGGCTCCCGGAAAACTCCCTAATATAGTATTTGATACTAAATGACGTTTAGACCAGATTGAATAGATGATAACATATCCAAAAACACCTAAAAATCCTATAATACCTGTTGTCATATTAATCATGAACAACATGATTTCACCTGCCAATATCAACAGAAGAGCAAAATTCAGTAAACTTGCACTATTGATTTTGCCGGTGACACTTGGTCTGTTCATTTTACTTGGCATTAACGCGTCAATATCCTGATCGTAATAGTTATTTAAAGCACAACTGCCCCCCATAATTAATGTCGATCCTATGAACATCGTCACAAGCACCGGGATACTCCCTAAAAATGATTGGTTGGTCATGATGATGGCTAGCCATGCTGCCGCGAATGTAGGAATAAGGTTCCCCTGGACAAGTCCAAGTTTGATAATCGCTTTGACATCCTTCATTGTTAACTTGTCATCAACAGTTCTGACATCGCTGATGATTGATTCATTTTGCATTTCCACCCTCCTTTACACCATTAACACATATAATAACAATAATAAATCAAAAACCTTATATTTTCTATACCATTTGAAATAAAATATGACAATTTCTGATTAAGTCGGTGCTACTAAAGTTCATGGATGTGACACATTTACAGATTACAATCACTGTTATACTATTATTTAAGTACATATCATGTGATTGGTCTTGATTCTCTTATATTCTACCATATGTATTGGCAAGTTATAACTTGAATTTCAACGATTGTGATGATTATAGAGGTGAATTTAGTGTTAAAAGAAAAGAATTTAAAATGGCTGTCAGTCTTCACTACCATACNNGAAACTGGATCAGCTGATGGCTGCGGCAGCTCATGGCCGCTTTGTCACGGACAATTTGTCCCCACCCAGATTCCTAAAGAAACACTGATCGAACTTGCTCACAGAGGAGTATCAGGTCTCGCATTGATCTCAGTGACATGGCTCGTCATTTTAAGTATCAAATATATCGGCCATAAACGAGAAACTAAGTTTTTAAGTTTCATGAGTATCGCCTTTATTTTTGCTCAAGCTTTAATTGGGGCAGCTGCAGTGATATGGCAGCAGAATGATTTTATTCTCGCTCTTCATTTTGGTATTTCACTGATCAGCTTCAGCTCTGTTTTCCTGCTGACACTGCTTATCTTTGAAGTAGATCAGAAATTTGATGCTACGCAGATTGTAATCAAAAATCAGTTGCGATACCATACGATTGCTCTTACATGCTTCATCTATATCGTCATTTACAGCGGTGCACTTGTCAGACACGCAGAAGCGAGTCTTGCCTGTCTGAGCTGGCCGTTATGTACAAACGGCACATTAGCTATGCCGGCTAATTTTTATGAATGGATACAGATGAGTCATAGAACTCTAGCAGGCATATTGTTCTTCTGGCTGTTTTATCTGTTCATTCATGCTGTACGTCATTATCAGCAGTATCGCGTCATCAAATATGGTTATAGCATTGCATTTCTTCTTGTCTGCCTGCAGGTCACGACAGGTGCACTGAGCGTTTTGACGATGTTGAACTTGAATATCGCACTGCTGCATGCTCTGTTCATTACTTTACTGTTCGGTCTACTCTGTTATTTCATCCTGCTCATTTCAAGAGCGCAGTTGAAAAATTAATGCTATTAAACAAAGGAAATCATGATGTCATCATGATTTCCTTTGTTGTTATATTCATCCTGTTCGCTTGACAACCAACAACAGGTCTCTCGTCTTTATAGAATCGCCGGCAGACACATGCAGCGCTTCTACTATCCCTGAGAAAGGTGCCTGCACAGTGCTTTCCATCTTCATTGCTTCAGTAATGATGAGTGGCTGACCTTTTGTCACTACATCTCCTACTTTAACTTTTACTTCTGTGACAGTTCCCGGCATCTGTGCACCGAGATGCTGTGGATCAGATGGATCAGCTGTTGGAATAACCTGTACTGCTGATTCAGCATGTTCGTCTTTAACATATACTTTTCTTGGCATTCCGTTCAGTTCAAAATAAACCCAGCGATATCCATCCGCATGAACATGTCCGATATTTAATAAATTAACGATTAATGTTTTTCCTTCATCTATGACGATTTCCAGTGTTTCATTTTTGCGCATGCCATAGAAGAATGTCGGTGTATCCAGCANNTGGTCTGACGATACTGTTCATACACCTCGGGATAGAGCGCATAGCTCAAAATATCTCTATCAGTGACTTCATCTTCCTGTTTATCTTTAAGTTCGGCTCTTAACTGTTCAAAGTCGACGGGTTCAAGTAATTCGCCTGGACGTTCAGTGATTGACGGTTGTCCTTTAAGGATGACTTTTTTAAGAGATTCAGGCAGACCATTAGCAGGCTGTCCAATTTCACCTTTAAAGAATGAAACGACAGATTCCGGAAAATCAAGTGTTTCTCCTTTTGCAATTACAGAATCTTCATCCAGATGATTCTGCACCATGTATAGTGCCATATCTCCCACTACTTTTGATGACGGCGTTACTTTAACAATATCTCCGAACAAGAGATTGACGCGAGCATACATCTCCTTCACTTCATTAAACCGTTCACCGAGACCTAGACTTTTAGCCTGCTGACTTAAGTTAGAATACTGACCCCCCGGCATTTCATGTTTATAGACTTCGGTATGAGGTGCCCTGATGTCACTTTCAAAACTCTTATAATAAGGTCTTACTGCTTCCCAGAACTCAGACAGCGACTCTAGTCCATCTATTGATGTTCTTAACTGACGTTGTCGACCGCTCAGCGCATAGTACAAAGTGTTGCTGCTCGGTTGACTGGTCAATCCGCTCATTGCCCCTAAGGCAGTATCCACAACTTCTACTCCTGCATCAATTGCGCGCGAATAGAGCATGATTCCATTGCCGCTAGTATCATGAGTGTGTAAATGAATCGGCATGTTGACTGCTGCTTTCAGTTCTCCTACCAGTTCATATGCAGCTTCAGGTTTCAATAATCCTGCCATATCTTTAATCGCTAATATATGAAATCCTTCTCTTTCCATTGCTTTAGCCATTTTTACGTAGTAGTCCAACGTATAGATGGACGAGCGGGCAGGATCAAGGATATCACCAGTATAGCAGATAGCTCCTTCAGAAATCTTACCTGCTTTTTGAACAGCTTCATTTGCTACTTTCATCTGATCGAGCCAGTTCAATGAGTCAAATATGCGAAATACATCGATTCCGGCTGCTGCACTTTCTTCAACGAACTTAGTGATGACGTTATCAGCATAATTTTTATATCCCACTGCATTAGAGGCACGGAGCAGCATCTGAAACAACACATTAGGTACTAATGCTCTGAGTCTCGTCAATCTTTCCCACGGGTCTTCCTTTAAAAAATTATAGGCGACATCATATGTTGCCCCGCCCCACATCTCGAGCGAAAAGGCATCTTTTAAATAATGACTTGTCGCCGGCGCAATCTCTACCAGATCTTTTGTTCTTACACGAGTTGCAAGAAGTGATTGATGCGCATCTCTAAACGTTGTATCGGTGAGCAGGACATCTTTTTGAGCGGATAGCCATGCAGCCACATGTTCAGGTCCATGATCATCGAGCAGCTGTTTGGTTCCTTTAGCTGCTGAAACAGAAAGCTCTGGAATATGTGGTTGATCAAATTCTGGTTTATCGACTTGTTCAATACCAGGAAATCCATTGACCGTAATGGAGGCGATATATTCCAGCGTCTTCGTTCCTCTGTCTCTCGGCGCCTTAATATCAAACAGCCCTTTCTCCTGATCAAGAAAGCTCGTATTGTAAGTACCGTTTCTGAACTGCGGGTGCTTGATGACATTCAACAGAAACTGAAGGTTCGTTTTTATTCCCCGGATACGCATTTCTTTTAGAGACCGCATCATTTTTTCTTCTGCTTGTTTAAAAGTCATCGCATGGGTCGTTACTTTGACAAGAAGTGAATCATAGTAAGGTGATATTTCGGCTCCTTGGAAGCCGTCACCCGCATCTAGTCGAACTCCGAATCCGCCAGTAGAACGATATGCCATAATTTTACCTGTATCCGGCATGAAATTATTGAGCGGGTCTTCTGTTGTCACCCGGCACTGAATGGCGTAACCTAGTGTCGTTATGTCTTCCTGCTCAGGCATTTCAATACGGTCTCCAAATAAATCTTCACCATCTGCTATTAATATTTGAGATTTCACGATGTCTACGCCTGTGATCATTTCAGTGATGGTANNGTATGCTCTACCTGCACACGAGGATTCACTTCAATGAAGAAGAATTCATCTTCCGTCACTAAAAATTCTACCGTTCCCGCATTAACGTAGCCGACATTTTTCATCAACTGCACCGCCGCCTGGCAGACAGCTAACCGCATCGCATCAGGAACCCCTACTGAAGGTGCCACTTCGACCACTTTTTGATGACGACGCTGCACTGAACAGTCGCGTTCATACAGATGTACCAAATTGCCATGTGAATCGCCTAGTATCTGAACTTCAATATGCTTTGGATCTTTGATGAATTTCTCCAAATATACTTCACTGTTTCCAAAAGATTTCTTTGCTTCAGATTGGGCTCGGTTGAAGGCGTCCTCAAGCTCTATTTCACTATTGACAATACGCATCCCCTTACCGCCGCCACCTGAAATTGCTTTGATGATGATCGGAAATCCATGAGTATCGCTGAACTGTTTGACATCTTCAAAGCGTTTGACAGCATTCTTTGTCCCTGGAATAACGGGCAGATCTGCGTTCACTGCTTGAGTTCGTGCTTTCACTTTGTCACCGAACATATCAAGATGCCTCAATTCAGGTCCTATGAAAATAATTCCTTCTTCGAGACAGCGCTTGGCAAAAGTTTCATTTTCACTTAAAAATCCATAGCCCGGATGGATAGCATTCGCTCCACATTTTTTAGCAATAGCGATGATTCCTTCAATATCAAGATAGCTTTCAGTCGGACTTAAGTGTTCTCCGACCATATATGCTTCATCAGCTTTATAACGGTGTAGTGAGCCTGAATCCTCCTTAGAATATATTGCAACTGTAGGAATCTCCAGTTCTGTCGCTGCTCTAAAAATTCTAATAGCGATTTCTCCGCGGTTAGCCGCAAGTATTTTATTTATACGCTGCATATCAATACCCCTNNGCTGACATATATATTACTTTCGTTTGCTGTAAGTATGCTGTTCTGCTTCCTGCTTCACATGCTTAGAGGCCATTAAGAGCAGTCCGACAGCGATAGACAGACTGAGCATACTTGACCCTCCGTAACTTAAGAAAGGTAGTGGAACACCTGTCAGTGGTATCAATCCAGAGACGCCTCCTAAATTGATAAAGGTCTGAATCCCTATATAACTTGCAACACCGACACAAATTAATTTATAGAACAGCGAATGAGCAAGCGCTGCATACAGAAACCCTTTGTAGACAATAAAGAATAACAGGAAGATAACAACAAGCACGCCTATTAGTCCCAATTCTTCTGAGATCACAGCGAAAATAAAATCAGTATGTGGTTCAGGGAGATAACCAAGTTTCATGATACCGTTCCCCAGTCCGCGGCCGAATAACCCGCCGTTACCGATAGCCAGCAGTGAGTTGGACAGCTGGTAACCACTGTTACTCTCATCTTTGAAAGGGTTGTTCATCACTTCAAACCGTTCTGTCTGATGCTCAAGTAAAAAATTCCCTGTAGCTATATAAGTTCCAAGCATCACCACTAGTGTCGCACTTGCGACTATGCCTCCCATAATCATCATCGGCTTGAATGCAATTCCCGAATACAGAAAAATACATCCGATGATCATCATGATGAGCATCGTTGAACCTAAGTCCGGCTGCAGCAGTACAAGTCCTGAGCAGATCCCGATGAGTATGAGCGGCGCTAATAAATCCAAGCTCATTTCATTCAGACGTTTTTTCCGGTCATAAATATATGCTAAATAAATAATAGTGACGATCTTTAAAAACTCTGACGGCTGAAGACTCATAATACTTAAATTGATCCAACTTCTTGCACCATTGACTTTAGTGCCGATGATCAATGTCAGGAGCAGAATAATTAACATTCCGAATATAGAAATTTGCTGCACCCGTTTATCTTTAATAATATTGATATGCATAAAATACGCCATAAAAAACACAATCCCGAAACCTAAAATGACGGAAAAAAGCTGTCTCACATAAAAGTATGTCGAGCTGACAGTACCATTTCCCCCTGTCAGCATCCCTCGTGGTCCTGCAACCATACTCGCACTATAGATCATGACCAGTCCTATGAGACATAGAACAACATAGGATATCAATAAGGTGAAGTCTACATATTTTGAGTAGACACGTATGTATTCAACAAATTTCTTAAGCTGGTTCACCAATTCAATCACTCGATTCTAATAAAAAATAGTCTAAAGCGTGAGCTCTAGACTTTTATACGTTCGTAAAAGCATCATGCAGCTTGGATAATTCTTTTTCCAGGCTGGATAGTATTGCTTTCCCAACCTCTCTATCAATTAAACCCAACTTCACTGCGAAATCCACTTCGCGGCTCAAGCCGAACATCTGGGTATCCAACACTTCTTCGTATAGGGGACATTGGGGCATCGTTAAATTATCCATCTGAACTTTAATCAGTTGCAGGATTTTATCTGCATCTTGATGAAGCTGGTCATATGCCTGTTGTTTATAGTTCACTTCCTGCATAGACATACACCCCCATTAATCATTCTATAATATAAAATTCTATATGAGCAACCGCTAAAAATCAAGCAAAATTGTATGCTCATTGTGTTAGAATGATTGTGAAGGAGTGAAAAGAATGATTATTCAAATCAAGGGGAACGTCAAGTTTTCAATTACATTAGATCCATCAACCTGGATTTTTGACGACAGAAAAATCACAGTCGAAGAAATGGAGCAAGGCCATAAGTCAGGAGAAAAACCTATTGATTTTAAGGACAACAAAGAATGGAACCGTAATATACTTGAAGGTGGCGCAAAACCTCCTACTTTGAATTCAGAGAGAAAATTCAAAAAACAAGCCCTGCTTGAAGGGACATTTGTCATCAATATGGAGACGTTCTTCCTCAATGCAGAACCTGGAGAAGGCGCATCTGTCATCGCTTTATCCAATGAAGACACAACAGAAGAAATCTCACTGTCTGATTTGACTAACCTATACTTCCAATTCTCTAAAGATGGCAAACGTCTTTATGAAGATGGAATGGTTGATGCATTTGTCTACTACAACGGCTATAAACAGCGCATTAATCACGTGACGAAAATTGAAGTCAAGTAAAAAACAGGAATCCATCAAAGGATTCCTGTTTTTTGTTATTGATGAGCCGTATGCTGACGTTCTTTATGCAGTCTATAGCGATATAATCCAAGGACAATCGCTGCAATCATCAAACTTTCACCAACCGGCAGAAACACTGCCAAAAAGTTCAGTATGATGCAGCCAAGAAACAGCAGAATGTAGATGACGACGTTCTGCCATAGCTTGAGCTTTCTTGCAAATCCCAGATTATAGACAATCGCACTTAATATAAAGATAGCTATCAGCAGATACCACATGCCTGTATCCGGGTGTTTATCGACTTGAAATAATTTTGCTAGAAATGACATCCGTTCATTCGGATTGACGCTGACGCCTTTAGCCATTGCCAGAACAAAATTCATAGGATCACTCCTGTTCCTGTAATGCCGCTTTTTGCTTTTTTTGTTCTCTTTCACGCTGTGCTTTGTCTAATACTTTCTTTCTCAGACGAATAGACTCAGGCGTTACTTCAAGTAACTCATCGTCATTCAAGTATTCAAGTGCTTCCTCCAAAGTCATGATGCGAGGTTTTTTCATAGTTGTTGTCTGTTCTTTAGTAGCAGAACGAATGTTGTTTGCCGCT
>DJUI01000111.1:0-359 GCA_002438305.1 Staphylococcaceae bacterium UBA6286 | reverse complement strand
ACTAGCTACACCTTTATCCATTGAAACGAGAACTCCGTTATGACGACCACCGATACGACCTTTCAATAATGGACGGTATTCATCGAATGTATGGTTTAAAATACCATAACCACGCGTCATTGACATAAACTCAGTACGGTATCCAATCAATCCACGGGCAGGGACATTAAAGATTAACCGTGTCTGACCATTGCCTGTATTGACCATATCAACCATTTCACCTTTACGTGTTCCTAAAGATTCAATGACTGAACCAGTGTTTTCTTCAGGCACATCAATTTGGACACGTTCGTATGGTTCATATTTCTTGCCGTCAATTTCTTTGACGATGACTTGAGGTTTTGATACTTGAAGCTCAA
>DJUI01000097.1:9316-12615 GCA_002438305.1 Staphylococcaceae bacterium UBA6286 | reverse complement strand
TGATCAAGTTCGATGACCAGAGCGGATGCTTGACGTCGTAGCCGAACTGCTCGACTGTCGTGCCGAATCCGCCGTCCAGGATAGTCATCGTCTCTTTCAGTTTATCTTGCAGTTTCATGGATTCCGTCTCCTTTCTTCTGTGTGAGGGTGTAGTGAATCAGCCAGACGATGAGGCAGAACGGCAGGCCGATCAATGTCGCGAGTCGCTGGTTCGGGTCAAAGAGGACACCGATACATGAGACGAGGCACAAGGTGAAGGCTGTGACCGGCAGAATGTAGGTTGAACGCTGCGTGACGCCTTCTGCTTTCAGCTGGTTGATACGTGACAGACAGATGCTCATCCAGACAACGACCACTGCGAAGCCTGCGACTGAAACGAGGACGAGGTAGACCGTCGTCGGCGCGATGACGCTGGATAACAGACTTAACAGCGCACCTGCCAAGCTGATGAGTGTGGCATTGACAGGCATCCCTTTACTGCTCAGTTTCTTCGCGACCGGCAGGATATTGTCCTGTTCTGACAGGCTCCACAGCATCCGGCTCGCGGCATAAAGGCCTGAGTTCGCGGCGGATAACAGGGCCGTCAGAATAATGAAGTTCATGATATCGCCTGCATACGGTACGCCGACACTATCCAGAATAGAGACGAACGGACTTTCCAGGAGACTTGCCTTGTCCGTCGGCAGTAGCAGCACCATGATGACAATCGTCCCGATGAATAACAGTGCTAAACGCCAGACAGTCGCCCGGATCGTCTTCGGGATGACGCGTTCAGGGTTCTTGGTCTCACCGGCTGCGATTGCAATCAGTTCAGTGCCGCTGAAGGCATAGTTGACCGCCAGCATCGTGATGAAGATACCGAAAAGACCGTTCGGCACATCCAGCAGCTGTTCGTTCGCTGTCACCGGCTCCAGTGATGAGGGCACTAAGTTGAACAGAATCAGGAGTCCTAGTAAGATAAAGACCACAATAGCAAGCACTTTAACGAGTGACAGCCAGAACTCCGCTTCACCGTAAATGCGGCTTGACGTCAGATTGATGGCGATGATAACAGCGATGAAAATCAAGCTGAAGAGCCAGACCGGGAAATCCGGAAACCATTTCTNNTATATCCCGCCCGCTGTGATCTCCGAGCCGATTGCGATCGTCCAGCAGAGCCAGTAGCTCCAGGCAACGACATGACCGACGGACGGACTGATATAGATATTGGCATATGTATGAAAGCCGCCGACATCCGGATGCTTGACAGCCAGTGCACCGAGACATTTCATGACCATATAGACGAGCAGGGCACCGACGAGATAACTGATTACTGTGCCAAGCGGTCCTGCCTGCTGCAGTGTATAACCTGTACTGAGGAACAGCCCCGTACCGATCACTCCTCCAAAACTCAGCATCATCACATGACGCTGCTCCAATCCTCTTCTGAATTCATTTGTCATCTTAATTCCTCCCATAAAAAATACCCCTCTGAAAAAGAGGGGTATCAAAGTATACACTCATATTTCAGGCGAACCTGTTGGATTTAGCACCGTGCATAAGCTGGTTGCTGAGACTTCATAGGGCCAATTCCCTCCGTCTGCTCTTTATAAGTTATTTAATTGTTATACAGCATATCATCTATAGGAAAAGTGGTCAATGGCGATGTTGTCAATTTCTGATCACTGTTTCTTCACTCTGAGCAAACTTCAGTTAGCTGACTCCGCTCTCTTGCTCTATTTCGAAAATGCTTTCTTAATTGCTTTCACTGTTGCTTTGTCGACGTATTTATAACCCACGAACGATCCGTTATCGTTATCATATACTAATCCTGTCTGTCCGAAGAAATACACTTCCTCGCTGGCCGATACATATTTGAAATCCGGTTTACCCCAGTATTTCGTCATATCTTTATACTTCAGCATAGTAGACGTCCCGTAATAATCAATATATTTCAGCTTGTAGTCTGCTGTTTTATTACCGCGCTGTCCTGTGAAATACGCTTCAACCGTGTCATAGTCATCGTCTGTTTCCATGTCAAAGTTCAACGAATAATCGTAGTATTGATACTGACTTCTAACACCTGAATAATCAGTGCCCCACTTCTTCTTAGCGGTTTTGATGGTATTCCCAAGCTTAACGCCTTTGAACGTCATCGTTCCATTCTTCATCGCTTTGATGGTGGTTTTGTTCTTCAGATTAATTTGACCGAGTTGTGCTGCATCTGCTGGACTTGACCATGCGACTAACATCAATAACGCGAGTAGTACTGCCATGACTTTTTTCATTTGACTATCCCCTTTTGTTTGTGTAGTTTCGTTTGAACGTCTTACTTCTAAACATATAACTATTGAATCCAATACTCCCGATAAACACCAATGCTAATAGCATATATAGTCCCCAGTCAGAGCCCGACTGTTCGATGACATTGAACGCTATTAATAAGCCGCTTAAAACTAATAGAAACATCCCCATACCTTGACACAATTTCTTCTCATCATATTGATGCTGCTTATCTTGACTCATCGTATTATATCCGGCGATCAGTGATGCACCTTTCCCCATCAGGAACATGATTGCGAGCGGAATGAGCAGCAGTAATAATAGGACAAGTACTGGTGTCGGCATGTTAATCCTCCTATTTATTGTATTACCCGNNACATCTCTTTTTTGGTTCATCACCAAAAGTTGTACTTGCACCTGTCATGAAAGTATGTTAGCTGTTTCTAGCCGAACCCGCAATGCAAAACGCTGGATATTTCTGTATCCGTATCCCCGACGTTTCATCAGCTTGATCTTGTTATTTGTTCCCTCCATTTTCCCATTTGAATAAGGGGATAAAATGCACGATATGATTTCGTCTGTTCGTTTGACGAGTGATTTTGCGATGGCGCGAACAGCAGAACAAGGACAAAACAAATACCTATGAACCCAGGCGTTCAAACGACGTTTCGCCTGTTGCTCATCTTTGCTTTTGAACACATAGCGAACATGTTGGAGCGATTGGTAAACAGACTTTAAGTAATCGCTTTCATTACACCATTCTCGTATGATTTGACGTTCCTCCTCCGTCAATTTCTCTGGGCATTGGCTCAATAAACGGCAAACGTAACGAACATTTCCGTGTTTCTTGCCTCCTTTGCCCAAATATTTGCGACAACGTTCTAAAGCATCGGTAAACAGCTGAATGACATGGAAATAGTCGACGACATGTGTCGCCTCTGGGCAAACCCGTTGAATCGCTTTTTTCATCGCTGGAGCCAAGTCACTCACGACATACTGAACGGAACGAGACACATGAGCCAATGCACGCCCAATGG
>DJUI01000097.1:8826-9198 GCA_002438305.1 Staphylococcaceae bacterium UBA6286 | reverse complement strand
AACGTCACGCCACACGTGCTACAACGTCTGCGCTCGACAGGAAGTTCGATCCAAAAAATTCCGATTCGCTGAGCATAGCCATGCATCCATTGCTTCTTTTTGTCTGTCATTTTGATCGTGCGCTTCAAGCAGACAGGACATAACGGGCATTGTTCGGGTAGAGAAAGTTCGAAAATCCAACGTTCCCCTTCTTTTCGCACCTTTTGAATCAAAACATCTGGTAAATCGATGAGTTCTTTGATAAACTGAGAGTACATGCGAATTTCCCTCCATGGTTTGGTTTGGTCACCTTTACCATACAGGAAAATTCGCATTTTTTGTACCCTCTATTTCCTCTATGCACACCTACCTTAAATGATCAAGTACAACTTG
>DJUI01000097.1:7560-8747 GCA_002438305.1 Staphylococcaceae bacterium UBA6286 | reverse complement strand
ATGATAAAACCAGAAAATTTTAATATAAATTTTCTGGCTTAAGAGTTATTTTACTAAGAAGCTGATTGCCTTATATGTTTTTGTTATTCCAATATCTCGCCGTTACTTTCTATCACTTTCCTATACCAATCGAATGATTTCTTTTTCAGTCGTTTTCGTGTGCCGTTTCCTTGATCGTCTAAATCGACGTATATTAAGCCGTAACGTTTGGACATTTGTCCTGTGCTGTTTGATACAAGATCGATGCAGCCCCATGATGTGTAACCCAACAGTTCAACACCGTCATCTACTGCTTTAATCATTTCTTTCAAGTGTTCTTCCATATATGCAATTCTGTAATCGTCATCAATAGTTCCATCTTCATTCACTGTATCTATAGCACCGAGTCCATTTTCTACAATGAACAATGGTTTCTGGTAGCGGTCATAGATTTGATTCATCGTCACGCGTAGTCCGACTGGGTCGATCTGCCATCCCCATTCTGTCTTTTCAAGATATGGGTTCTCAAGTGATGAGAAGGCATTGCCGTCCTGCGCTGCTTGGTTGACTTCAGGATCAGCACTGACCAATCTGCTGGCGTAATACGAGAAAGAAATGAAGTCGACGGTATATGCCTTCAATATTTCTTGGTCTTCCGCTTCAAATTGTATCTCCACATCCAGCTTGCGGAAGAGTTTCTTCGTATATGTCGGATAATACCCGCGTGACTGGACGTCTGTGAAAAAGTACTGTTCCCGATTCTTATTAATAGCTGCCATGGCGTCATGAGGATGGCAAGTGTTGGCATACACTTCTCCTGATGCAAGCATGCAGCCGATCTGAAAGTCCGGGTTGATGGCTTTTGCCGCTTTTGTTGCCAGACTGCTTGCTACAAGCAGATGATGTGCTGCCTGATACATCACTTGATTTCTGTTCTCCCCCTCTTCGAAGATCAATCCGCCGCCAATGAGTGGAATATGCAGCACCATATTGATTTCGTTATGTGTCAGCCAGTATTTAACGCGTGACTGATAGCGTTCAAATAGCACGGTGCAGTATTTGACGTAATGGTCAACCGTTGCCCGGTCGCGCCAGCCACCGATAGTTTCTACGAGATGATACGGCGTATCGAAGTGGTTAAGTGTGACGACGGGCTCGATGTTGTATCGTTCCAGTTCATCGAACAACCGATCATAGAACTTCAGCCC
>DJUI01000097.1:7266-7500 GCA_002438305.1 Staphylococcaceae bacterium UBA6286 | reverse complement strand
CAAACAATGGTTTGACACGTTCCTCTGCAGCAGGCAGCTTGTCGACGATGGACAGGCCTTTGCCACCTTCTTGATACGCACCTTCACATTGATTGGCGGCTGTTGCACCACCCCATAAGAAATTCTCTGATAATATAGCCAATCTTTGTTCCTCCTTAAGTCATTTGATAAAAAAGAACATATCTATCATTAGATATGTTCTTCTCTGTTACTAGATGATTGATTCTCCGCCTT
>DJUI01000097.1:0-7127 GCA_002438305.1 Staphylococcaceae bacterium UBA6286 | reverse complement strand
AAATTTAATCGCGAAGTAACCGATTGTTGCGGAAACCATTGGTGCCAAGAAGAACGGAATCGCAAGGAATGGGTTATAGACAATCGGAAGACCGAAGATCAACGGTTCGTTGATATTGAATATCCCTGGTGCAAGTGATGCTTTGCCAAGAATTTTAAGTTGTTCTGATTTTGCAAGGAACGCGATGAAAATACAGAGTCCAAGTGTTGCACCTGAACCGCCCATAATAACAAATGAATTCTGGAATTCCCCGGCAAACGGAATATGTGCACCGTCTAAGTTTGACTGCATGTTGCTGAGGACAATAGGTGTCAGGAATGCAGAAATGATGTTTGCTCCATGAATACCTACAATCCATAACGCGNNGTGATGATATTAGCACCATGTATCCCAACAATCCATAACGCATGAATTAAGAAGTAGATGACCATTAAACCAAGCCAGCTGTTCGTTAAGTTAACAACAAAACCGAACGGAATAGCGACTAATTTGAAAATATCTGTACCTAGTGCTACTAAAATACCATTAATAATGATGACAGCAAATGCGACTAAGAATGCAGGAATCAACGCTGTGAATGAACGCGATACTCCTTCCGGCACTGATTCAGGCATTTTGATGACCCAGTTTTTCTTAACACATAGCCGATAGAGCTGCACTGCGACAAATGCCATAATAATCGCTGTGAAAATCCCTGTTGTACCGAGTCTTGTCACACCGTCTCCCATTTCCCAGCCGTTTATAATTTTTGAATTATCATTGAGGACATTGACTACAGATATCTTGCTGTCTTTAAAGATCAGTTCAGGAATAGCCATGAAAAATGCCATCATTGACAGTAACGCACCGTTCAGTGGATTGACGTTAAGACCTTCATCTTCAACGAACGTTTTTGTATATTCATAACCGATGGCAAGACAGAAGTATAATGCAAGAATACCCATCGTTGCTTTGTTCGCCAGCATATATAAGTCACTGATTCTGAAGAACGTATTGTTGAAGAATCCTTCAAGAAATGTGAATGTCTGTGGTAAGACGTTTAATACTAAGAACATCGAACCGACAATTGTAAACGGGATACTCGCCATCCCTGCTGNNATCTAAATGATGCAATTTTCCCCATAGGGCCCATGAGATATTTTTCAAGTAAAGCAAAAAGTCCATGTTGTTGTTCTTCCATTATTATCACTCTTTTCTTTGTTAGATTAGTTTTTCATAATGTTTGATACGATGATACTGTTTGTCATGTTGATTACGAATTTTATTCAGTTTGTACAGTGTGTACATCACAAGCAGTAATCCTGCAAGAAGTATAACAGCGACGATTATCTGATGGGTCAGCGTGGCATTGATAAATGGATAACACCGCTCAAACATACCGGGCACAAGCATCAATACAAGGACAACTACGTTGACTGCACCAAATGCAGTAAATGCACGTCGTGCAGCTGAGGCATCGCTCGTATGATTGCTGAATATTTTGACCTGTTCGTACATAGCCAGCACTGATAATAAGATATTCACCGCCGGCAGCACTGCAAATGCACTATGTGACAATCCTAACGACAGCAGCCAGTAAAGATTACAGAAGAAGAACAGTGCCAGCATATAACGGACTCCAAGATATCTGTTAAAATACATGGATTTAATACTTGTCTCTTTTTTATTCCTTTCCAGCTCTTTCATGGACGCTGCCATCATGTTGATCACTCCTATTCATTATCGATTCGTCGGTGCAGATGCAGCATTTCCACTGCAACTTCTCTCAGCGTCATTGTTGTCATCAGATGATCCTGTGCATGCACCATAATGATTTCTATCTTGATTTCTACACCCGAAGCATATTGCTGCAGTAATGACGTCTGTGCTTTGTGTGCTTCTGTCAATTCTGTATTCGCTTCTTCAAGCTTCTGTTCTGCTGTCTCAAAGTCACTCGACCGCATCGCCTGAAACGCTTCGTGTACAAGCGTTCTTGATGTTCCACTGTGTAGAATAATTTGAAATGCAACCATCTGTAATTCTTCCTGGTTCATTGTTGACTCCCTCCAAACTAAAACGCTGTTAATAGTATGTCTTTAAAATCTTCAAAATTGGTAACGCCAATCATTCGTTCAGTCATCTGCTTATTGTCGATCAAGTTGACAATCAGACTGACCATATCTTTCATATAGTGATCTTCAAATCGTGAAGGAGAGAGCATAAAGATGACTCTCATGACACGATGTTCTGAATCATATATGACACCTTCCGGGATAATCGCAACGGCGATGTTGGAATGATCTCCAATGGGTTGTACAGGATGAGGTACAGCGACGTCATCACTGAATACAACAGAACTGAATTCTTCTCTGTAATGCACTTGCCGCAGCATCTGTTCCTTGAACCCTTCACTTTCTCGCACCGTCATGCTGTCCAGCAGCAGATTATATACTTCGTCTTTAGTGACTCGCGTATCGAGATAATGAAATGTCTCTGGACGAAAGTACCGCGTAATGACCTGTTCATTATGTTTATTCCAGTAATAGGTCGTCGAATACGCTGCAGTCTGTTCTTTCTTCACATGTAAAAACTGATTGATCTCTGCAATATCCTGTTCATTAAGCAGCACACTGACATGGATGATGGGAACTTTGAATAACTGGGTTGATAGATCAATCGTCGAAATCAAGACATCGATATGACTTAAATCATAGTTCTTAATATCGTAGTAACTGATTACATCAATGATATTAAGATGCAGATGAAATTCCCGCTCTACTCTGATTTTGAGCATTTGCGCACTGCCGTAACCAGTTGCGCAGATCAACAGGCTGTTCAACTTCTGACGGTCATCGTATTTTTCGATAGCTGCTAAGATATGAAGAGTCAAATATGCCCATTCGCTATCTGTAATGTCATGACCTTCTAGACTCGTCATTTCTTTGAAATATTGTTTCGTCAACTCTAAGTAATTCCGGTAATTTGTTTCAATCTCTTCAAGCAGCGGATTTTCAAGTTGAATATCATTTTTAAGTCTAAGCAATAACGGTTTAATATGCGTCGTTATCCCATTAATCAGCTGTAGATCAGTCGACATAGGATAGCCGAAATCTGCTTCAATGGTATGCAGCACGTTCGTCACCTGCTCTTTAAGTGCCGCGTCAGCGTCAGTTTCCTTCTTTGCAGAGCCTTTGCTTAATATATGTAAACCGATATAGACCGCTTCATCATCCGGAAACGTAATGTCATAGACTTTGCCGACTCTATCCAGTATGCGTTCAGCTACAATATATTCTTCCTGGTCATTTTGAACAGGTTCAAGTCCCCCGTTTTGAATAGAGTTGCCGTCCACAATCCGCTTGATAGCTAACGCAAGATGCAGTACAAGATTCTGCAGTATATAGTCAGATAACAGAATTTCCGCTTCTCTTGTTTCATCCAGCACAATAATTGACAGCTCTTCAAGATTGATTTCATTTAATATCATCAAGTTGCCGAAATATTTGTTGATGGTCGAATAGAAACCCTTTCCCAGGAAATAATCCATAATCAGATGCCGTTTGTCACGTTCAACTCCTGAAATAGCAATTCCTTTCGCCGGCTTACTGATTATTTTGAGATGATAGCGCTGTAAATCACTCTTCAGGCCATTGATATCCTGATTGATTGTAGAACGACTGACGAATAATTTATCTGCCATATCGTCCACCATTACCCACTGCTGTTCAAATAACAGCTGATTCAAAATGTAATACTGCCGTTCGTTGGCATCGTTCATCGTATCGTGCGTGTCGAATGGCTTGCTGTAATACTGCTTCAGAAAGTTTTCAAACTCAACCTGAAAATTGATTTCAAGCTTGTAGCCATGCCCCTGCTTCGAAATGATCTTAGCACCATTATTGTCAACAGATTCGTGCAGCTGCCCTATATATTTACGGACTGTTCTCTCTGACATTTTCAGCGCTTCAGCTATCTCTCTACTTCTGACATATTGTGATTGATGAACTACCAAATAATTCAATATAGCGATTTCTTTTTTGCTTAACATACGTTTCCTCTTTTCTGCCAAGGAAACTTGCAATTAAATCTCCTGTAAAACTAAGTTTCCTAATTTTTCGACACCCATCGGAATCGGAATATAAGCTTGAGGCGGAATATTAACCACTGGTTTACCTACTTGCTCGCCCATTCCTTTGAAACGATTAAAGTGCATTTTTGTCTGCGGGCTGATCAAGAACAAATCAAAGTCACTTGTTTCAATCATTTTTGCCCCTTCATTTGCTGATACGGCATCAACTTCAATATCTTCACCTTTACCTTTTAAAAATTCTGTTGTCTTTTTAGCCATCAATGATGATGACATTCCTGCTGCGCAGATGATTAATGCTTTTTTCATATTAATATCCTCCTATTGTAAGTTTTCTCCGTTTGAAGCGATAACCTCTTTNNACCTCTTTATACCAGTAAAATGACTTCTTAGGTGTCCGTTCTAGCGTACCGTTACCTTCGTTGTCTTTATCGACGTAGATAAAACCATAACGTTTCTTCATTTCACCTGTACTTGCTGACACTAAATCGATACAGCCCCATGGGGTGTACCCCATCAAGTCCACACCATCTTCATCCACTGCTAATATCATTTGTTCAATATGATTTCTTAAATAGTCAATTCTGTAATCATCCTGAACGACACCTTGATCATCCAGTTCATCAATAGCACCAAAACCATTCTCAACAATGAATAACGGCTTGCGGTACATATCTGTGAACCAGTTGAGTGAATACCTCAAACCTTCTGGGTCAATCTGCCAGCCCCAGTCCGATGCTTTCACATAGTCATTGCGGACTAAATCTCTCGTTTCATCATAATCATAATATTCATTAGTTTTTGCGTGTGATGCTGCAAAACTCATATAGTAACTGAAACCAATATAATCAACCGTTCCTTCTTTTAATACAGCAAGATCTGCTTCTGTAATATCTAACTTGAATCCTTTTCTGTCAAAGTACTTAGTCAAGAAAGCAGGATACTCACCGTACACATGAACATCGGTAAAATAATAACGTTTCTGCATTGCTTTTTGAGCCATTAGAACATCTTTCGGATCCGCAGTCGCTGGATAGATTGGACACATCGCAATCATACAGCCGATTTCAAATTCAGGATTGATCTGTTTACCGATTTTTACAGCTTCTGCACTTGCGACTAACTCATAATGCGCAGCCTGATACATGATCTGTTCGCGATTTTCACCTTTCTCATATTTGACGCCCGAGTTAGTGAATGGTGCAAAATCTTCATGGAAGTTCGCCTGGTTGTTGATTTCATTGAATGTCATCCAGTATTTCACTTTGTTTTTGTAACGTTCAAAGACAACTTCTGCGAAACGGACGAAGAAATCAATTAACTTACGATTTCTGAAACCACCGTATTCTGTAACGAGATGATAAGGTAATTCGAAGTGGCTTAATGTCACGACGGGTTCAATCCCCTGACGCAGACATTCATCAAATAAGTCGTCATAGAATTTCAATCCTGCTTCGTTCGGTTCAGTTTCATCACCATTCGGAAAGATCCTTGCCCATGCAATAGATGTTCTGAAACATTTGAAGCCCATTTCTTTGAATAAAGCGATGTCTTCTTTGTAACGGTGATAGAAATCAATCGCTTCGTGGTTCGGGTAATACTTTCCATCAACGATGCCGTCTGTAATTTCACGAGGTACACCGTGGCGACCTGCTGTCATCACATCTGCTACGTTAATTCCTTTACCACCTTCGTTGAATCCACCTTCTAATTGATGCGCTGCAACTGCGCCGCCCCACAAAAAATCGTCAGGTAACTTAGCCATTAATATTCCTCCTTATATGTTCTACAATTTTATTGTATACGCTTACATAAGGAAGTAGAATTTATAAAATTACCGTAACGATACGGCAAATTATAGTGAAATAATTAATGAGTATGCAATATCATTATAGATTATACAATTTTCTGTAAATTCAGTAAACAAAAAGCACAGGACAAGTCCTGTGCCTTACACTATTTCAAATATGCTCTTTTTATAGCTTTCACTGATGCTTTCGTTGTGTATTTGTAACCGAGAAATGCCCCGTCATTGTCATCGTAGACTAATGCGGCCTGTCCGAAGAATCACCAGCAACGAAAAGCACGCGTTCTGCTCATCCTATACTGTCACTGCCGCTCAAGCATTTTATCCAGTGCTTTCAGTGCATACGTTGTCGTCTCGCTGTCGACGGTGATCTGGTTGCTGTAGTCATCTTCAAGGATTTTATCAAGACACCAGACGAAGTGCGGGAGGTCGATACGATTCATGGTCAGGCAGGCGCACATATAAGGATTAAGTGAGACGATATCCAGGTCCGGATGGTCTTTGATCAGTCGGTTGACGAGGTTCATCTCGGTGCCGATTGCCCACTTCGTGCCGGGTGCCGCTGCTGCTATCGTTTGGATGATCTTTCTTGTCGAGCCGTTGTCGTCACTCTGCTGGACGACGTCAAATGAACATTCCGGATGGACGATGATTCGCCGGTCCGGCTCAGTCTGTCTGATGTGGTCGATGTTACTGACAGTGAACTTCTCGTGGACAGAGCAGTGTCCTTTCCAGAGGATGATGCGCAGGTCACTGATATCTCCCTCGTACTCCAGTCGCTGCTGCACCGGGTCATAGACAGCCATCTGTTCGAGCGGGATGCCGAGATCATAGGCGGTGTTCCGGCCTAAGTGCTGATCCGGTAGGAAGAGGATGACCTGGTTCTGTTCAAGTGCCCAACTGACCATCTTATGGGCATTGCCGCTCGTCAGACACGCGCCGTTCTTCCGGCCGACAAATGCTTTGATGGCTGCTGTTGAATTGACGTAAGTCAGCGGCAGCACGTCGATATTGTACTGTTCCTGCAGATAATTATCGCAGCGTTCGACTTGATGAATGTTTGCCATATCGGCCATTGAACAGCCTGCCCGTAAGTCCGGCAATAAGACAATCTGCTCATGTGACGTCAGCATATCAGCAGTTTCCGCCATAAAGTGCACACCACAGAAGACGATGTATTTCGCATGATTATCACGGCTGAAGTTCGCAAGTTCCAGTGAGTCGCCTGTCATATCCGCGAACTGGACGACTTCG
>DJUI01000029.1 GCA_002438305.1 Staphylococcaceae bacterium UBA6286 | reverse complement strand
CTGCAGTATACGTTCTTTTTTCATCTGTCTGTGCACGAACTGACCTTGATAATAGAGCATGGTCGGATTCGACTTGATGGCATCACTGAAAGATGGGCTGATAAAGGACAGCTTCGTCATGATGAACTGCAGGCCGACTAAAGTGATGAACGCGGTAAGTCCTTGAGACTGATATCTTTGCTTGTGATGATGCTGGCAAGAATAGAACCTAACGCAACGGTGACAATCAGGTCAAACGCATTCATTTTGCTCAATGTTCGCTTACCACTTACTCTTAAGATCACAATCAGCGATAAGTAGGTCATGATACCAATCAAAAGCGTGCGGAAGATGACATCAAAGCCATCAAAAAACATTTTCTCAAACATAGCAGAGTCTCCTTTAAATGATATAATCTTCAGCAGAACCGCTCATAGTACAGCTAATTCCCTGATGATGATTTTTTAATCGCTCAATGAGTTTCAAATATAGTGATTATAGGAAGTAGGCGAGTCGAGCAGAACGTATCAGCTGAACGCGTTTGATCGACCTTCTCCTTAATAAACAGCACGATATCCCTCTGTTTGACAGGACCACACTCGCATCTTATAATGAATAGACATATTTTCCTGCTCACAGGGTATGTTAACAGCGAGGTGATAACATGAGTATGAGAAGTGAACGTGTCGGTGAACAGCTCAAAAAGGAACTGAGTGAAATCATCAGCCAGAAGATTAAAGATCCGCGTGTCGGCTTTGTGACAGTCACAGAAGTAGAAGTGACAGGAGATCTATCTCTTGCGACAGTCTATGTGACAGTTCTCGGCAATGACAAGGAACGCCGTGAGACACTTGCAGGTCTTGAAAAAGCAAAAGGTTTCATGAAGACAGAAGTCGGTCAGCGTATGAAACTGCGTATTGTGCCTGAACTGAAATTCGTCTATGATGAATCGATTGATTACGGTAACAAGATTGAACGTATGATTGCTGATCTTAATAAAGGATAGCAGATAGTGCCTACTATCTGCTTTTTTAATGGAGGAATGATGATGCTGAACGGCGTACTTGCTATCAATAAACCACGGGGCATGACGAGTCATGACGTGGTCTTCAAACTGAGAAAACTGTTAAAGACAAAAAAAGTCGGCCATACAGGGACACTCGATCCTGCAGTGGATGGTGTGCTGCCTGTCTGCATCGGTCCTGCGACAAGAATTAGCGATTATATTATGGACAGCGGGAAGCGCTATGCGGCAGAGATTACACTCGGCAGCCAGACGACGACAGAAGATCAGACCGGGGACGTGATTTCCACAGCTCTCATTCAGCCGGACTGCTATTCTGAAGCACAGGTGGATAATGCCTTGACGCAGCTCATAGGATATATCGAGCAGACACCGCCCATGTACTCTGCTGTTAAAGTCAACGGCCGCAAACTGTATGAATATGCCCGGGAAGGGAAAGTAATTGAACGGCCGTCCCGCATCGTCCATATCAAGGACATCACGCGGACGTCAAGACTGACTTATCAAGACGGCCGGCTGACATTTACAATTGATGTGGCATGCGGTAAAGGTACTTATATCCGAACGCTCGCCACTCAAATCGCTGAACAACTAAATACAGTCGGGCATATGTCGCGACTGACCCGGCTGGAAAGCGGCGGATTCACTTTAAATGACTGTTATACGCTCGACCAGATTGCGGATACAGTGGATGTCCAGCCGTTACTGAGGCCGATAGAAGAAGGACTGAAAGAACTGCCGCATCTCGCAGTGGACGAGGCGCTGAAACTACGTGTGAACAACGGCCAGAAGTTCAGTGATGACGAGCTTCCTGTATGTGAGCCGACTGTTATTACTTATGACGATAAGGCGCTTGCCATCTATGCGCCGCATCCGGAAAAGCCAGGACAGGTCAAAGCAGTAAAAGTATTTAATTAGAAAACTATATGTAAATTTCATTGATGTGTGTTTAGAATGATGATAAGTGGCTAAATATACACTATCGATCATCATTTATAATGATATTGATAGTTTCATACTCATTCAAAGGACACTGTCCTAACAATGGCAAATGTAAATCCAGAAGAACAACTAAACAACTTATCACAGGAAGATAGAGACCAAATCTTGGAGAGNNAGCTTCAACAACTTCAAATCTTACTTAAACAAACAAGTCGGCAGAGCTGAAAAATTAGGCATGAGCGATGACGCGATTGTCAAAGCAGCAGAAAAAGTTGCAGACCACTTAGCAAAAAACGAAGAACCTAAAAAACGTGAGGAAAAAGTTCTTAATGAATTATGGAACAATGCTCAAGGTGAAGAGAAAAACGCTATCGCAAGCGCATTAGTGAGAATGGTTCAGCAGGAAGGCTGAGTTCTTAAAAAGATTCCATCTATAGGTGGAATCTTTTTTTGGCTTCATGACGTCATTTTCTGATACACTAAGCATAAAGTATATGGGAAAGAGAACGTGATAATGATGAAGACGATACATACCAATCATAATTTGACAGACATGTACAATCATCCGGATGTCGCCCTCGCAATCGGATTTTTTGACGGGCTGCACCTCGGTCATATGTCAGTCATCAATACGATGAAGGAGATTGCTGAAGAGAAGCAGCTGGCTAAAGCGGTGATGACGTTTGATCCGCATCCGTCAGTCGTCCTCAATCCGGAGAAAAAGCGAACGGACTATTTGACGCCGCTTGATGAAAAGCAGCGCCTGCTGGAAGCCATCGGGATTGATTATTTATTTGTCGTATCTTTCACATCGAAGTTTGCACAGATGGCGGAACAGGATTTCATCCGTGACTATTTGACGAACAACCATGTTAAAGAAGTAATCGCCGGGTTTGATTTTACATACGGTAAGTTCGGTAAAGGGAATATGATGAAGCTTGAAGCTGATAAGCAGGGATTCAATGTCACGGCTGTTGCGAAACAGGAGCTGAATGCAGACAAGATTGCGACGACGCATATCAGAAATGCACTGAAAGAAGGACATGTTAAGGAAGCGAACGCGCAGCTTGGTCGTCCCTACAAAATTTCCGGGCTCGTCGTGCAGGGAGAGAAGCGCGGACGGACGATTGGTTTTCCTACTGCTAATGTGGCACCTGATGAAGCCTATGTGCTGCCGAAGCTCGGTGTTTATGCCGTGACGCTGAAACGGACAGATTCAGATCAAATGTTAAAAGGTGTCTGTAATATCGGTTATAAGCCGACATTTCATGATCCGGCAGTTTCTGCTGTCTCCATAGAAGTTCATATTTTTGATTTCGCGGAATCTATTTACGGCGAACGTGTCGAAGTGTTCTGGCATGAATTCATCAGACCAGAACAGAAGTTCAACGGCATAGACGCACTTATCGCCCAGATCAAGCAGGATAAGCAGTGGGCTGAACAACTTTTAGCTGATATTTCACTTGATTAATTCAGCGATGGTGCTATAATAGGTCAAGTACCTTTCCTTGGCTTATCGATCACTCCGACGATCTGCTCAGGTCATGGTGTCAATTATATAATAGGAGGTCATTTAATTATGGCAATTTCACAAGAACGTAAAAACGAATTAATCGCACAATACCGTGTGCATGAAACAGACACAGGATCACCAGAAGTACAGATTGCTGTTTTAACTGCAGAAATCAATGCATTAAACGAGCACTTACGTACTCATAAAAAAGATCACCATTCACGTCGTGGTTTACTTAAAATGGTTGGTCGTCGTAAAAACTTACTGACTTACTTACGTGAAAATGACGTTCAACGTTACCGTGAATTAATTAAATCTTTAGGATTACGTCGTTAATCTTAATTCTAGTCGAAAGAGACAGTTGTTTCTTTCGATTTTTTTATGTCTAAATATACCTCAAACAACGGATAAATGATATGATGGATGATATATATTGGAGAGGAGCATTTTTAATGTCTCAGAAAAAAGTATTTACAACAGAATGGGCAGGACGCCCGTTAACAGTTGAAGTCGGCCAGCTGGCAAAACAGGCGAACGGTGCGGCACTTGTCCGCTACGGCGACACAGTGGTGTTATCGACTGCAACTGCAAGCAAGGAACCACGGGACGTTGATTTCTTCCCGCTCATGGTCAACTACGAGGAGAAATTATATGCTGCCGGAAAGATTCCAGGCGGCTTCAACAAACGTGAAGGACGCCCGGGTGAAGACGCGACATTGACTGCCCGTTTAATTGACCGTCCGATCCGTCCACTGTTCCCGAAAGGTTACCGCAATGATATTCAAGTCATCTCCATCGTGATGAGTGTGGACGCAGATAATACACCAGAAATGGCAGCGATGCTCGGCTCTTCGGTAGCATTAGCAGTGTCAGATATTCCTTTCCAAGGCCCTATTGCAGGTGTCAATGTCGGTCTTGTCGACGGTGAACTGGTTATCAATCCAAGGGTTGCCCAGCGGGAGCAGTCGCTGTTAGATCTGCAAGTAGCTGGCCATAAAGACGCGGTTAACATGGTTGAAGCAGGTGCCAAAGAAGTACCAGAAGACAAAATGCTTGAAGCGATTATGTTTGGCCATGCAGCCATCAAAGAACTGGTCGCGTTCCAGGAGAGCATCGTCAATGAAATCGCACCAGTGAAAAATGAATTTGTTCCTGCACCTCCGAACGAGCAGGTTGAAAATGAAGTTAAGCGCTATGCAGAGGAATTAGGACTTGCTCAAGCGATTCAAACTAAAGACAAGCTGGAGCGTGAAGAAAATATCACTGCAGTTAANNCAATATATCGGTCAAGATGAAGAGACAATGACTGTGGTCAATAAGACATTTGATGGTTTAATCAAAGAAGAAGTCCGTCGTCAAATTACAGAAGACAAGATTCGTCCGGACGGGCGTCGTCCGGATGAAATCAGACCGCTTGATAGTGAAGTCGGGCTGCTGCCGCGAGCACACGGTTCAGGTCTATTTACAAGAGGACAGACTCAAGCATTATCTGTAGCAACATTAGGTGCGCTAGGAGAACATCAGATTATTGACGGTTTAGGTGTTGAGGAGCAGAAGCGTTATATGCACCACTATAATTTCCCGAACTTCTCAGTAGGTGAAACAGGTCCGATTCGTGCGCCAGGACGTCGTGAAATCGGTCACGGT
>DJUI01000031.1:8031-8765 GCA_002438305.1 Staphylococcaceae bacterium UBA6286 | reverse complement strand
TTTCCTCTATTCCTTATTCAACTGTTACTGATTTAGCTAAGTTTCTTGGTTTATCAACGTCACAATCTCTGTGAAGTGCTGCGTAGTATGCAATCAGCTGAGTAGTGACTACAGATACTAATGGTGCAAGCATTTCGTGAACAGTTGGCAATACATAACTGTCGCCTTCTTGTTCTAATCCGCTCATAGTAATGATACATGGATGAGCACCACGTGCGACGACTTCTTTGACGTTACCGCGGATTGATAAGTTAACCGCTTCTTGAGTTGCAAGAGCAATGACTGGTGTACCGTCTTCAATCAAAGCGATTGTACCATGTTTCAATTCTCCGCCGGCAAAGCCTTCTGCCTGGATGTAAGAAATTTCTTTCAGCTTCAATGATCCTTCGACACCGACGTAGTAATCCATCGTACGGCCGATGAAGAATGCATTGCGAGTCGTTGCCAGGAATTCACGCGCGATTTCTTCCATGCGCGGCGCATCGTCGACAACAGTCGTGATCGCTGCAGTGACTTTGGCAAGTTCAGGCAATAAGTCAATTCCTGTGTCAATGCCGGCATCTTTAGCGACTACTTGTGACAGAATCGCAAGAACTGCAATCTGTGCTGTATATGCTTTTGTTGATGCTACAGCGATTTCTGGACCAGCATGCAGAATCAATGTATGATCTGCTTCACGTGATAAAGTAGATCCTGGGACGTTTGTAATCGTCAGTGCTGTATGGCCTAGCTCT
>DJUI01000031.1:7704-8001 GCA_002438305.1 Staphylococcaceae bacterium UBA6286 | reverse complement strand
TTTGTGATAATAGCGGCATGTTATAGACAAATTCACTTGCGACATGGACTTCAGTCGGAACATTTGACCACTTCTCAAGATATTCTTTACCGACCAGTCCTGCATTATATGATGTACCACAAGCGACGATGTAGACGCGGTCAGCTTGACGGACTGCTTGAATGATGTCAGCGTCTACTTTCAGCTGGCCATTGTCATCCTGATATTCCTGGATGATTTTACGCATAACGCCTGGCTGCTCATGAATTTCTTTAAGCATATAATGTGCGTAAGTGCCTTTTTCGATATCTGATGCAT
>DJUI01000031.1:7181-7561 GCA_002438305.1 Staphylococcaceae bacterium UBA6286 | reverse complement strand
TCTGATGCGATAACGTTGAAGCCTTCACCTAAACCGACAAGTAATGGTGATTTGTTTTTAGCGACATAGATGACATCAGGATTTTCTTTGTCGAGTAATCCTAACGCATATGACCCGTGCAACAATTTAAGAACAGCTACAAATGCTGCTTCTGTATCCAATCCCTGCTTCGCAAAGTGCTCTACTAACTGCACGATGATTTCTGTATCAGTGTCTGACTTGAACGTCACATCTGATAAGTAGTCTTTTTTCAGCTGTTCGTAGTTTTCAATCACACCGTTATGAACTAAAGTGAAGCGTTCTGATTCTGATTGATGCGGGTGAGAGTTCACATGGTTAGGTACACCGTGAGTTGCCCAGCGTGTATGACCGATACCCGT
>DJUI01000031.1:4363-7163 GCA_002438305.1 Staphylococcaceae bacterium UBA6286 | reverse complement strand
GATGTTTCAAAAGAGCTGTCCACTACTTTACGTAATTCAGCGATGCGCCCTTTTTCTTTGTACACACGGACATCTTCACCGTGACGTACTGCGATACCTGCAGAATCATAACCACGGTACTCTAACTTCTCAAGACCTTTCAATAGAATTTCCTTTGCGTCTTCAGTTCCAATATATCCAACGATACCACACATAGTTATTTCCTCCGATTAATCCATATATTTTAATGTATTGTATGTTAGTTTAGAGTATTTGCTTGTGCTGACGTCTTTGTACGACCAGTCACCTGGCCGGTTTAACATTCAGCTGTCGAATAAGCCTATCCGGAATGGCATCCGCCGAANNAATCCTCCTGTTCTGCTAAACTTTAATAATTGTACTATCTTTTCATATGATAAACAAGTCTCACATCATACTTATCAAAAGCGCACCTATCTCAAATTGTCACTAATCGCTGTGACAAACTTGCATTTACTATTTGTTGTGTAAGACTAAGTGTCCATTTACAATTAAGACAGTATAAAAAATATCTTTTAAAGGAGAGAAACACATGGCAGAACAAAAAAGCGGCTTGCAGCGTAAAGTTCAAGCTTTTGGTTCATTTTTAAGTAGTATGGTTATGCCGAATATCGCAGCGTTCATCGCATGGGGCTTATTGACAGCGTTATTCATCCCGGATGGCTGGTTCCCGAACAAGGATCTTGCAACAATCGTAGGTCCTTCCATCTCTTATTTAATTCCGCTATTAATCGCATTCATGGGTGGTAAACTTGTCCATGACGTGCGTGGTGGTGTCGTCGGTGCAGCAGCAACGATGGGTATCATTGCAGCATTCCCTGAAACTCCAATGCTACTCGGTGCGATGATTATGGGTCCACTTGGGGGCTGGTTAATGAAAAAGGTTGACCAAGTATTACAGCCAAGAATTAAAACAGGTTTTGAAATGCTTGTTAACAATTTCTCTGCTGGATTCCTGATCTTTGGTTTAATGATTTTTGCTTACTACATTTTAGGTCCAATCGTTGAATGGTTAATGCAGATTCTTGGTAATGCAGTAGAATTCCTTGTAGGGAACGGTCTACTTCCATTAACCTCCATCTTCATTGAACCTGCCAAAGTATTATTCTTAAACAACGCGATCAACCACGGTGTATTAACACCACTTGCAACTGCAGAAGCTGCAGAAGCTGGAAAATCTATTCTTTTCACTTTGGAAAGTAACCCGGGTCCTGGTCTTGGTATTTTACTTGCCTACATGATCTTTGGTAAAGGATCTGCACGTGCCACAGCACCTGGTGCAGCAATCATCCACTTCTTGGGCGGGATTCACGAAATTTACTTCCCATACGTATTGATGAAACCTGCGATGTTGCTCGCTGCTATTGCCGGCGGTGCGACAGGCGTTGCCATCTTCTCTGCAACAGGTTTCGGTCTGCAGTCTCCAGCAGCACCAGGCTCTATCATTGCTTACGGCTTAGTAACACCTAAAGGCTCATTACTGACAATGCTGATCGGTGTATTAGGTGCCGCATTAGTATCATTTATTGTCGGTGCGTTAATCTTACGTTTCACTAAAGATAGTGAAGAAGATTTAGCAGCAGCGACAGCAAAAATGGAAGCAACAAAAGGTAAAAAATCTTCAGTTGCTGGTGCATTAACAGGCGCTGCTGCTGCAGGTTCTGCAACTTCTGACCGCGTCAATGTGGTTGAAGTCGACAAAGATGAAACAACTGAACCTGATCTTCTGAATCAATATGACACAGAGCNNAAGTCATCTTCGCTTGTGATGCTGGTATGGGTTCAAGTGCGATGGGTGCAGGGATGCTGCGTAACAAATTCAAAAAAGCAGGCATCAACGTCGATGTCACTAACTCTGCCATCAATCAGCTGCCAAGTGATGCCGACTTAGTGATCACACAAAAAGTTCTGACTGACCGTGCGATCAAGCAGGTACCGAATGCAATTCATATTTCAGTGGACAATTTCTTGAATTCACCACGTTATGATGAACTGATTGACAACTTGAAAAAAGACCAATAATTAGACAATTCTATGTGATGAAGATAAACTTTAAGTGAATAATTTCTAAAAGGAGTGTGGGTTATGCAGATCAGTAATCGCGAGAAGAGAATCATCGAATCGTTACTGAAGAACCCGCACTCCTTTTTGACGATTCGTCAGATTGCACAAGATCTCGGCGTCTCAAGCAGGACGATTCACCGGGAGCTCAAATATGTCGAACAGACACTTGAGCGGCTTCATCTCGAACTGCTCCGTCAGCCGAACAAAGGCCTCAAAATTTCCGGCAGCAGCGAGCAATTCGACCAGTTGACGGATCAGCTGGATGCGATGGATGTACTGGATCTGTCGATGGATGAACGGAAAGTCATCATCTTATATACATTGATCAAAGCGAAAGACCCTGTGAAGCTCTACAGTCTCGCCAGTGAAATCGGAATCTCGATCAATAAACTGAACAAAGAACTCTCCGTATTAGAAGCAGATCTTACCCACTACCATCTGGAACTGCAGAAAAAGCGCGGTGAAGGCTTGATGCTGTCAGGTGATGAAGTCAACAAACGACAGCTGCTTGCAGACTTGATGCTTGAGAAGCTCAATTCAACAAGTGTCTATTCTGTCATTGAAGATCACTTTGTCTATCAGACGTTGAATGATGAGAAGCTGCTGGATATTGTTGATATGAACCAAATATTCAACGTCGAGCGGCTGCTCATGGATGAACTGTCTGAACTGCCTTACGTATTGATGGAGACTTCCTATTTAACACTGACGATTCATA
>DJUI01000031.1:3365-4323 GCA_002438305.1 Staphylococcaceae bacterium UBA6286 | reverse complement strand
CGGGTCACTCCGGAATTCACAGTAGCTGAGAACCTGGCTGAGTCATTGTCATATGTCTACAATGTCGTCTTCGACCTTGAAGAAGTGATCTTCATCACGATGCATCTCCGCGGTGCTAAACGCCGTGCCGATGAAAGCGAAACAGCTATTGATATTACAGCAGAAGCAGAGCAGCTGATTCATCATGTGGAACAATTGACCGGCTATGACTTTGATGGCAACGCTATTCTCAGGGAAGGCATTCTTCTTCACCTCGTACCTGCTTTAAATCGGTTGTCAGGGGGTATTGAAACATATAATCCGCTGACAGACATGATCAAAGCGGATTATCCGACGCTGTTCAAAGCGGTCAGTACTGCGCTTACCCGTATATTTCCGGACCATACATTTCCGGACGGTGAAATCGCATTCGTCGTGCTGCATTTCGGCGGGGCGATGAAAGCAGCTGAAGAAGAACGCGTGCTCGTCGTCTGTACGAGCGGGATTGGGACAAGTAGAATACTGTCCAATCAAATCGAGCAGCACTTTCCAAACGTCAGCGTCACCCGTCAAGCATCGGTCAGTGAACTGAAGTCAATCAACTTGAGTCAGTTCGATCACATCATTTCCACAGTCGGTCTTGATATCGACCAGCCTTATACGGTCGTCAATCCACTGCTTCCTACGTCTGACCAGCAAATACTTGAGCAGATATTTACACCGGGTGCTGCGAAACATACTGTCAAAACGCGTGATATTGATGTCGATGCTTACGATACAGCAGTGCCATTTGTTGTTGAAGGCCATGCGCTCATTGACGGCCTTGTGTTCCAGCATAGCGATGCCGTTTCTGTCGAAGAAGCTATCCAGGCTTTCATCACAGCGTACGGAGTAACTTCAGACAGCGATGCACTGCTCGATGTTGTCAATGAGAGAGAACAGACTCAAGGATTTGCGATTACAGGATCTGCGATTGCGC
>DJUI01000031.1:480-3303 GCA_002438305.1 Staphylococcaceae bacterium UBA6286 | reverse complement strand
TTCAGCGTTTGTCGTTCAATATATGAAACAAGCATTAATGCAGCAATTAACACAACTAATCTATTAAATGGAGTGAAGAAAACATGTCAAACTTAATCCCAACAGAAAATATTTTAATGAACCAGCAGCTCGCAACGAAAGAAGAAGCCATCGAAGCAGCAGGCCGTCAATTAGTTGAAGTCGGTGCAGTAGGCGAAGGTTACATCCAAGCGATGAAAGACCGCGAAGCAATCGTTTCAACGTATATGGGCAACTTCCTGGCGATTCCTCACGGGACTGACGAAGCAAAAACTGAAGTGATTAAAACAGGCATTACGTTATTACATGCACCAGACGGTATTGACTGGGACGGCAACACAGTTAAAGTCGTAGTCGGCATTGCAGGTAAAGACGGCGACCACTTAGACTTATTATCACAGATCGCTATCGTCTTCTCAGATGAAGAAAACGTTGACCGTGTCATCCAGGCGCAATCAGCAGATGAAATCAACGCGATCTTCGGGGAGGTCGAACTGTAATGAAAGCAGTCCATTTCGGGGCAGGCAATATCGGGCGTGGCTTTATCGGTAAAGTATTGTATGACAACGGCTATGACATTACGTTCGTCGATGTTAACGCTGAGATGATCGATCTGATCAACAAAGAACAGGAATATGACGTCATCATCGCTGAAGAAGCGAAGTCTCGTCAGCACGTGTCAGGTGTCAAAGGTATCAACAGTATGACAGATACAGACAAGCTGAATGCTGCGATTCAAGACGCAGACTTAATCACGACAGCAGTCGGCGTCAACATTCTGCCGATCATCGCTAAAAGCATCGCAGGATCACTGACAGAGCGTACAGCTGACAAACCGCTGAACATCGTTGCCTGCGAGAATGCGATTATGGCGACAGACCAGCTGAAAACAGCAGTTACGGCTATCTCAGGAGAACTTGGTGCGCATATCCATTTCCCGAATTCAGCCGTAGACCGCATTGTCCCTATTCAGAAGCAGGATAATCCACTGGACGTCATGGTGGAGCCGTTCTTTGAATGGGTCATTGAAGAAGATGCCTGGGCAGGCGATCAGCTTGACGGCGTGAAATATGTGTCAGATTTACATCCATACATTGAGCGTAAACTACTGACGGTCAATACTGGACACGCGTTCATCGCTTACTTCGGCACTTACAAAGGCTATACAACAGTAGATGAAGCGATGAAAGATGAAGAGCTTGTCCAGCAGTTGAAAGCAGTGCTTGCTGAAACAAGTGACTACTTAACGACTGTCTATGACTTCACTGCTGAAGAACAGGCAGCATATGTTGAGAAGATCATCAGCCGCTTCAAAAATCCATATTTATCTGATGCATTAAACCGCGTTGGTCGTTCACCGCTGCGTAAAATCAGTCCTGAAGACCGCGTAGTGAAACCACTTGCTTACCTTGCAGAAGAAGGCAGAAAACACGACGCATTAGTTGATATGGCAGCTTACTTACTGCGCTATTCTGATGAGCAGGATCCAGAAGCAGTAGAAAAAAATAACTTCATCAAAGAACAAGGCGTATCTGAGTTTTTGAAACAATACGCAAAAGTTGAAGGCGATCTGGCAAAAGAAATTGAACATAAATACAATGCGTTAATTTTTGATAAAGAGAATAATTAATGATTAAGTGGCCTCTAATGAATGAGATGGCCACTTTTTTGATTGTGTGGTATTGGTGTTCTCCTGCCCTGCTAATTCGGCTGATATTCTTTCAACACAAAAAATGCCCCGCATGCACGCGGGGCATTCTATCATTATAATCCCATTTTTTCTCTCACTACATTTGAAATACTGTTAACGAAACGTTCTGCATCTTGTTCAGTTTTAGCTTCAACCATGACACGAACTAAAGGTTCTGTTCCTGATGGTCTCACAAGGACGCGGCCTTCACCGTTCATTTCTGTTTCGACTGCTTGAATCGCTTGAGCAACATCTTCATTTTGTTCGACTGCATGTTTATCAGTCACTCGAATATTGACTAGTCGCTGAGGATATTTCGTCATCTGTGCTGCAAGCTCACTTAATGTTTTACCAGATGCTTTAATGATGGCTGCTAAATGTACTCCCGTCAATAAGCCGTCGCCCGTTGTGTTATAATCCATCATCACGATATGTCCGGACTGCTCACCACCGAGATTATACTGACCGCGGCGCATTTCTTCTACGACATAGCGGTCGCCAACTTTCGTCTTGTCGCTTTTGATGCCGTGCTCTTCCAGTGCTTTATAGAATCCGAGATTACTCATCACTGTTGACACAACCATATCATCTTTCAGTTCACCACGTGCTTTCATCGCCTGTGCCAAGATGAACATGATCCGGTCGCCATCGACAATCTGCCCTTTTTCGTCTACTGCAATGAGACGGTCACCGTCACCGTCGAATGCCAGTCCGAAGTCACTGCCTGATTCCACAACGAGTTCTGCCAGAGCGTCCGGATGTGTTGAACCTACTCCGTCGTTAATGTTGTTACCGTCAGGATTACAGCCGATAGTCACCGTATCTGCTTCTAAATCACCAAATAAATAAGGGGCAAGAGAATACGTTGAACCATGGGCGCCGTCCAGGGCAATCTTCAATCCTTCTAAATCTCCATCAATCGTTGATTTCAAGAAGCTTAAATAGCGGTTACCACCTTCAAAGAAATCTGAAGTACGGCCGATATCCGCTCCAATAGGTCTTGGAAGCGTATCTTCAGCATCCAGCAGTTGTTCAATCTCTGCCTCCTGATCATCGCTTAACTTGAATCCATCTGCTCCAAAGAATTTGATACCGTTATCCTGTACTGGATTATA
>DJUI01000031.1:0-319 GCA_002438305.1 Staphylococcaceae bacterium UBA6286 | reverse complement strand
TCCAAAATATTTACCCATTTTTATAAACTCCTTTTAAACTCCAATTATTTTTTGCTTACATCAATTGTCACGGTTACTTCTTCTGGTGATGCTTTAGTGACATCTTCCGGAAGAGGAATCTTCTGCTTAATTTCTGTGTCTTTTGTAATATCATCTAGATTCACTTCTACTTCCATATTACCAATACCGTCAAGAACTGACCGTTTGCCGAACAGTTCCACTTGATCGTCAGATAATGTAATATCATTGAGCTTCAAATCTGACGATAGTTTTCCTATTGTTTTCGGTGTAACGGATACTGACTTGGCAGACGGTGCGA
>DJUI01000045.1 GCA_002438305.1 Staphylococcaceae bacterium UBA6286 | reverse complement strand
GTTACGTGTAGAACCTACCCCTTTTTTCGATGCGAAAAATTGTAAGTTTAATTTCAACATGAGTTACACCTCACTTAAAGTTTAGTTTTATGAACTGACCATATTCATCAGCAATAGTTTCCAAAGAAACAATCATGGACTGAATAATCAGCTGAGCTTCGTTATTATTTAAATCTATCACACGGAATTTGAAAAAGCCACCATCATGTGCATAATCGATATCCGGGCGTTCATCTGTCAGTCCAAGAACAGCATTCATACTGCCAAATACAACAGCTGATGCTCCAGCACATACTAAATCCTGACCATGTGGTGCAGAATCGGCATGTCCCGTCATCTCAAAATCAGTGACTCTCCCATCATCGTTGACAGCAATGGTTACATTAATCATTACGCGTTGATCGCTTCAATAGTTAAACGTGTATAAGGTTGACGATGACCTTGTTTACGTTTGTAGTTCTTTTTAGGTTTGTATTTGAATACAGTCACTTTTTTACCGCGGCCGTGTTTTTCAACTTTCGCTGTAACAGTAGCACCTTCAACAACAGGTGAACCTACTTTGACTGATTCTCCACCCACTAATAATACTTTGTCAAAAGTGAACGTCGCACCTTCTTCTGCGTTAATTTTTTCAACCCAGATTGTTTGACCTTGCTCTACTTTTACTTGTTTTCCACCAGTTTCGATAATAGCAAACATACTTGCACCTCCTATAATATTTTAAGTCACGCCGTCTACAGGTGGATTACTCACTTGGACCTGCAGTCGTGCGGTTGTATGTAGCTATAAACTACTCAACTTAAATATAGTACCATCCTAATTTTAAGAAGTCAACTTTATTTATACGTCCGTTCCAGCGTTTTTAAGATGAGCGGAAAGATCAGTACAATCAGCAGTAAATTCATTAAGCTTGAAGGAATTCCATGAAGCCCTAAAAACTCAAAAATATTCATCGCTGAATCCGTCAAAATGATGTGCATCACATAGAAGACACTTTCAAATAACAGGACAAATATGAACAGCAGACCTATCATCACAGTAATATCTTTGTAAAATACTTTGAACAACTGATTCATCATGATGATGAAAACGATATAGCTGAATGTATATATCCCGTACACAGTGCCCAAATATATATCCGATACCAGCCCAAAAAAGATTCCGAGTATGAGAGCGACTGTCGGATTTTTATATACTGTCAGCATCAATAAATATAAAAACAGCATATGACTCGTAAAATGAAACGACTGACCGAACCATTCAATCGGCATCATCGTATTGATCAGTGTATCAAGATAGAAGAGCGAGAGTGCAATCAGCGGAATAATGACAAACTGCATTAACTGTCACTTCCTTTTGCAGCGGTCGGGCTCTTTTTAGCGATATACACTTGTGTAATATCATTTAAGTTGGCTGCTGTTTCAACATAGGCCATCTGACTTAAACCATATTCATCATTTTCTACTTTTTTGACTTTGCCAATCAATATCCCTTTAGGAAATTGACCGCCTAATCCACTTGTAATGACTTTTGTTCCGACTTTCACTTTGACATTGTTCTCAATATCACTCAGAACAAGAAGGTTTTTGCTGTCATCATAATGGTCGATCATTCCGAATATCTCAGTACCGCCCTGCTGCAGAGAAACACTGATTTTACTGGCTTTTACACTGGACGATATCAGTTCAACCTGACTTGAGTATGCATTGACTTTTTTAATGCGGCCGACAAGCCCGTCATTTGTAATGACCGCCATATTTTCTTTGACCGCTGCCGATTCCCCTTTATTCAGAATGAAAGTATTCATCCATTCATCTTGATTTCTAGCAATAATCGTCGCTATTTCAGGGTCATATTCTGAGATGCTGTCCGTGTTAAGCAGGTCCCGAAGTTCCTTATTCTCTTTTTCAAGGCGATAATTATCTGCTTCGACTTGATTGAAGCCTTTGATTTTGTCTTTGAGTTTTCTATTTTCTTCAACTGCATCCCACATATTGACGACATTGGATAAATTGTGTGAGATAAACAATGCCGGATAGGATACTATACGCTGTCCTAACGCTGCTGAATCCCCGACAATCTGCTCAAGGACAGACGTATTTCTTTCTCTTAATGATAGACCGACAAGCATAATAAAAATAATCAGTCCAAATAGAACAAAAACGAGTTTGTTCCGACTGTAGAAATTCGGCAAGCTAAACACCTCATTGAGTTTAATCTTTAGTAGTTAAAGAATACCATATTTTAATTTTAATCGAAGAATTTTTTCGATATTTTTATCGAGTTTCTCTTCTTTAATCAGGCCCTGCCGAACACTTTTCTTTATTTCTTCAACAATATAAGGGATATGCTGCGTATCTGAACCGATAAGGACCATCGTGTTTCCTGCCAGCAAAGCACGTTTGACTGCATCCAGCTGACTGTAACTTTTGGCTATCGCCCCCATCGATAGATCATCAGTCACAATCACCCCGTCGTAGTTCATATCATGGCGCAGTAAGACAGTGACGATGACTTCTGATAATGAACTCGGCAATGAATCCAGCTGTTGCAGCTGAATATGAGACACCATGATCATATCCAGTTCATCTTTCAGTGCAGCAAATGGTCGAAGTTCAACCGCTGTTAACCGGTCCATCCCGTGATTGCTGACAGGTAACGATTCATGTGAATCAACAAAAGTATCACCATGTCCTGGAAAGTGTTTGCCACTTGTAACAATTCCGGCATCCATAATGCCTTGATTGAATTTACCAGCCATCTGCGTCACTTGTTCAGCGGTCGTACCAAAACTTCTATCGCCGATGACCCGGTTGGCGGGATTCGTCCAAATATCAAGTACGGTTGAGAAATCAAGATTGAAGTTCAGTGATTTCAG
>DJUI01000080.1:1883-6017 GCA_002438305.1 Staphylococcaceae bacterium UBA6286 | reverse complement strand
CACCGCCGATTGCGTAACCGCGAACCATCGCGATGACTGGTTTCGGGATGACACGAATTAAACGCTGTAAGTCCAAGACATTCAGACGAGGAATGTTGTCATCGCCTACATAACCACCGTGTCCACGTACTGACTGGTCTCCACCTGAACAGAACGCAAGATCGCCTTCACCTGTTAAGATGATAGCACCGATACGCTGATCATCACGGGCACGTGAGAAGGCATCAATCATTTCCATGACCGTGTTCGGTGTGAATGCGTTACGAACTTCCGGACGGTTGATCGTAATCTTACCGATTCCTTCAAAATATTCATATTTGATTTCTTTGTATTCTTTGACTGTTTCCCATACTCTAGACATGGTTAGCCTCCTTAATGAATTCTATTACTATTGTATCAAAAATTTCGGGATGTTCCACATGAATTGTATGTCCTGCCGGCAATTTAATATGTCGGCTGTTCGGCAGCAGCTCATGAGTGCGGGCATTCAGCTGCTCAAATTTCGCGTCCAGCGTCCCTGTCAACAGCAGCACCGGCTGATGATAATCCCCTAGCAGGTGCCAGAGCGACGGCTGTGATCCTGTGCCGTAATCCCCCAGCGCTTTTTTTAAGGCTGCCGGCTGCTGCCGCCTTCTCATCGCGTCAAGCTGTGCTGCCTGATGGTCGGACAATGGTTGATGGGTGTGAAATAACGGCAGCCCTGCCCAATGTGTCACGAACTGTTCGAAGTCATTGACGATGGCCGCGCCTCTGTCACGGTCGACAGCAAGGCGCTCTGTTCGTTCATTCCTGTGTTCCAGCCCTGCAGACGTACTTTCCAGAATGAGTCCATCCACGTGATAGTTCAACCCGTAATACAGAGCAATCCTGCCGCCCATCGAGTAGCCGTATATATAGATATGGTCATACGAAAATGACTGAATGAGTCGATTAAGCTGCTGTGCTATCCAGCCAAATGTCCACTGCTCATGCACCGGCATACTTTCGCCGTGACCCGGCAGATCGACTGTGACAATATCTATGTCCTGCTGCAGTCTGCTGACAGCATGATCAAAGGCATGATGGTCTCCCATAAAGCCGTGCAGCATGACCAGCAGCGTGTTATTGTGATGCGTTGTTAAGTGATAGTTCAGCATAGACTGCTTCCCTTACTTTCTCTGTGAGCGCCTGATGGGCCGTCACATTGTCTTCGCGGCTGGTCATCACTTCGATAATATGTGCCCCGTATTTCGGCAGCTGAATATGGTCATACGTCTCATAGCGCTGATAGTTGAAATCATAGAGTTTCGCCGTATGTTCAAAATCNNTCTGCGGTAAGTAACTGAATATCCCACCGCCATTATTGTTCATGACGACAATGCGGATATCAAGACCTTCCAGCTTCTTCATAACCAATCCATTCATATCATGAAAGAACGAAATATCACCGATCACAAGCGTTACTTTCTTATGGACAGCCATTCCCATCGCGGTCGAGACAACGCCGTCAATGCCATTAGCACCGCGATTGCCATAAGGTTTCGCCAGTCCGTCAATGAAGAACGTATCGCAGTCGCGGATCGGCATACTGTTGCGGAGAAACAATACTTTATCGCTGTCCAGCTGTCTTGCCAGCCGGGCGAAGATCGTGCCTTCATCGTTCACTGCATGAATGTGCTGTTGAATGACATTCGTAACTACTGCATTCAAGTGTGAGAACAATTCAAACCAGCCGTGACTGATGACCGGACTTTCTTCTGCGAGCTGTCTGAAACAATCATTCGCTGTCATTTCCAGATGAACATCCGGTACGACAGGATACGTATCGGGTTTCAATGCGTTCTGTACGAGTATTTGCGGAGCTTCCACAGTGCTGAGCCAGCGATTGATGGCTTTGGATACAACCGGCTTACCGACTCTAATAATATAGCCGGGATTAAAGGATTGATTGACTTTGAACAATGTATCACCTGTCGACAGAATATAAGGTGAATCCTGATGGCGGAGATGACTTAACGGATCGGCAAAGACCGGCAGCTGATGAATAGCCGCAAATAACAATAACTGCGACAAATCTTCATTCTGGCAGTCACCGACGACAATCATCCCGCGGCTGCGGTGCATGATCTTCCGGAGTGGCTCGATATTGACCGTCTTCTGGTAGGTCACTTGACTCTTATCCTCTACTGTCAGCAGTTCTGTCGCCGTCAAATCAGGAACAAGCGGCTCACGAAACGGCATATTGAAATGCACTGGTCCACATTCCGGACCGGAGAAATAGCGCGATGACTGCATCATGACAGCATCGATGAAGTTATGTGATGACTGAAAATCATCCGCAAGCGGGAAATCCACTTCATAGTTCACCATGTTCGAGAACATCCGCACTTGATTGATTGCTTGTGGCGCACCGACATTACGCAGCTCGTGCGGTCTGTCACTTGTAATGACGACTAACGGCAGACGACTGATGCAGGCTTCAGATACTGCCGGCATATAATTGCTTGCAGCCGTACCTGACGTACAGATGATGGCAACCGGTTTTTTAGTTGCTTTTATGAGTCCGAGCGCAAAGAATGCCGCACTCCGCTCATCCGGATGAATATATGTCGTCATCTGCGGATGAACTTCACAGGCCATCGCAAGCGGCGTTGACCGTGAACCTGGTGAAATGACCACTTCATGCACACCGTAATCATATAATCCTTTGATTGTTTGAAACGCTTGTTTCGTCAATTGTTCGTTTTTCACTGAGACACCCCTAACAGTTGAAGCATAGGTTTAAATTTAATTTCTGTTTCATAGAGCTCGTCTTCCGGGCGACTGTCAGCGACAATTCCGCATCCGGCGAATAATATCACTTCTTTGTCATGCAGTACCATCGACCGGATGGCGACGATGAATTCGCCGTCCATACCCGCATCGATATATCCGATCGGTGCACCATAAAAGCCGCGGTTCCCTTCCACTTCTTGAATAAATGCAGCTGCTTCTCCTTTTGGGAAGCCGCCAAGAGCAGGCGTCGGATGCATCGCCTGTGTCAATGTCAGCACATCATTATCGCCGATTTTTCCGGTAATCGGCGTATAGAGATGATAGAAATAGCGGTTCGCCATAATGCCAGGAGCTTCCGGTATAGACAGTTCTGATGAATACGGTGTCAGATCATCTGTAATGCTTGCCACAACAATCTGATGTTCCTGCAGATTCTTCTCGTCAGTGAGCAGCCGCTCTCTTGCATCCGGCAGCTGATTGCTCATTGTACCGGCGATGGCATTAGTGCTGAGTTGATGCGCTGTCACTTTGACAAGCTGCTCAGGCGTTCTTGACACATAGGTGCGGTCTTGGTGCTCGAGCAGCACGAAATAACTGTGCTCATGGTCATGAAATCCGCGTCTGATCAACGTNNCCGGGACAGCACTACTTTAGTCAACGGCCCGGTTTTCATCTCTTCCACAGCGAGACTGACACTGTTCAGAAATCTATCTGCATCTATATCATGCTGGCTGATCACTGCTGGCAGCTGCTTAGTCTCATATTGACGGTCAAGCTGCGCAACAAATTCATCGATTTCCGGTGCCGTCATATTGGTGAACGATAAATAATACGTCCCATCTTTGAACAGCACTTGAATCTTCGGCCAGATGAAATGACTGTGACCGAAACCTGCAAAGTCTGCATTGCAGCCTTCGTCAAACTGGAAACCTCCGAACAATCTGATCATATTCGGCAGTTCACCAATAACCGTGCATGTGCTGAGCATTTTGCTGAACACTTGGTTGACATAGCTCGGTGAACGGTGATTGACATTAATCAGCCGTTCCGCGCCGAGACCGAGCAGCCATTCATCCTTCTCCTTTGTCATGAAGAAATAACGGTCGTTATAGTCGTCAAATATATTAAATAATTGATACGGCAGAATTTCTTCATACCACTGTATTTGATGTATTGTTATGGATTTATATTCCTCCATCATTCCACATTCAGCTTCTTTCAGTTCACTTTTATAGTCTTATATAGTTTACCACTTTTTCGGTCCATATGGATATCATGGGCATCGTTCATTGACTACTATTTCAAATAGGAATAAAATACAATCTGTAAATGAACGAATAGGAGATTATACATGTCAGAACATTTAGCAACGCAGCAAGG
>DJUI01000080.1:0-1763 GCA_002438305.1 Staphylococcaceae bacterium UBA6286 | reverse complement strand
ACGAATATGTTCAATGAATATTTTGATTACAAGCGCGGCCTCGATGACCATACATCAGTCGGCATCGGTGGAGCCATTGTACGTAACGGTATGTCACCGCAGTCAGTCTTCAATCTTGCCGTCGCGTTCTATATCATTGCAGCGATACTCGGCCTTTATATATGCGCCCAGTCTTCATGGTGGATTCTGCTGGTCGGCATCATCTGTATGGCGGTCGGTTATCTGTATACCGGCGGGCCCTTCCCGATTTCCTGGACTCCGTTCGGCGAAGTGTTTGCAGGGTTCTTCATGGGATTTGTCATCATTATGATTACGTTCTATATTCATACAGGGCATCTTCACTGGTATCCAGCACTCATGAGTATTCCTGTATCAATCAATATCGGCATGATCAACATGGCGAACAATATCCGCGACCGCGTCAAAGACAAAGCAAGCGGCCGCAAGACATATGTCATCCTTGTCGGCAAAAGAATAGCAATTATCACGATGGCTGTCTTGTATTTTATCAGTTTTGCGGTCATTCTCTATATTGCCTTCATAAAATCATATGGCTCATTGTTCCTGTTACTGGTCCTGTTAAGTGCCAACTTACCGATCAAAGCGGTGAACCGCTTCTTCAAAGGTGACCAGCCACTTGAACTGATGCCTGCGATGAAAGTGACCGGTCAGTTTAATACGCTGTTCGGATTCTTATTGGCCATTGCCTTATATTTAACAGCAGTATTCGCAATCTAAAATAACCACAACATAAAACCAGCTCGGAACTTCCGAGCTGGTTTGTTTGTGAATTCATGTTATTGAGCGTATTTGAAATATTCTTCAATGCGGGCAGCGACTTCCTGTGCCTCTTCCGGTGTCACGTCATCTGACACACCAGAGCGGTTCAGTTCAATCGTATAAGTCTGTTCATCATATGACACGATGATTTCAGACCCTTCTGCACGGACTGCATTCGGTTGAATCTGTGCGACATCGTCATCTTCATAGTTCTCACGATAGTCAGCACCAAATTGTCCTACTTTGAGTTCAGCATATTGTACAAGTTTATCGATATTTGCCATGATCATACCCCTTTACATTTTATTAAACGGCATTTTCATTCTAATAAACTCTGTAATTTCAGGCAAGTCTTCACGCTTTAAACTTCTGATCGTAAAATTTTTCGTCCCTAAATTTTTACGTTTGACCGTCAGAAATAATGAACCGTACACATCGTTTTTATTACGATCATCTTTTCTATCAAAATCTATCGTATCAATCTTATTGTATTTTATTTGATTGAAGTGAACTAATTGGGTTTTGTCTTTGCCATGAATCAGCATCATGCGGTCTTCAAGCATGATTATCAAGCCTTTTTGGTTCAGATTCAGCTCACTGTATGAAGCAAAATGAATCATCTCATGATTACCGATTTCCTGACAATATACTTTCAGTAATTTGATGAAAAATCGACGTTCTGACTTCTTCACTTTTTTAAACGCTTTAGAAAATTTTTTATATTTAACAGGGTATTCTATATTTTCCAATACTACACGACTAGAATGTTTTTTCTTTGCCATAGTGACCTCTTTTACACATTTGATAGATTTATCATACCATTTTTGACTAAAACTAATATAACCATACTGTTACTTTTTTATAACAAAAAAATACTGACAACAGTATTACAGCTCACTGTTATCAGTATGATTCATAACGGAGGGCAAGGGATTCGAACCCTCGAAACGCTTGTGACGTTTACACACTTTCCAGGCGTGCTC
>DJUI01000081.1:6077-38693 GCA_002438305.1 Staphylococcaceae bacterium UBA6286 | reverse complement strand
AATCTTTTTTCGAGTTATTGTTATCTCTGCCGGACAAGATATAACTATACAGGCTTGCAAGCTGTTCTACAAGCATAAAATTTACACTTTCAGCAATTAGTTTGAAAGTCTTAAATCAGCTATTTTAGCTAGAGCATTTTCTGCATCCTTATAACCCATGTGATACATCGCATCGAGTTTCACTTTATCTTTCTCCAGGCGATCTACTTTTAAATCGGCTGAAGGACGAATGACAACAACATTTCCCTCTTCTTCCTGTTGATTGACATAATATAATGTTTCATTATATCGAGCAGGTCGTCTGCACATCGCTTCATCCACTTTGGGATAGCCTTTCACTTTGAACCACTTTGCTAGACGTCCTGATTTTTTGACATAGCCTTTCGGGCGTGTCAGCACGACCACATTTTTTGCTATTCCATCTGCCTGCGCTTTTCGAAGCGGAATAGGATCTGTAACACCGCCATCAAGTAATTTCTTACCTTCGTAATCAACAATAGGTGCCATGAACGGAAGAGAACTCGAGGCACGAAGTATCTTCAATAAATCTTTCGTTAAATAGGTTTTATCAAAGTATTCTGTCTCTCCTGTTTCACAGTTCGTACAGGCAACTACGTATTCTCCTTCATATAGTAGGAAGTTTTCCATGTTAAATGGCACGAGCTTATTCGGTATCTCTTCAAAAATAAAATCCATACCGAACATTTCCCGGTTCTTCACGAAATTCTTCATAGATAAATAGCGCTGATCATTTAAAAAGTCCAGACTGACTTGTCTATTGCGCCCGCGCTGCATAGATAAATAAGAAGCAGCCATATTAGCTCCTGCTGAAACACCGATAATATAGTCAAAATGAATACCTTTATCTAAAAATAAATCGAGGACGCCTGCGGTATAGATTCCGCGCATACCTCCTCCTTCTAACACCAATCCTATTTTATCCATTCTTTCACTCCTTCAGCTATTCCATATTATAACAAATGTCAAAATATAAAAAAAGCAGCTGCTATCAGCTGCTTGAACGTTACTGCTCTTTATTATTTAATTGTAAATGCTTCAGTATATAAGTTAGTTGTCCCTCTTTTTAGTCTGATGTTCGCAGTTCCAGTCGTTCCTTTAGTCGTTTTTGCTGTGATGACAGTAGAAACTGAGCCGTGCATATCAGTAGTCAATGAAAATGCGGGACTATAACCGACTGCACTCCATGTTCCATTCATATAGAAGGAACCGAGTTGAGTGCCGCTTGTATTATATATTCCTACCTTGAGATCGTTATACGTTGTGTTAGGAGTCAAACCACTTAATGTCAACTGAGTAGTGAACCAAACGCCGTTAGTTACTGTCGGCATCATAAAATCATAACTGCTGACTGGTGCCGGCACTGCCGATTGATAGCCGTAGCTTCCTTGTTTGAAAGTCGCTTCATCATACCATTTGTAGGTAGCGGCAGGTGTTGACCACGGCTCACTTTCAGGTTCTGTCGATGCTGAAGGTACTTCAAACGGTAATATAGGAGATTTCTGATCTAATGTCAGGCCTTTCTCGCGGAATGACGTATAAGATTCACCCTTAGCCAGCCAGTTGATCAGATTAAGGAGTAGTGTGCTGTCATTTTGTTCTTTGTAGCCGTCATATGTCTTTTTAGTCTGCCCGTTATCTTCTCTTAAATATTTCGGTGTTGCATCTTCTACCATAGACGAATCACCGATAAAGGCTGCTTTGCCGAGTCCTACTTTGCTGATGGCAACATAAGCACCTTCATCACGTCCACCTCCGAAGTANNAATGGTAAGTATACGAGTCCTTTAGCAATATCAGGGCTGGTAATCGCAAGTGTAGAGCCCGCATGCATCGCAACACTATTAACTCCATTTGTAATACCAAATGCACCGGCATCGCGTACAATATCTGTCGCAATGATATTATTCAGTGCATTATATCTGAATCTGACGCCGAAATGCGCCGACAGCCAGTCAGAGCTCCCTACTCCTGTCATTTTCGAGGACTGTTTTTCTGCGGTCGTCATCCCTTTTGCAGGATCATTATACGCGCCCCGGCGATAACCATTGAAGATTTCTGAAGAATCAAAACGATTTAAGTTTCGGTCGGCATTATAGTGGTCAGCAATGAAAAATACACTACCGCCCTGCTGAACAAATTTTAAAATCGCATCTTGCTCTGTGACCTTGTACGGAATATTTGCTTCAGGTATAATGAAAATGTCATGCGCAGACAAGTCTTCATATTTAATCGATTTTCCTTTACGCAATTCTTTCACATGATAACCTTTTGCTGCTATGCCGTTACCAAAATCAGAAAATGCACCATCAATGACCCAGTCCGCTGCTCCTGCAGTCTGACCATGGGTATTATCAACTAAGACGCTCTGACCATTCGCAGCTGTCGGCTTAATCTCCGGTGCTCGGTCGCTAAAGTTTTCTGCATAGCCCGCATGGGTCCCTAGAGTTAGAGCTGCTATCGTAGTCAAGACCGCTTTTTTGATCATCAGATTTTCCTCTTTTCACATAAATAGATTTTTACTTATTATAACTCTATTTTTAACAAACTATTTTTAAGTGTATGTAAATAATATGTACAACAAATAGCGCTTTATTTTCAATATTTACATAATTGTCATGTCTATTTGATTGATGTTTTGTTATCATTGATTCATGCGTTACAAAAATAGGAAAAGGAGCATCATCATGTTTAAAAAAATCGTTAAAACTTCTGTTCCTGCAGTGATGGCAGTAACAGTACTTGCAGCTTGTGGTTCTACAGATTCAAAATCAGACGACAACAAGGAGTCAGCAGACAAAGGCTACACGCCTGAGAAATTAACGGTACAATTCGTTCCTTCTCAAAATGCTGAAACACTTGAAGCAAAAGCAAAACCGCTTGAAAAGTTATTGACTGATGAACTAGATATTCCAGTAGAAGTTTCTGTATCTACTAACTACAACACAATTGTAGAAGCGATGAAATCTAAAAAAGTAGATATCGGCTTCCTGCCTCCCACTGCTTATGTTTTAGCACATGATCAAAAAGCTGCCGACGTATTGCTACAGGCTCAGCGTTACGGTGTAAATGATGATGGTACCCCGACTGACGAATTAGTTGATTTCTACAAATCACAGTTCATCGTTAAAAAAGATTCCGGTATCGACAGCTTGAAAGATATGAAAGGCAAGAAAATTGCGATGCAGGACGTGACGTCTACTGCAGGATACGTATTCCCGGCTGTTGAATTAAAAGGCGAAGGTATTGATCCATTAAAAGATATGGAAGTAACCACTGTTAAAGGTCATGACCAAGCAGTTATTTCATTATTAAATGATGATGTAGATGTTGCAGTGACATTCCAGGATGCACGTAACATTGTTAAAGGCGACCAGCCTGATGTCTTCAAAGATACTAAAATCGTGAAATTCACTGAAAATATTCCTAATGATACAATCGCAGCTCGTTCAGATATGACTGATGAGTGGAAAGATAAAGTAACAGAAGCATTCGTCAATATCGGTAAAGACAAAGAAGGACAAAAAATAATCCGTGATGTTTATTCACATGAAGGTTATGTGAAATCAGATGATTCTAAATTTGACATCATTCGTGAGTACGATAAAAAAGTCAAAGAATAATTTCTTAAGCATATCTATGCTATCAACAAGGCTAAACTCACACTCGTGGGTTTAGCCTTTTATTTAAAGGAGTGTCACTATGAGTCAAATCGTATTTTCTGACGTCAGTAAAGTCTATCCAAACGGCCATGTCGGCCTTGACCACGTTGATCTTGAAATCAACCAAGGTGAATTCGTAGTGATTGTCGGCTTATCAGGAGCCGGGAAATCGACGATGCTGCGTTCTATTAACCGTCTCCACGAAATCACTTCAGGTGATATTTCCATCGACGGTGAATCTATCACTAAAGCAAAAGGCAATAAACTACTGATGATGCGCCGCAATATCGGTATGATTTTTCAAAGTTTCAATCTTGTTAAACGCTCTTCTGTCATTAGAAATGTACTGTCCGGTCGTGTAGGCTATCATCCAACATGGAAAATGGTGCTGGGATTGTTTCCAAAACAGGACAAACAGATTGCTCTTGAAGCACTTGACCGTGTCAATATTGTGGAGAAAGCCTATAATCGTGCCGATGAATTATCAGGCGGCCAGCAGCAGCGTGTCTCAATCGCACGGGCACTTGCTCAAGAACCGAAAATTATTTTAGCAGATGAACCCGTTGCCTCTCTCGACCCGTTAACCACTAAACAAGTCATGGATGACTTACAGCGTATTAACAAGGAACTCGGCATTACTATTATTGTCAATCTTCACTTTGTTGACCTTGCCCGTGAGTATGCGACAAGAATCATCGGGCTGCAGGCTGGCAGAGTGGTCTTTGATGGTCCTGTAGAACTAGCAACAGACGATGCTTTCAGCAAGATTTACGGTCGTGAAATTAAAGATGACGAGAAGATGGGGGTTAACTGATGAACCCAACACCTACCAGTAATGCTAAACGTTATAAAACTATTTTCTCATTGCTGTTAATAATTGCTCTAGTCATATGGAGCGGCTACAGCACAGGGTTCAGCTTACAAAGTCTGGCTATAGGCTGGCCGGAAATGATGAATCTTATGAGAGAAATGCTGCCACCAGACTGGTCCTACTTCTCAGAAATCGCCGATCCGATGCTCGATACGATGCGTATGGCAGTGCTTGGCACAACATTCGGTTCACTACTTGCGCTACCCGTGGCCTTATTATCAGCAAGCAATGTATTTAAATCCCGCTGGATTTACATGCCTGTTCGTTTCGTCCTCAATATCATCCGGACTATTCCCGACCTATTGCTTGCTTCTGTATTCGTAGCTGTGTTTGGTATTGGAGCGCTTCCTGGTATATTCGCTCTGACCGTTCTGTCCTTCGGAATTGTCGCAAAGCTGTTCTATGAGGCCCTTGAAAATATCGACAACGGACCGCTTGAAGCGATGACTGCGGTCGGAGCCAACAAATACAAATGGATTACATTCGGTGTTCTGCCGCAGGCTCTTGCACCTTACCTGTCATTTGTATTATTTACTTTTGAAATCAACATCCGTGCTGCGGCTGTACTTGGTCTTGTAGGTGCGGGTGGTATCGGGTTGTTCTACGATAAAACACTCGGCTACTTTGAATATCCAAAAGTAACTGCTATTATCATTTTTACTTTAATAATAGTAATGGTCATTGACTATACGAGTACGAAAGTGAGGGAGCGATTGCTGTGACAAAGAACTATGACTACTTGAAAACTAAATCATCCGTCCCTTCTATTATCAGAACGGTCCTTCTCATTGTGCTGCTCCTTGCCATTTACATATGGGCGTTCAGTGGTATGCCGAAAATAGAAATCAAAGAAAAATCATGGGAGATTCTTTCTAATATTTTGTCAGGAATCATTCATCCTGACTGGGGTTATGTCTATATGCCTGAAGGGGAGGACTTGCTGCGCGGTCTGCTTGAAACGTTTGCCATTGCGTTTCTCGGGACCATCATTTCAGCGGTGCTGTGTATCCCGTTCGCATTTTTAGCGGCTAAAAACATTTCAAACCGCTTCCTGTCTGAAATCAGTAAATTCCTACTCAGTCTCATCCGTGTGTTCCCGGAAATCATCATGGCTTTATTATTCATCAAAGCGGTCGGTCCTGGCGCATTTGCAGGGGTACTTGCAGTTGGTATCCATTCAATCGGGATGCTCGGTAAACTGTTTGCTGAAGACATCGAGAATTTAGACCTCGGTCCATCTGAAGCATTGACTGCTACAGGCGCCAATAAAATTAAAACGTTGATGTTTGCTGTCGTTCCGCAAATATTACCGGCATTCATTTCGTTTGTTCTTTATCGTTTCGAAATCAATTTAAGAAGTGCATCTATCCTCGGGTTAATCGGTGCAGGTGGTATCGGTACACCACTCATCTTCGCACTGCAGGGAAGAACATGGGACCGTGTCGGTATCATCCTTATCGGTATCGTGATCATGGTTATCATCGTTGACACATTATCAGGTGCCATTAGAAAACGACTTGTATAACAGTACAAAAAAACAGTGACGCACTACACAGCGTCACTGTTTTTATATTTCTGTACGTCCTGAAATGGCTTTTGACAACGTCACTTCATCCGCATACTCAAGGTCACCGCCGACTGGCAGTCCATGCGCAAGGCGAGTAGTCTTAAGACCGATCGGTTTCACTAATCTTGAGATGTACATCGCTGTTGATTCGCCTTCGATGTTAGGGTTTGTCGCCAGAATCAATTCCTGAACTTGTTCATCCTTCAATCGGTTCAATAAGTTCGGAATATTGATATCTTCTGGGCCGATGCCTTCCATCGGAGAAATCGCTCCTTGCAGCACATGGTACATCCCTTTGTATTCCCGCATTTTTTCCATTGCAATGACGTCTTTTGATTCCTCGACGACGCAGATCATCGAGCGGTCGCGCGTCTTATCGGCACAAATATAGCAAGGATCTGTATCCGTAATATGACCACATACCGAGCAGTACGTCAGTTCACGCTTCACATCAACCAGCGCCTTGGCGAAGTTCATCACATCGTCTTCTTTCATATCGAGCACGTGAAATGCAAGACGTGCTGCCGTCTTAGGGCCGATACCAGGCAGTTTCATAAAGCTGTCTATGAGCCGTGAAATAGGTGCTGGATAATGCATTACATCATTCCTGGAATGTTCATTCCTTTAGTATGCTGACCTAAACGCTGTGCTGTCACATCGTCTGCTTTAGACAACGCTTCATTAGTTGCTGCCAGTACTAAGTCCTGTAACATTTCGATATCTTCTGGATCTACTACTTCTTCCTTGATGATGACATCAAGCACTTCTTTATGACCTGAGACGACAACAGTGACCATACCGCCACCTGCTGTCCCTTCAATACGTTCGTCTTTTAACTTTTCCTGCTCTTCCGCCATTTTCTTCTGCATTTTCTGCATTTGTTTCATCATTTGCTGCATATTACCGCCACCGCGCATAATTGTTTCCTCCTATTTAATCAATTAAATTTATTGTATCTTTGCCGAACAAATCTTCCGCCGTCTTGACGATATCGTTCTTGGGTTCCGATTTAGCTTCGGTCTGCTGCTTCTTATTCTTAATATAGTCATGTCTGACTTGCAGCCACTGTGAATCTGGTACACCTACCATTTTAACTTTTTTATTGATAATTGTGTACACAATCGACTCAATCTGTTCGCGTTTGTCGTCACCTTTATTGACGAGTTCACAGTGAATATCTTCTTCAAATTTAATCAACACGTGCGTACTGCTCGCTGCTACCGGCTCTGAATTCTGCAGCAGACTGACAAGTGCACGGTCGTTCTGTTTGACGTGATCGATGAGCGACTGCCAGTTCTCCTTGAGATAGTTCAAATCTTCACGATTAGCATTGTCCAGCACATTCTCTATTTGAGAGATTGAGAATTTATTCGTCGTACGCTCTACTTTTTGTTTTGGCTTAGACGGTGCTGCAGTAGGATTCAACTGGACTTGAGCAAGTTTCTCTTCAAATTCCTTCATCTTCGCATCGATATACTGCGTATTAACTCCCGCACTCTGCTGATGGCTCTTGACCAGTTCTGAAAGTTTCACAATCAACACTTCAAAGTGGATGTTCACATTGACTGCAAAGCGCATCGATACAAGTGTATCGTTGATCTTATCAATCATTTCATAGATGACGGGCAGCTCTACTCTGTAAATTTCACCTTGTCCCTCTGTTCCGGTAGCAAAATCAACAATGATATCCCGTAAATAATAGATGAAATCATTCACGAGCCGGTTTGATTCCTTACCGTTACTTAACAGCTGGTGATACAAGTCAAATGCACCGCGTACATCATGTGTCACAATCGCGTCAGTCAGTGCGTGAAGATCATCTTTACCGACACTTCCGGTCACATTCAATACATGCGACAGCGTCAATGTTTCATCGCCGAACGCAATGGCCTGGTCCAGTATACTCAAAGCATCCCGCATGCCGCCTTCAGCTGTCTGGGCAATGAATTCAAGTGCCTGCACTTCAAACTGAATGCCTTCTTTGTCGCAGACATAAGTCAAATGTTCAACGATATCCGGTGTGGCGATTGCCTTGAAATCAAATCGCTGACAGCGGGAAATAATCGNNACCTGTCGTCAGCATATGCACTTCATCGATAATATAGACTTTGTATCTGGATTCACCTGGTGCATACTTCACTTTATCTCTAATATTACGGATTTCATCCACGCCGTTATTGCTGGCTGCATCAATTTCAATGACGTCCGAGTTTGTTCCGTTCGTAATCGAAATACAGCTGGCACATTCATTACATGGTTCGCCGTCATGACGTTCAGTACAGTTGATAGCTTTGGCAAATATTTTCGCGATACTTGTTTTCCCTGTACCACGCGGTCCGTTGAATAAATAAGCGTGTGATATTTTATTTCTCGCTATAGCGTTCTTCAGCGTAGTCGTCACATGCTTCTGTCCGACTACTTCTTCGAAAGCCTGGGATCTGAACACGCGATATAATGCCTGATAACTCAAGACGTCCCCTCCATCAATATTGGTCCTTTCATTATACCATTAGACATAACTGCTTCATAACAAAAAAGAGAAGACTCATCAGAATGAACTGTTGATGAGTCTTCCGCAACATCGTTATTTCTTTTTCATTTTTTTGTACAGCCAGTATGCCCCAGGGTTCAGCGGCTTGATAAAATCACCAATTTGCTCATCAATATAGGCATTGAATCCTTTCTTGAACTTCGCAACGCCTAGGTCAGGCGACGATTCTGTAAAGTCCCCGCTGACGCCATAGAAGTTATAGCGCTTCAGACCAAGCTGATTGGCAAACTTAATCATTTCCCACTGCATGTTATACGCACCCATGAACTGATTATAAGCAGGATTAGAGCCGCTTGATAAGTAATACAGCTCATGATTGTTGAAAACATAAATAGCACTCGCCAATTCAAGCACATCGCCGTCACTTGCTTTTAAGGCTTCTGTTTCCGCGACTTTCTTCTCGATCTGTGCTACTGCCTTTTCGAGTTCTACTGTTTTATTTTTCAGCTTTCTGTAGTCAGGGTTCTCTTCCAGTTCTGCTGCTGCCTTATTATAATCCGCGCGTTTTATGCTCAGCTGGTCGTTCAGGCGTTTTAAGTAATCATTGAGGTTGATATACGTCATCACAACGCGCGCATTGTCCCCGTATGTTTGTTTCATACGCTTGAACGTCTGCAGGTCAAACAATGAGAAATGATGTTTATCTTCCGCCATTTTATACAGCCTGAAAAACTTCTCCATTTCATCATCTGATAAGTCACGCATCTGCACACCCATCTCAATCGTTTTATTGATATTACGGCGCGTCTTATAATCCATTTCTTTCAGCAGTTCGTCATCTGTCTTATCTGTTAAATCAAGTACTGATAAGAAGCGTGCCTGGGAATCCATAGAGTAGCCGATACTGTAACCTTGGTGTTCATAGCCGAGGCGTTCCATTTCGGTGATAATATCGTCCACTTCAAATGACTCAGTGACATAGCCGTCGCCGTCCAGATGATTACGCGTAATATAAGGGTCCACTAACACAAACAGCCCTTTGTGCTTCTTCAAATAAGCAGTTAAATGCGTGTAGAAAAAATCGACGAGTGCTTTGTCATGATGATCGAACAACGGTCCTTTATGCGTATAAAAATAATTGAAGAATTTAAAGCTCGGCGCACCGTTCAGTAAACAGGCTGCCAGCACTTTGTCCCCTTCTTTCACTCCTACGAGATGGACATCAAGATTTAATGTCTGACGACCCGCGAAGTGAGCTCTAGATTGTGTATAGTGACTGAAATGATCGTTAACAAACGATTCAAATTCCTCTATCGTCAAATTACAAAACTTCATTAAAAAGCTCTCCCGTTTTTTGACATGTTCTATTTCGTTATTTACTATAACACTTTCGTGTAATAAATATGTAGTAATATTATTTCCACATCTTATATTCAACTTTATTTCCGACTTCAGTCAGCTGAAACGTTCAAAAAAAAAGACCTAGTCTCCTAGGTCTATCTATTAGCTATATCATTAATTTGTATATAAATACCGTGCACCTCTACGTCGATTAACATCCACAAGCGGAACCTCGATCGACAGCTCAAAGACGGCTGCCCCAGTCACATACAAGGTACCACTTAATGCTGCTTCCTTCCGGACCTGACATGATTCATGGGCTTATATTGACTCGGACCGTCTTCTCAACACTACGTGTCAAGGTCAGGCCTCACAAAATATTACCCTCGGCAGAGGAATTAGGTCTTGCCTAAGCGGCTTGCAAGTACAGGGAACCGCTAACTCCCCACTTAGCACGGCAAAACCTATGATACTATATCAGCGGATTGTTTGGCAAGAAAAACACTTTTATTTTTCTCATACTATCATTTTTTGATAGTCGGTCGTCTTGAAAAATCAACAAACTTAAACTCACTTGCTCTATGTTTCGAAATATTATATTGAAAGGCGACAGCATTTGATAAATGAACAATCGAACGAACTGTGGCTGCATAAGGTGGTGAGGCACCATTGAACAACTCGAGCTCAGCTGTCGTCATCGGTTCGAAAGTAATCGCCTTGTTTGAGAAGCTGATGACCAACCCAAGTTGATTCTCGATATAGGAATAGATCGATTGTTCAGCTATTTCCTTCGTCAATGTCGGCATCAACTCAACAAGAAAATAATCTGTATCAATGATGTTGACTGTTTCTCCTTTACGTCTTGTTCTGACGACCTTAAACAGTTCAGTATTTCCCGATATTTTAAGTGCCGTCATTACTGCTGGATAGTCAGACGCATGTACTTTGTCAAACGATTCCACATGTGTCACATAGTCCATATTGAGCGACTCTTTAATTTCTTCAAAACTAATGAGCTGAGACACCGGGAAATTCATTGATTCATTGTAAATAACAACTGACCCTTTGCCTTTTAACTTCTGGATAAACCCATTTGTCTGAAGCAGACTCAAAGCCTTTCTCACTGTTTCACGTGAGACTTGATACTGTTTGACCAGCAGATTCTCAGAAGGCAGTTGATCATGCTGCTGATATTCTCCGCTGATGATTTTACCACTTAATTCCTGATATATCATACGATATTTATTACTATTCATTCTTATGTCACCTCTTGTTTCCAAATATCTTAACATAAATTAACTAGTTTGGAACAAGATGCTTTTAATTATTTTTTAACCGCAATAGCCTGGTAAGGCTCAAACTTCCCACTGTAAGAATCATAATTATTAATGAGCACTTCACCGTCAATATTTACATCAGCCGGCGCTTCTACCATCTGACCGCTAAAGTTAGCAATGACAATCACTAGTTCTTCATCCAACTGACGTTCATAGGCAAATAATTGCGGATGCTCTTCCAGTAACGGTACGACCTTTCCATACGTCATTACATCAAGCTCGTGTCGTAGTTCAATCAACCGCTGATACGTGTAGAAGATAGAGTGTTTATCTGCAAGTGCCTGTTCCACATTAATATGCTGATAATTATCAGCGAGATCAATCCACGGCGTCCCAGTCGTAAATCCAGCATGGGCAGAACCATCCCACTGCACAGGAGAACGTGCATTATCACGAGACTTGTCGCTTAAAATACGAATCGCCTGGCTATCTGATATACCACGCTCTTTCATAATAGAATAAGCATTTAATGATTCCACATCGCGATACCGATCAATGCTATTGAAATACAAATTCGTCATACCAATTTCTTCACCTTGATAAATATACGGTGTACCTTGCAGGAAGTGCAGCGCGATGGCAAGCATCTTACCACTTCTGACACGGGCTTCTTCAGTCGTATCATCACCGAAACGAGATACTACGCGCGGCTGGTCATGGTTACACCAGAAAATAGCGTTCCAGCCGCCTCCAGCTTCAATACCTACCTGCCAGCGGAACAGAATTTTTTTCAGCTCCAGAAAATCATACGGCTGTTCAGACCACTTCTCACCATCTTTATAATCTACTTTAAGATGATGGAAATTAAAGACACTGTTTAACTCTTGACGCTCCGGCTTTGTATATTTAATACAATGTTCAAGGGTCGTCGAACTCATCTCGCCTACGGTCATAAATCCTTCTTTGTCGCCAAACGTGCTACGGTTCATTTCATGCAGAAACTCATGAACTCTTGGACCATCCGTATAAAATTCTTTACCGATGTCGTCAGAGTTTTTATAGTCGCCTTTAGAAATTAAGTTGATGACATCAAAACGGAATCCGTCCATACCGAAATCAATCCAGTAATTGATCATATCAAAGATGTCTTGACGCACGCTGTCATTTTCCCAGTTTAAATCTGCTTGAGTGACATCAAACAGTCGAAGGTAATACTGTCCCGTTATTTCATCTTTCTGCCATGCACTTCCCCCGAACTTAGATTCCCAGTTGGTTGGGGGCTGGTCACCGTCACCGTCTTTCCAGATGTAGTAGTCACGGTACTTGCTGTCTGTGGATTGACGTGATTCAATAAACCATTGATGCTCAGTGGATGTATGATTGATGACGATGTCTGACATAATCTTGATACCACGTGCATGCGCCTCGTCAAGCAGCCGCTTAAAGTCTTCTTTCGTCCCGAAGTCAGGATTAATTTCATAATAATCACTAATATCATAACCATTATCGTTCATCGGTGAACGATAAACCGGGGTCAGCCACAGATAATCTACGCCTAATGTCTTTAAATAGTCGAGCTTTTCGATAATACCGTTAATATCTCCCTGTCCATTACCTGTCGTATCGTTAAATGACTTCGGATATATTTGATAGACCACTGATTTTTTCCAGTCGGAAACTGCCAATTAAAAAACTCCTCACGTTTTAAGATACTTTAAATTTATCGAGAATAACTTGTACTTACAAGTTATTCAATTTCTCTAACAACTTCTTTGTTCTTTCTTTCAGCAAATATTGAAAATATCAGTGTCAATACAATCGGAAGAATAATGGCAATAATCATTCCAATTAAGAAGGTCATACGGAAACCTTCATTGATAGAGATGATTCCTGGTACACCACCGACCCCGACTCTTCCAAGTAATTGCTGAGAACCAAACAATGCACCGACGATACCCGTCGTAATTACCGCTGCAACGAATGGATATTTCAACGGAATGTTGACCCCGAACATGGCAGGTTCTGTAACACCTAACCAGCCTGAAATTCCTGACGTCAATGCTAAACCTTGTTCTTTAACAAGTTTACGGCGTTTGTATAACCACCATGCCGCAAATGCTGCAGATCCTTGAGCAATATTGGAAATCGCAAGGATTGGCCATAAATAGGTTCCTTTTAACTCAGAGTTCATCAACTGGAAGTCAACAGCAAGGAACATATGATGCAAACCTGTGACTACTAATGGTGCATAAATCAAGCCGTAGACTAAGCCGCCTAACCAGCCTGCTTGAGTGAAGATCCATTGAATGACATCTGTAATTTGCGTCCCTAACCATAAGGCAATCGGGCCAATAAGAACGAATGACAAGAAACCGACAAGCAGTAGAGATACAGGTCCAACAACGAGCATTTTGATTGAGTCATGGACACGTTTATTCAGAAAACGTTCTACTTTAGCAAGGAACCATGCTGCAATCAATACAGGTAAGACTTGTCCTTGATAGTTCAGTTTTTCAATATGCAGACCGAACACATTCCACTCTGGAATCTTTGTTAATTCACCTGTCTCTGAATTACCTAAACTATACTGTGAAGCAAGACCCGGGTGACACATAATCAAACCAAGTACTAACCCGAGAATTGGACTACCACCAAATACACGCATAGCTGACCAACCAATCAACGCAGGAAGGAAGATGAATGGTGCTGCTGCGATATAGTTGATGATTTCTGCCAAGTCCTTCAATTGAGGATACATCTCGACCAGTGACTGATCACCAAATAGTCCGCCTGCTGTCAGTACGTTGTTCAAACCAAGAAGTAAACCTGCTGTAACGATAGCCGGCAATAACGGAATGAAGACATCACCTAATGTTTTAATCGCACGTTGCAGTGGGTTCATTTTGTCTGCTGCTGCTGCTTTCACTTCATCTTTCGTACTCTCGCCTATTCCCGTTTCCTCCGTGAACACTTGGTACACTTCATCTACAGTACCAGGACCAATCACAATCTGAAACTGATTGTTTGCCGCGAATGATCCTTTCACTAAATCCAATTGATCTAATGCCACTTTGTCGACTTTCGTTTCATCATTAAGTGCTAAACGTAGTCTTGTCACACAATGCGTCGCTGCATTGACATTTTCTTTGCCGCCGATTGCATCAATAATCTGTCTGACTTCATCTCTATTAACTGCCATACTGTCATCTCCTTATTTTTCAATTAATTCTATTGTATCTTGTCTATACAAGCGTGTAAAGGCTTTCTGAAAAGGATTACAAAAGCATTAGTTCTCTCACAATTCATAGTCATCACGAATAATTTTATTTATACTAAGCTAAAAGAGCTGATTTGAAAGGATGAATAAAATGCATATGTTTATGGGTAACGAACCTCGAAAAGCCGTCATTATAAGTGATGGAACCCGATGTCTTTATGACGATGAACAACGAGATACGCTATTTCCGTCAGCAAGCCTCATTAAACTTCCTATTATGTTATATGTGTATGAACATTTGTATGACGCACTCGATCAAAAGCTGGCACTTGATAGCCCTGTTGAAGGAAGCGGTCCAAGTCCTTACTTATCTCATCAGTATTACACTATCCACGATCTTGTCACATTAATGATTATTGCTTCAGATAATACAGCAACTAATACCATCATCGAATATATAGGACTGGATACATTGAATCATTATTTCATGGAAAATCATTGGTCAGCCACTATTCTTAACCGTAAAATGATGGACATTGAACGACGGCTTGCAGGTTTTGATAATATGACTTCAGCAGCTGATATGATGGCTATAGTAACAGCGATTTATCGTCATCAACACTTTGAAGACATGTTTACAATGATGAAGCGGCAGCAGTTGAAGGAGAAGATACGACTATATATTGTTGATAGTAACATTGAAACAGGTTCTAAATCTGGAGAATTCGATCAAACGAGACATGAAGTCGGTATTATGCGTTATGACAGCAACATTTTGTTGTTTGCCTGCCTCACCGATCACCCAGATCCCATTAAAACACACCAGGCCTTTCATTCATTCGGCCTGGTGCTCAAGGATATTGTTACTGGAAATCAATCACCCGACTCCCTGCAACATAATGCGTCTCGTAATACCCGGAAGTAATCGTCATCTCTTCTATGGCTTTCGGGGTATGCGGCGAGTGGATCATCATGCCGTCCCCTATATAAATGCCTATATGTGTAATCGAATCTATAGATTGATTGCTTGAAAAATAGACTAAATCGCCCGGCAGCAAATCAATTTTATCAACCGGCGTTGTAGCCTCATATTGTTCACCTGCATCCCTAGGGAGCTTATGGCCCATATGACGATACACTTGATAGACCAATCCAGAGCAGTCATAGCCATAGCTGGACATTCCGCCCCACAAATAACCGAGATCCAGGAACTGACGGGCAGCAGCATACAGCGCTTTAAAATTATGCTGTATTTGCGGCCAGTAATTCGGTTGAATCACGACATCTGACGTACGAAGTTCAAGCGTACCATCTGGACTCATCACAGTGACCCAGCCATCTTGTTCATCGATCAACGGCAAAGTTGTATTAAAACTAATGATGATATGCGGTTGCTGATCTTTGTATGTCAATGTCTTCGGTACAATGACGCGAACATACTGACTGTCGTCAGCCACTTCACAGACGTCTGACAGCTGTGCTGCAGGAATATAACCTGGGTAACCGAGTTCATGCTGATCAGACGCCTGGTGAATACAGGCAACTTTCATCCAGCCATCCAGTTCTTCAAGCACTTCAACTTCTTCTCCGTATAGAATCTGAGTGTCAATACTCAAATCTTCACTGAATGCAAGTTTCTCTTCCAGCGTTAATTTGAGCAGCCACTGCTGGATATTCGTTGGATGTGTCAATGCTTGCTCATCTACAGATCTCACCTTGTCAGGTGCTGACCAGATCGTTCCCACTGCTACATTACATACTTTTCTCATCTTTTAACTCCTCCCATAACTTATCATTATCAATTCCGAGCCCATACCATTTACTGCAGCTCACCTGATTTCCTTCATAATGAATGCCGCCTTTGATAGGCTTTTCTTTCAACATGAGCGGTGCATCAAAATCAATTTGATCTGCTTGTATTGCCATAGCAAAATGCAACGCCGCTGTCACGGAAACGTGAGATTCCATCATGCTCCCGACCATACAAGGGACTGAAGCAATATGATGAATTTTCAATGCTTCATATAAGCCGCCTGTCTTCATCAGCTTAATATTCCATTTGTCTGCCGCCCATTGATCGACAAGATTTTTGGCATCATCAATACAGAACAAGCTTTCGTCTGCCATGACAGGAATTTTTGTATGACGTTTGATTTCTGCCATCCCTTTTATATCTCTTTTATGAACCGGCTGCTCAATAACTGTCAATGGAATGTCACGTCGTTCAATGCCAGCACAGAACGTCACAGCATCTTTGACAGACCACCCTTGATTGGCATCAATGCCGAGTTGTATAGAATCATCTACTGCTTCTCTAAGAGCAGCGATGCGTTCAATATCTTCCTCTACGCGGCCACCAAGTTTAATCTTCAGCAGAGTAAATCCTCGTGATTGATAATCGAGGGCATCTTTGACCATTTCGTCCAGCCCATTCAAGCTGACTGTATAGCTTGTTTCGAAATCTTGATAAGTTCCTCCTAAATATTGATAGAGCGGCTGCTGCTGTTCCTGGGCGAGCAGGTCGTACACCGCCATATCAAGAGCCGCCTTAGCACTTGTATTACCGACGATAGCCTGCTGAATGACCGGCAGCAGTTCTGCTGATAGTTCTCGTCCAATGAGCTGTTGTTCAATAATATGGACTGCCCCGCATATACCAGGAATCGTATCACCTGTAATCGCATGGGTCGGCACCGCTTCTCCCAGTCCAATGGCACCGCTGTCTGTATGTATGAATACATAAAGGCTTTCTACTNNAGTCTTAAATGTTTTTTGGAGTGGTGATCGTTTCAGTTTAATATCAATTGCTGTGATGTTCATGTGCCACCTCTAAATATCTGAATTTTCTTTCTATTATATCAGACATAAAAAAAAGATGCCCTGGAGAGGNNTGGAGGAGGTAGAGGGATTCGAACCCCCGCGCGGTGTTACCCGCCTGTCGGTTTTCAAGACCGATCCCTTCAGCCGGACTTGGGTATTCCTCCAAATAAGACAATAACAATCTTATAACACAGATTATTTTTTGTCAATGCCTTTTATTTGTTCCAAGACAATTCGTTGAAATCATGAGTCCGCTCATTACTTTGAGACAGCCTTTTTAGCTAATGACGTTATGTAGTCAAAGAATGCATCATGATCGACGTCATAGACCAAGTTAACCGGACGGCCGTTTTCCACTTCATACGTACGCCCTTGCGACGGCCCTTCAGTAACGACGTCTGAATAGACGACTTTGGATTTGACGAGCTCAGGATTACCAAGCGCAGCAGTCGTTAAGACATCCCAAAGGTAATACGTTGAGTTCGTCGCAAAGTGTTTGAGCGGCGGAACCATGGCATAACTCACTCCTAAGAAATCAACCCCTTCAAATGACCGCTCATCAGCCCACATTTGTCGTATGTCTGTTGTTAACGGCACTTGCAGCGTACTTTCAAGGGCGACCATATCGATGTCAATCGGAGAATTGAAAACAACCCCTACAGCTTCCGGGTCCCAAAAAGCATTCCATTCCGCCGTGCCGTCATGCTCCGGTTCGTGGACATTACCTTCAGGGAGATAAGTACCCCCCATCCATACTAAGCGGTCTATTTTATCAACGATCGCGGGTTCTACTTGTATAGCCTTAGCTAAATCCGTCAGTGGACCCGTGAATAAGAGCGTTGTTTTCTCCGATTCTGCCATTACTTGATCAATTAAGTGCTGATAAGCCGGCTGTTCAGCAAGAGGTGCCAGCTGCTGTTTTTCGTTTAGTATCGGCAAAGCATCCATAAAGAACGCATGCATCCGCCAGTCTTTCGGAAATGGATTTTTGCCTCTTTCCTTGGACATTGCTGTATCAACTTGATAATCACCGAACTTTGCAATAATTTTCCGGCTGGCAAATGTCGCAGGCTCTATGTAACAATCAGCATCAATGACACTGACACCCGTCAACTTAACATTATCCATCTGCAGCAGCAAAAATAATGAAATTAAATCATCTACGCCGCCATCATGATTAAAATATACGTGTTTCATTTTGTTCATCCCAACCTTTTCATTGTTATTTTATAACTATCAACTTTACAATTATAATATACTTTTTAATCTTTGACGCTATAGATAGAAACTCTATCCATGAGGAGATGACTGAATGATTATAAAGGATAAAACTATTAAGTTGATCGCCCTTGATTGTGACGGCACATTAATTAGTGACAACCGTGAGATTACCTCGCGCACGAAAGTGGCACTCATCAAAGCACAAGAGCAGGGAATACGAGTAGCGCTTGTTTCAGGCCGGCCGCAATCAGGATTCTGGTATGAAACAGAAGAACTGAACTTAAAGCAGCATCATGGTCTGATCGGTGCTTATAACGGTGGCATGGTCATTGATGTTGAATCAGGAGAAATTAAATATCAAAATCCAATACCTGTTGAACAAGCAAAGGAATTTCTCAATTTAATTCACGATTATGACCTCACCTATATCGTCGACAACGGCACGCACTTGTATTCTAATTCACCTGACAATCAATATGTCATACATGAATACCGTGATCATCGACTGGAACTTGTAAAGACCGAGGAGTTGCGTGAGGAGCTGGACTTCGATCCAGTGAAAATCTTATTGACCGCAGACCCGGAACGTGTGGACGAAATATATGATGAACTCGTTGATATTTGCGGCGACACTCTCGGTCCTATCCGTTCCACCCCGTTTTATCTTGAGATTACAACTAAAGGAGTCAACAAGTCATCTGCACTTGATCATATCTGCAAAGCTGTGAATATTGATAAAGATAATGTCATCGCATTCGGTGATCAACTGAACGATACAGAGATGATACGCGATGCAGGGATCGGTGTAGCGATGGGCAATGCAGTCGATTCCATCAAAGAAACTGCTGATATCGTGACGAGTGATAATAACAGTGACGGCATTGCAGAAGTGATTGAACAGCTGCTTAAATGAAAAGATATCCTATAAGATGAACCGTCCCAGTTTTATAATAAAATAAAACACTTTTGCTGATAGAATCAGGGCACCTGTTTCCAATATTAATAAGGAAATAGGCGCCCTGATTAAATTATTATGCTGTCTCATCCATAGAATTTTTAATACTATATCACTACTGCCCTATGACTCCAATCTCCATTGAAGTAACATAATTATTCTCATTGAACGATACTAAGTAATGTGCTTTATTCGTTTTATACAAAATATAACCGCCGCCAGTCATATTTTCATGCATATCTTCTATATGGTTTGCTTGATGTGCCTTCATGAATGCTGATTTTTTTACTGTTCCCGGTTTAAACATCATTTTAATATTCCCGAGTCGTCCTTTTTTATCTGTCAGAAATTCAGTATCATATTTTTTAGTCAATATGCCGGTGACTCCTACAGCTGCTTTTGGATTAATTTTATGACCGTTAATTTTTACGTTATCGTATTTCAATGCTTTAACAAAATACTTGTCTAATATAAAGCTGCCATTGTAATATGTGTAGCCATTGTAATAATAATAAGGCTTTTGAACTGCTGATGTTTTCGCTGATACTTCATTCGTATCAACTACCATTGTTCCTAATAACAATGATGATGCGATAGTTCCTGCACTAATTAGTTTTGTAACATAATTCATTCCAATCACCCCTAAAATTTTTTAGCGTGTGGCGTAAGTTACATATCATACGTCTATCGTATATTACTTAAATTACTATTTCAAATGATAATGATCTAAATTTTTATTCACTTACTCTTAATACAAAAAATCCTGCCGCTCAGAGTGAGCGTGCAGGATTTAGTTGCTGTAGCGGCCATTATACGGATTGTTGGCGCGATAATCTATGATGAACGTAATAATGATAAATAATAGTCCTAATGCTATAAATACAAATGAGCCGAACACTGACGTTTCATACAAAGCAAAACCGGCGATAATTTCAATCAGCCCAAGCACAAATACAAATAACTTTTTGTACGTTGCGTTCATTATTTCACCTCTTCTAGAAAATTCTATACGCTTATCATACAACAAAACGAACGATAAATAAGGTTAAGAGATTGCACAATTTTGTGACATGTCGGATCAGATGTCCGCTCGACCAAAATAAGCAAGTATTTGCGCTTCAGTCGCTGTCTGCCCTCGACCAAGTGTCATCAAGTGACCTGCTTCTGCAATACTTTCGAGATTCTTCTGACCCGTCAGTTCATTATAGATGAACTGCGCACTGTCAGCGTAACTGATGTCATCGCGTTCACCGTACATGACCAGCACAGGTGTTTTGATGTCGTGCAAATGGTCCATAACGTGCTGAACCATCATAGTGAATTTAGTTGTTCCTTGATAATAATCATTAACATACTTGAGTTGTCTCATATGTTCTTCGTCTGACATACCCAGCATCTGATTAAGACGCATACCATATTGTTGAAGACGGTCGCTCACCCCTGTCTCATCCTTGTATCGAGGGACAGACATCACAGCGCTACGCTCAATATCCGTATACGTCTCAAGCAGTTTCAGTGTAAATAATCCGCCCAATGAGATACCTACAGCACTGATAGTCGTATAACCTTCCTGCTTCAAAAAATCATAACTATCAACCACCTGCTGCCACCAATCATCCGTATCATATTCCACAAAATCTTCAAGGATCAATCCATGACCGGAATATGACGGGGCATAAGTGGTAAAGCCCGCTTCATTAAGTCGTTTTGCGAGATCTTTGACATCTCTGACTGTCCCTGTAAAAGAATGCAGCAGCAGAATCGCATGACTGCCTCCTTTCAAATAAACAGCACTCGGGTTCTTTAATTTAATCATCATCATCAACTCCTATTCTGTTAATTATAGCAAAAGCAATAAAACGTAATTAATACGATTTAAAAAGGAGTAATCATATACGTGTCACCATTACATTAGCATGTACTGAATCAGGGGATAGAAATTATATCACTACGAAAAGTAAGCGGACTACCCCCGAAAGAATAGAACTTAAGAAGTATTGTCCGAGGTTAAGAAAAGTCACACTACATCGAGAGACTAAATGATGAAGTATTCTTATTTAATGAAAAGCATTGCCGCGCTGACAATATGCAGCTCACTTACAGCATGCGGTCCACAAACTAAGACAGCAGAAAAAAATAGAGAAGAACATACTGAACATCACCACCATATGACAACTGACGAAAAAAAGATTTACGACGGCTATTTCGAAGATCATATGGTGAAAGACAGAGCACTTACAGATTGGAAAGGCGACTGGCAGTCTGTATATCCTTACTTGAAAGATGGCACACTAGATAAAGTATTCGAGCATAAAGCAGATGAAGACAAAAGTATGACAGCAGAAGAGTATAAAGCATCCTATAAGACAGGCTATAAAACAGATGTTTCAAGAATCAATATTGGTGAAGAACAAATTGATTTCTATAAAGGCGAGCAGCATTATTCAGGACGTTATGAATATGATGGCAAAGAAATTCTGAACTACGACAAAGGAAATCGCGGCGTTTGCTTCATCTTCAAGAAAACATCAGGTGATCAAAAAGCACCGACGTATATCTAGTTCAGCGACCACAACATCGCTCCGAAACGTGCTTCTCATTTCCATATCTATATGGGTAATGACCGAGCAGCATTGCTCAAAGAACTCGAACACTGGCCGACTTATTACTTCAGTGATATGAGCGGCGAAGAAATTTCCCATGAAATGATGGAACACTAGTGACGGTTGTTAGAATAGCGATTAACTTCTAGGAATTACTGTGAGTTCAGTCGATTGCTGCTGTATCAATGACTGGGTTCTATATTCAAGCAGAATTGTTAAACCTTCTGTTGCCAGATGCTATACTGATGGTTACGAGGAGGCATTACAATGAATACTAAATATAATGATTTATTTCAACCTTTAACATTAAGCAACGGTGTCGAACTACGAAATCGCTTTGTACTGGCACCGATGACTCACACTTCTTCTAATGAAGACGGAACAATTGCTGACAGAGAGATTCCTTACATGGAAAGCCGCTCTAAAGATGTCGGCTTGTCCCTTACAGCAGCGTCTCATATATTAGAAATCGGCCAAGCCTTTCCGGGCCAGCCTTCTATCGCGCATGACAGTGATATAGAGGGATTGACACGCCTAGCGTCTGCTATGAAAAAGAATGGCGCAAAAGCCATCATACAGATTCATCACGGTGGCGTGCAGGCATTACCAGAATACACACCAAACGGCGATGTAGTCGGACCAAGCCCGATGGAGCTGAAAAGTTTCGGACAGGACCACACACATAGTGCGAGAGAAATGACAGAAGACGAAATCGATGAAACCATCAAAGCATTCGGCGAAGCAACACGTCGTGCGATTGAGGCAGGATTCGATGGTGTAGAGATTCACGGCGCAAACGGCTATATTATCCATCAGTTTGTCTCTCCTCACTTCAACAAGCGGACTGACCAGTGGAAAGATCCATTTTTATTTGCACTGAAAGTCGTCGATGAAGTCTTTAAAACAGTACAAGAACACGGCAACGATGACTTTATTATCGGTTATCGCCTCTCACCAGAAGAAGCATTTAACCCAGGGATTAAAATGGAACTCACTGAAGAACTTATCAAACGCTTGATCGAAAAGCCGCTTCACTATTTACATGCTTCACTGATGCGCATTCATGGTGATGTTCATGAAGGGAAATACGCAGGCGAAAATCGTATCCAGTTGCTGCATCAGTGGGTAGACGGACGTATGCCGTTAATCGGAATCGGCTCAATCTTCACAGCTGATGACGCGATTGAAGCACTGAACACGGGCGTAGAACTCATCGCAGTCGGCAGAGAACTCCTGCTCGACCATGCGTTTGTCGGTAAAATCAAAGAAGGTAAAGAAGATGAAATCATCTCTTACTTTGATCCAGAACACCCTAACAAACACGAATTACCTGAACCCTTGTGGCAGCAATTTAAAGCCGGCTTCTATCCACTGCCATCAAAAGAAGATGCTAAATAGAATGCAAAAATCCTCTAACCGCGAAGGTTGGAGGATTTTTTAGTGCTATTCCCACTCTATCGTGCTTGGTGGCTTACTTGTAANNGGATTTTTTAGTGTTATTCCCACTCAATCCAAAATAGAAAATAGAGAAATTCCATAGAGTTTCAAAACCTTATATATCAAGGGTTTGAAGCGGTACGTATGTTAAATGTGTTTCCTGGCGTTGCCCTTAGTCGCAAATATCTGCCCTTTTTTTGCCCTTTTTTAATTACTGATAGTGTTGCTGTTTTTATCAGAAACGTGCTGTTTTTTTGCTGTTTTTATTTATTGTTTAGGACGGTGCTTTATTCGCTGTGTTTATATAAATAATTACTTCTAATAACTACTCAGCATTTTAACATACTTTATGAAATACTTTTAATACTTTCCAGGTTTAAAATATCATACAAACTCTTCCAATTTTTATTCTTAGGACATTTCTGATTATATATCTTTATGCACTCTAATAGGTTGTATTGATTATAGAATTCATTTACGTATTTTTCACTTTTTACATTACGGTTTAATTTATTCTTTAGGAAATCAGATGGTTTTCTATCTTTTTTATGCTTATGCTTGTTAAACTCATCATATAAGTTCAATCCATGAATCATTAACATTTCTATTTCTGGTTTAGTTAAAATATATTCTATACTTTTAACTTTTCTATCATATGGTTTAGGTATTTTAAAAGGTGACATTTTATCAGAAATTAATAAAATTGTTATTTTTACGTTTCCATCAAAATCATGAGTTAAGTATCTATCTATAAACTTTCCTGGACTTCTAAAGGGACCATTTAATATTTCTCCGTTTAATAAGTTATCCCTATCAAATATTAATGAATTGCTATCTAGCAACCTATTGATAATAGTCTTTTCAACTTTCCCCTCACATATAACGGCAACTAAATCATCTTTATTTATATTCATAGTCATTATTCTCACGAGAAATAATATTTTTCATTTCTTTTTTTATCGCCATATAGTTTTTATAATTTGGCATAGAGTTAACCATACCACTCAAGAATATATCGCTTTTCTTTTTATCCTTTCTGTCCTTATCTCCTAATAAAACAGAAAGTTTATTTAAAGTCATATTCTCTTTTTTTTCTAATACATAGATACTATCACTACGATCTATGGAGTCTAATATTTCTGCGTAATGAGTGCTAAATATAATAGTTGCCCCTTTACTATTTAAACCACTTAAGAAGAAGTCTAATATACTTATAACTATTCTCTTGTTTAAATGATTTTCTATTTCATCTATTATTAAATACCCTCCTACTTCTAAAGTTTCAAAGACCCTCCCTAAAATATTTAAACCTTTAATTGTTCCAGATGAAAGATATTTCTCAATATCCTTCCATTCTGTTNNTAGTAAATATCTGAAAGCATATCATTTGATTCTTTATTTATATATTCAATGCTATTATCTAAATACTGTATAAATTGTGGTGACAAATTTTTTCTAATAAATAAGTAATTAAAATTAGTATGTGCCATCGTATCTTGCATGATATAAAAAGGCCCCCATTTTTCATTTAACACACTTGAAAAAATAGAATCATCACTTTTTAAATATTTGTTTTGAATATTATCTCTTTTTACAATTTCACTATATTTAAAATCTCCAGACATACTTTTTTTATTAAATGTTGTATTGAATGGCCTTTTATACATTGTTTCTTTACTAAAAGATAATTCACCATTTCTTTCATCTTTTATTATTGTCGACTCAACTTTAAAAACGTTATTGAAATCAGTTAAATATATCTGTATATCAATTTCTTTTTCTATATATTCATATAGTCGATTACGTTCATCAATACTATTATTATTTAGAAAAATATCCAATATTCCATTTATTATATTAAGAGTCGTCGNNTAGAATTTAAAGAATAAAGACTTTCTTTTAATTCACTTACATTTTCGTTGATTTCATTATTCGACACTTTTTTTTCCGCAAAAAAATCAATCTCTATTGACTCATTTTTGAAACCTTTTAATCCCTCGACTCTCAGTTTAAGAACTTTCATTTCGTTTCCCCCTTTATTATATATCCTTATTAATGTCAACTTAATTTTAACACAAATACTATTATTTCGTTTATAATATTTATATTTTAATGATTTAATATATATTTTATGTGTAAATACGTAAAAATCGTTTTTAAAATAAAAACACCCCCGTCATATAAACGGGGGCTTACTCACATATCTTATTGAGTAGATCATCGTATATCTGTCTTACTCGTTCCCTGGATAATAGAACTCGCTTGCCTGTCTCTTCTAACGTCAGACCCTCACACAGCATATAGAAGATAAATTGCTGTTTCATTGTCCCTACTCGCTCTATCACCGCTTCCAACTCATTATAGAAAGCTGTTTCATCTATATGTGTGCTGTCTTCCATATCAAAGGCCACACTGTCCGAGATACTAAAGAAGTCCTCTATATCTTCGACCTGGTCTATATCCTGGCTGTCGCTGTGCTTGTGATAATTCTTGATAAACAGCTTTACCGCTTCTTTATCATATTTCATATTAGAAGTATGGCATTGGCCACTAGCTTAAGTATCTTCATTCTACGGGCTTTTATATGACTGACTTTAACGCCTAACACTTCCGCTATGATCTTGTCATCTTGAATTTCCCAATAGGACAGCTTAATGATATTCTGCTCAAAGGCCGTACACTCGTTGTATGCTTCCGTTATTCCGTTTACGATTGTTCCTACATTCTGATAATAGAGATCTGACCACTCTTTAGGCCTGTTCTTATATTCTTTAGCAAGTCGATGATAGGACTTTAACCGTGCTTCCAACACTCTAACGTCATTCTTGGTTAACGGCTCCCATCTTACTATTTCAATCATATCACCAACACCTCACGCTCTTTATTAACAGTCTGCTTAATCAGTGCTATGTGTTCATCTACAGCCCTCTGCTGTGCTTCTCTACGCCCTCTATTCCGCTTTTGACGGGCGTTATTCACTGTTCTATATAAATCTACCTGTAGCCGTTCTAACACGCCTATCGGTCTGTAATGGCCATTAGAAGTCATGTATCTGACAATGTTTTTCTGTTCTTGGGGCGTGTATCTGCTGACTATTCTTTTTAGTGTCGCTAGATTGCTGTTAGAAGCGGTCTTGTATCGTTCCAGGGCTTCTTTCTGTTCGATGATCCATATCACTAGCTTATCTACTGGATAGCTGACACTAATCACACCTCTTACATCACAGCACGTCACATGCGACTGATTAAGTGAGTACATAGCATTAATCTGATATTGAATAGCCTGTATCTTACCGTTGATGAAACGGGGGTTATATCGGGTCAGTAGTTCGTACTCTGTTATCTTGCCACCCAACNNTACTCTGTTATCTTGCCACCCTCATAGTGAAGTACCTGGTTACATCTTTTTAGCTTCATGGCTGACCTCCTTAATAGATTGCTTATTATTCTGAAATGTGAGGTTTTGTGAGGTACCCCCCTTACGTGCGAGACAGCTATATTTTTGAACAGTCGATAGTCTACCCGTTATGACTTTAGGGGGGGGTGGGGTCGTAGGTGAGAATAGAAATTTTTAGACAGTCGAGACCCTTACCCGCTTCCTGTTTTCTGTTTTGATAGCCGATTTATTCTAGGGGGAGGGCTTACCATATAGCTGTTTTCTTATTCTTTCTATAGTCGGCCCAATCATTGCACTGAATTTTTTATGTGCTGAATGACTGGCTTTCTCGTACTTATTCCTTATCTTCTCATAAGTCTTATAGTGCATGTGCTTAGGCTTCCAGGGGCAAGGTGTTGTAAAGTCCACTAACTGATAATTAGGGTCTAACATACGGCCATACCGCTTCATTAAATGGTATTCATACGCTAGATCAGTCTTAGTCGCTTGTTGTGAAATGTAATTGAGTTCTAAACAGTACCTACAGCCTGTCGTGTGCTTCTCTGTCGGCTTTGGTACTGTATAGAGTTTAGTCACCCTGGTGTTACATCGACCACATCTAAAGAAGTAACGTGTACCATATCCAACCTTTACACCCTCGACATAGCACGGCATTGTAAAATCTGTGAAGTCTAAGCCTAACTGCTTCACCCCTATGAAGCTGTCCCTTACTTTCATCTTATTGATATTGATCTCGAAGAGTTCTGTCGTACATAGCTTTCTTGTACCTGTATATGCCATCATGTCACCTCGCTTGTTCTATATAGCCGAAACACCTAAATATATTGAGAAATTATATATTTTAAAAGTCGCTGAAATTAAAATAAATTGAAGTCTAAAATAGCTGTAACCATTGATATGACAGCATTTCTTAATGTTAATCAACTTTAACCGTTTAACCCTCAAAACCTCGCTAAAATTTGCATTAATTTGCATTGTCATTTAACTAAAATCGCTCTATATCAAGGGTTTAAGGGCTATTAGGCCATGCTAAAAGTTAGTATTAATTAGTAAACGTTAAGTTTTGTTGAGGTTTTAGCCCCCTCCACACTAAAAAATCTTAACTTTTCACCCCTAGACACTTCCCCAGGCGGTCTAAAATCTTCCGCTTCCGATTGTAGAAGTCTCGTCTTGATATGTGTAGCTTGTCGGCCACGCCATCGCCATTTATCACACTGCTGTTATCAAAGTAGTAGAGATCTATAAGCTGTCTGTCTAAGTCGTCTACACCCTCATATGTCTCTTCTATCGCTTCTATGACGTGCTTCCTATACTGACCACGCCTATAACGTTCCAGGACGGTCATATCCTTTGCTGTGAAGCGGTCTAGCTGTCGTCTATCCTCTAATGCCTGGCGTTGCTTTATGGCCTTATAACGCCTTAATTCATGCTCTAAATAGTTGCTCACTGCTTTATCCATATAGGNNAACCTTTAGTAGAAAGACCGCCATATTATAGACGGTTTAGTTAGGTTAGTTACTAGAGAACGGGTTATTGACTTTCATCGGCTCATACATCACCATAAGTTCACAGTAGATACCGCCCCCGCCCTCGTCCCAATCACCATTGTAGATAGGCTTAATATCTATAATGTGGTGCTGTTCCAGGAAGTCATTTAACCGTGTTTCATACTCTTCTTGTGTCTCTTTTCTTCTTGTTGACAGTTCGCCATACCTATCTGTAAAAGGCTGAATTTCTATATACCGCTTGCTAAATAGCTTCACATTCATTGATAATGTCCTCCGTGAGTACGTGTGTTATCACTTCTCTGATCTCTTCCGCTAGTGTGAACTGAAAGACCACGCTCTTAGTCACTGTCCCGCCATCGTGATAAGTCGTCTCTATGAACTCTTTCTCTATACTGGCCACTTCCCACCGCTTCTTAAAGTGTTCTATCATTCTATCCATTGTCTTTAGCTGTTCCTGGGTGAGCTTCTCACCGTAAAACTCTTTATACATGCGATGACCTCCTAATGTAGTGAAATGTAGTGATTATGTGGTGGTGTATGTCATTTTTTATACATACAATTTAATAAACTGTACATACACTTGAATCCTTATGTATCAAGGGTTTAAGGTCAATGTATGTACAGATGACCACTTTTTTATCCCAAAACCTTTATATATTACTTACTACTACCTATTTAAATAATAGTTTTTAGCCAACAAGTAGACATGTGTACATACAAATAGCTTTAAAGCCCGTTCTTATCACGTTTTTTGTATGTCTATTTGTATGTACTGTATGACCACTTTTAATTAACCTTTAGAATATTTTTTGTAATTAGTCGGTAGGCCATTTACTCGCTTAGAAGAACGCTTTACCGTTAGCCCGTAAACTTTTTCAAGTTCCTGGGTTAAGAACTTAGCTGACTTCTTCTTTAGTCCGTTACGCTCTAGCCACCAAATAAACTGTTCAAATACTTCTTGTTTATCCTGGTCTACTACCTTATCCATTCCGACATCTTCCACAAACTCAACTACCACGTTATTATCTTTCTGATACTGCTGTAGTGCGTCTGTGACTGCTCTAGGCTCGGTGAACTCTTGTTTTTCAAGTATTCTATCTAAGCCCTTTATCGCTTCATTGAATAAGTGGGATCTGACAATGTGATTATCTAGCTTCTCATTGATGGATAAGTCCAGGTTGCCTTTCTCTTTGCTGAATGTATTCATAAAAGGAATGATGGTTAAGCGTCTGTATAACCCGTGTGTCGTATCTTTAATGTTGGGTAACTGGTTACTGGAATACATCAAAGTAGCATAATTGTGCAAGGGTAGAGGGCTTTCATACTTCCTGTTGCAATAAATCGGGTCACCCGTGACTAATTTTTTTAGGTTTTCTGCGTCCTCCAGGCGTGTAGCTGAAATATCGTCCCCGATTGCCACCATCTTATTTAACAGCCCGAACAATTTAAATTCATGCTCTGTGTCTTTCAGACTTAGGGGCGTGATATTATCTTCACCATAAAACTGATAGAGCAAGTTAAACCATGAAGATTTCCCATTGCTTCCTGGTGCATAGAGAATGAAGCATTTTTGCATGAATGGACTAGCATAGAGACCGTAACCGACACTTTCTAATAACAGCTTCTTAATCTGTCTATCGTTGTTAGCAATATCTTCTAAAAACTTGTCTAAGTCCTTGCTGTAGGCTTTAGGGTCATAGATCACATTAACATCATTAGTGATGATATAGTCGGTACTGTGGGGGTGTAGCACTTTTTCTTTAACATCAAATACACCGTTTATAAGTGATAGATAGCGAGGGTGTGAGCGTCGGCGTTGCTTAGCCCTGGCCATCAGACTGTAGTAGACCTCTTTCCGCTGTGCTTCTTTCAGTATCGGCATATCTTTAACTAAAATACGTCTGAACTTGGCCATATCGACATATACATAATGTGTTTTTTCAAAGCAATGTAATGCGTCATCATCTAATATGATGAAGTGATACTTCTGTAAAATATATTGAGCGAACTCGTCATGTTTGAACGTTTGGCCGTCCCAAAACTCTGAATGACCTTTCTCGAACTTCACTAATTTACTGCTGTGTTCCTGTCTGACTTCGTTGGCGTATTCTATTAATTCAGTCGGCTTCTGTTTTGTTGTCATATGTTATTAATTTACCTCCTCCGTCTAGGTGCTTTTTCAGTATGCTGTCGAGTGTCTTTTTAAATTCTTTCTCGTCCATCGGTACATCATTATTGTTATTCCAACACCATAACAGCCCTGTGACCGCTTCTATCGGTACACCTCTATAGAGCAGTAGCCCTGTAATGCTCGCTAAACTGCTGTTACGCTGTCCCTCGCCTACCCCGTAGCAAATTTCTGACCAATGACTAGCGTCTCTTCTCGGGCTTCTAGCGGTCATGAGTGGCTTATCTTCAGGCTGTCGCTGTCTAATCATTTCTACTAGCTTAGTCGTATCAAGTAAATGTGTATCGTTCACTTCAAATACACGATCACTTGAAGCGGTCTTGAGTACCTGGCGGGCTTGTACCTGGCTTAGCTTCACACTGCTAGGGTCTGACTTCACGCCTAATGCTTCATCTATGACAGCTATAGCATGGCTGTAGTAGTCGTTATGAAGTGGACTGGATAAAGGTATCACCAGGCGTAAACGTGGCATGTCTGCGGTGTGGTTATGCGTTGAGAAGCATATCCATGAGAAGTCCAATGTGTCCTTAATCTGCTGTACCAGGTCTAGCCCTGGCGGTAAATCATCATAATCTATCGTGATGGCGTGCTTATTGATGATATGGTCGTTAATACGGTGCGTGTCGAACATGTCACTTAATAGGAATAACCCGCCCTCATACTTGTTGGCTGAAACGGTGCTATAACTTAGATAGTCCACTAACTCACTGAATGTATAGTTAAGTGTTGCTGTATGTGAATGTGCGTCTAAACTTGCATAATGATTGACTGTGATTAATGTGTTTTCCATGCTCACGCTTAGCCCTGGTATGATATAATTAGTGTAAAGGGCTTTTCCTTTCTGTTAAAATGCAAGTAGGACTATTACTAATAGTCCTCTTTTTGTGGGTTTAGTTACTTACTANNTGTTTTTTATTTGTGCTATTTCTGTATATAGATCATTAATAATGTCTCTTAGGACTGTAGAAGTGACATAATGACTGTTATAGCTTTCTCGTGTTAACTGATACTCACTTTGATTAATTTGACTGACTTTCTCGCTTACATAATCAATGCTTTCTAGTTCATCATTTACGTGCATTTCTAACGCCTTTAGCTTGTTCGCTATTGTTTCAATGCCTACTAATAAATCATCTTTATTCATGCTCTTCTTCCTCCTAATAATCTACTCAATAATGACGGCTTCTTTTTTTGCTGATTATAGCTGACCGCTTCTTTCAGATAGTCCTGTAACTCTTTAATACGCTCTTCTTCCTGGTGTCTTAATTTCATCACTTCCAAATCTAGCGCTCTTAAAGCTAAATACTCGGGGCTGTCTACCTGGTACTTACCGCCCTCATACTTGTTCATTTCTTCCTTAATCAGTGCTTCTACTTTCTCGTAACCTGTGGCCATACCATTGTTAAAACCTAACTCGATTAGTGGGGCGTGTTTGACCTCGGGATAATTGATAAATTCCATGTTATTTTTCCTCCTAAATTATAAGTTCTTCTAATTCCGTCATTAAACATGCCATTGTAATTTCTAAGTATCTCGCTCTATTCACTTTTTTTATTTCTTCCTTACTATTTTGAGCCATACTAATTTCATATTCACTAGCGGTATCTGATAAAATCTTTTCCATCTCACTTATAATGTTTGTAATTTTAATTCTTGTTATTTCATTCATTAGTTGTCCTCCTATAGATACCTCTTATGCTTAGTTCTTAAAAACTCGCTGAACGTGTCGATATGAACTAAAGTCAATGTCGCTGAAACGTCTGTACAGATACGCCCTTTAAACTCTTCCATATCCTCCGCTTCTTTAATAAATCGGTAGGCTGTCGCCTTGCTGATATTGAATAGCTTCGGTAGTGTCGAGATCTTACAGTAAATCATCTTCATGGGTGCTACTTGTTCTTCTCTAAGTACGCTGTTCTGTGGTGTCGGCTCTTCTCGTAACTTAACTACGTTTGACATGCTTCATATCCTCCGTTTCTCGTTTCATTAATTCATAGGTGGCAAAACCCAACAAACTGAAATACGTGATGGCCAGGCTGTGCTGC
>DJUI01000081.1:0-5930 GCA_002438305.1 Staphylococcaceae bacterium UBA6286 | reverse complement strand
GTTAAGTATTTGGCTCATATATGAGACACCGACTTTTACTTGTTCTGCTAAAGCTGAAATGTTGTACCCCTCTTTTAGCATTGCTTGTCTAACTTCATGTGTTTGCATAATAATTTTCATATCTAACCTCCTGTTTTGAAAACAAAACGTTCAATATTTTTATAAAATGAACGATTTGTTTACTTTATAAATAGAATGTATCACGCTATAAAATATATTGCAACTTTTATTTACAAAAATATAGATTTTTGAAATAAAATCATTCATAATCAAAAATGACAATATAGTAAATAACACAGGAGGTATAAAATGATAATTTGTACATTAAAAAATATTATGGAAGAGTCTAATATTACTCAGAGNNACAGAGTCTCTTATCAGAAAAAACCAAAATTAGCAGGCCAACATTGTTACAACTTATTAGAAATGAAAATCAGAACATCAAATATGAGACTATAGACGCACTCTGCGACTTTTTCAATATAGGATTAAGCAATTTATTGCTTTACTCACCTATCCATTATGAGTTTGAAAGTTTTGATTTTATTAGATCCTTTGATAAGAAAGTCTCTTCACATTTTGACAAAGATTATTACGATAATATTTTCACATTGACTCTTAAAATAGATAGCGAAATTTATACTTTTGCATATGATTGTTTCGATACCGATATATACGAGGGAACAAATTTATATTTATGGTGTCCTATTGAAAAAGAAAAATATGAAAGTCTTATTGCTAAAGGACACAACAAACACTTTTTTAACACTTATTGTGATTTAATTATTAAAGATAAAATAAAGAGTGCTGATACATCTTTAAATTCTATAAAGAACTTCAATTCTAATATTGAATTTATAGTAAAAAATGCACCAGATTATGATGAAATAACGGCTGATTTAAAATATTTACCAAGCGATGAATTATTAGAATTAAAAGAATATGTTTCTTTACTTTTAAATGAATCTTCACTAAAGGAGGACTAGCCTATGTGGTCAGAACAGTTCACAGACAAGCAGGGTATAACTAAGTACCGCTTCTATGAGAAGTATAAAGACCCGTTAACAGACAAGTGGAAGCGTGTATCTGTTGTGATGAACAAGGACACGAAGCCCTCACAGAAAGAAGCACAGAAGCGGTTAGAGGATAAGATTAAAGAGAAGCTGAATGATAGAACGCCATCAACACTTAAAAGCCTCACGTTTCACCAGGCGTGCGATGAATGGTTTAACAATTATAAAATAATATCGGGGTCTAAACAGTCCACCATCGCCACTAAGTATTATAAGGTTGAACACATCAAGCGGAACGTGGATAAAGACATACTGGTTAAGAATATGACGGCTGAAACATTCCAGTACTTCATCAATTCCGCTTCTAACGACAATCTAAGCCATAAGGTCATCAAGGACGCTATGAGCATTGTCAGAAACATCATGAAGTACACACAGAAGCGTTATAACCTGGCTGATATATCCTACCTGGAGGACGTGACTATCCCTAAGCAAGCTAAGACCAGGGACGAGGTAAAGGCTAAACGTGAGAACTACTTAGAAATGTCACAGATCATGATGATAGTGGATAAACTGAACGCACTCGCTGACGAGAAACGAACGGGCTATATGAAGCGGTCATTTATTATCACTGCTTATATTGTCGAGTTCATGGCTCTTAATGGTATGCGTATCGGTGAGTTACTGGCTATACAGCCGAGTAACGTTGACTTTGATAAACAGACGCTAGAGATAGACGGGACTATCCACTGGGTAGATGACGACCAGGGTCACGGTGTGAAAGACACGACTAAGACGGAAGCGTCCTATAGAACTATCTCACTGACCACTAGAAGCTGTGATATATTGCGTAAAGTCATGTTAGAGAATAAGAAAGCGACACAGTGGGACGATAATTATATAGACCGTGGCTTTATCTTCACTAACCACTACGGCAATCCTATGGCTCTTACTTCCGTCAACCGTAACATCAAGACGGCTGTAGACGAGATTAAGGACGACCAGGGCAAGAAGATGATTAATAAGCATGTGACCACTCACACGCTAAGACACAGCGATATATCGCTGTTAAGTCAGTTAGGCGTGTCACTACGGGCTATTATGGATAGAGTGGGACATACAGACCATAAGACCACATTACAGATATATAGCCATGTGACTGAACAGATGGATAAAGATATGATGGAAAAATTAGAAGCGGTGGCGAGATAAAAATGGAGGAAGAATTAAAACTTAAAATTATAGTCGGGGACAGTAAATATAATAATAATATAGATACACCTTCTAACTTACTAGTAGGAATGAATTGTTATAATGAGTTTTATAAAAACTTCACAACTGTAGCTTTTATACCAAACCAATTAATACCTTATAAATTTACATTTCAAAATATATTACAACTTCTTAATTTTAAGAAACAATCCAATATACAATTACTATACACTCAAATAATGAATGACCCTTATCAATTTATTGAAGATATGTTTGAAAAAAGAATAGTTTTTATAAATCAAGATGAAATTGATAACACTAACAATAAATATATAAAAAATGCTTCTCATGTTTTACTATGCGGTAATAAAGCATATGATAATACAATCCAATATATTAAAACATCTAATATATTTCACTCTATCCATCCTTCTCCTACAACAGTGAATAATATAAGATATATTGATGACTGGATAAACATAAAAACTACAGGAATTCTTCAATATAATGATAAAACTTATCACCATAGAATAAAAAAGGATTTTNNTTTAATATCACCTTTCTCACACTTTGCCCTTTTTCTGCCCTTTTTCTTAAATTTAATCATCAAAAAAGACCCTCTAACCGTTGTGGTTAAAGGGTTTATTCTTTTTATACATCTATTCCCACTCGATTGTGCTTGGTGGCTTACTTGTAATGTCATACACGACGCGGTTGACGTGGTTCACTTCGTTAACGATTCGGCTGGAAACTTTCTGCAGCACTTCCCAATCAATGCGTGCAAAGTCGCTCGTCATACCGTCGATACTTGTTACAGCACGGACACCGATTGTATAGTCGTATGTTCTGTAGTCACCCATGACACCGACTGAGCGGATGTCAGGTAATACAGTGAAGTATTGCCAGATATCACGCTCAAGTCCTTCCTGTGCAACGACTTCTCTTAAAATAGCATCTGATTCTCGGACGATTTCCAGTTTCTCTTCTGTGATTTCACCTAATACACGGATGCCGAGGCCTGGGCCTGGGAATGGCTGACGCCATACTAAATGTTCTGGAATACCGAGTTCAATACCTAAAGCACGGACTTCATCTTTGAAGAGTGTGTTGATTGGTTCAATCAGTTTGAACTGCATGTCTTCTGGTAAACCACCGACGTTATGGTGTGATTTGATCGTCTGCGCCGTCTTCGTGCCTGATTCAATGATGTCAGTGTACAGTGTCCCTTGTGCTAAGAACTCAACACCTTGCAGTTTAGAGGCCTCGTCATCAAATNNTACAGTGTACCTTGTGCTAAGAACTCAACGCCTTCTAATTTAGAAGCCTCGTCATCAAAGACGTAAACGAATTCGTTACCGATAATCTTACGTTTCTGTTCAGGGTCTGATACACCTTTAAGCTTACTCATGAAACGGTCTTTTGCGTCCACACGAATAATGTTCATATTGAAGCCTTCACCGAACTGCTTCATGACCATATCACCTTCTCCTTTACGGAGTAAACCGTGGTCAACGAAGATACAAGTCAGCTGATCACCGATTGCTTTATGCAGCAGTACCGCGACAACCGAAGAATCCACTCCGCCGCTCATCGCGCATAATACTTTTTTGTCACCGACCTGTTCACGGATCTTCTCAACTTCGATGTCGATGAAGTTCTCCATCGTCCATTCACCTGTGCAGTTACAGATTTTACGGATGAAGTTACGGAGTAAGTCATTGCCGTACTCTGAGTGTCGCACTTCCGGATGGAACTGGACGCCGTATAACTGACGCTCAGCATTTTCTACTGCTGCGTATTTACAGCTTGGTGAGTTCGCAATCATACGGAAGCCTTCAGGGATAGTGATGACTTTATCACTATGGCTCATCCAGACGGTCTGTTCTTCAGGCAGCATGTGGAAGAGAGAATGTGTCTCTGCGGTGATAATCGCTTTGCCATACTCANNACTCACGTTCATTCGCACGTTCTACAGAGCCCCCGAGCAGTTTCGTCATCAGCTGCATACCGTAGCAGATGCCGAGAACCGGCACGCCTAAATTAAAGATTTCAGGGTCTACTGTAAATGAACCTTCTTCGTATACAGAGTTCGGTCCACCCGACAGGATGATGCCTTTCGGATTCATCTGTTTGATTTCATCGATTGAAATCTCGTGGTCATGCAGTTCGCTGTAGACACCCATTTCACGAATACGTCTAGTAATCAGCTGATTGTATTGACTCCCGAAATCCAGGACAAGAATCAGTTCTTGTTCTAATGCCATTTCCATGTATTATATCTCCTTAGATTGAATAGTTAGGTGATTCTTTTGTAATCTGTACATCGTGCGGATGGCTTTCTTTCAATCCGGCACCTGTCATTTTGATGAACTGTGCTTCTTCACGTAATGTCTGCAGGTCTTTAGAGCCGGTATAGCCCATACCGCTTCTAATACCGCCGATTAACTGATAGACAGTATCCTGCAGCGCCCCTTTAAAGGCAATTCGCCCTTCAATACCTTCCGGCACAAACTTCTTCGCTTCTTTGTCATCCTGGAAGTAGCGGTCTTTAGACCCTTTCTCCATTGCACCTAGTGAACCCATACCGCGGTACACTTTGTACTGACGTCCTTGGTAGATTTCAGTAGCTCCAGGACTTTCTTCTGTACCGCCGAGCAATGATCCGAGCATGACTGCATGTCCACCTGCTGCCAGTGCTTTGACGATATCTCCAGAATATTTAATACCGCCGTCTGCGATAATGGTTTTGCCAAATTTTTTCGCTTCTGTCGCTGCATCATAAATCGCTGTAATCTGCGGCACACCGACACCTGCAACGACACGTGTCGTACAGATGGAACCAGGTCCGATACCGACTTTTACGACATCGGCACCTGCTTCTATCAATGCACGTGTGCCTTCAGCAGTCGCCACATTACCGGCAATCAATGTCACATCAGGAAAGTTTGATTTAAGCTCTGACACCATGTCAAGAACCCCTTTAGAATGACCATGAGCTGTATCAATCACAAGTGCGTCTGTTCCTGCATCGACCAAGTGTTTTGCACGCGTCAATGTGTCTTTAGCGATGCCTACTGCTGCTGCAACTAATAGACGGCCGTGATTATCTTTTGCTGCGTTTGGGAATTCAATGACTTTTTCGATATCTTTGATCGTGATTAATCCTTTAAGAACGCCGTTATCATCAACAAGCGGTAATTTTTCGATTTTGTAGCGCTGCAGTAATTGTTCTGCTTCAGCCAATGTCGTTCCGACAGGTGCTGTCACTAAGTTTTCTTTTGACATGACATCGTTAATCGTCATTGAATAATCCTCGATGAATCGTAAGTCACGGTTTGTGATAATGCCGGCCAGTTTCATTTCAGTTTCATTGTTGACGATCGGTACTCCTGAAATACGATACTTACTCATTAAATGTTCTGCTGCAAATACTTGCTCTTCCGGAGTCAAGAAAAATGGATTAGTGATAACCCCGTTTTCTGAACGCTTAACCTTCTGTACTTCATCTGCCTGCTGTTCGATAGACATATTTTTGTGAATCACACCAAGACCGCCTTGGCGTGCCATCGCGATAGCCATCTTCGCTTCTGTTACTGTATCCATACCTGCTGATAGAATTGGAATATTTAACTTCAGACGATTTGATAAAGCCACTTTTAAATCGACTTGATTAGGCAGTACGTCAGATTGACCAGGGATCAATAA
>DJUI01000027.1:28936-30392 GCA_002438305.1 Staphylococcaceae bacterium UBA6286 | reverse complement strand
GAGGAGAAGGCAGTTCACTCGGAGGTTTCTTTGATTTACTCGGCGGGGATAATTAATTCACCGTCTCATTAATAAAAACGGAAAGCTGAAATTGTCAGCTTTCCGTTTTTATCTCTTTGGTTGATAATCCAGTTGTTTGAACAATTCGTCGCGCTCCTCGTTGTTTAAGTCCTGCCATTCCCCTGTCTTCAGACCATCTACTAAAATGTTCATCACTCGGACACGTTTTAATTTCCTCACATTATAACCTAATGCTTCACACATTCTTNNAACCTTGCGTCAGCACAATGTTAAATGTATAGTCATTAATTTTGGTGACTGCGGCGGGCAGTGTCACAGTATCAAGAATCGCTACACCTTCTGACATATGTTTCAGAAATTCATCAGTCATTTTACGATCGACTGTTACTATATATTCTTTTTCGTGCTTGTTTTCAGCCCTGAGAATTTCATTGACGATATCTCCATCATTCGTCAGCAGGATCAAGCCTTCTGAATCTTTATCCAGCCTGCCGATATGAAATATCCGCTCCTGATGTCCGACAAAATCGACAATATTCCCTTTAATATGTCGTTCAGTTGTAGAAGTAATTCCTCTCGGCTTATTGAGTTTCAAATAAACGTAACCTTTGTTTAATAACACCGGCTGACCGTCTACTACTACTGAGTCTCCTCGTTCGACTTGACTGCCGAGTTCTGCGAGCCGACCGTTAATCAGAACACGACCATCATTGATCATTTTATCAGCACCCCGTCTTGAAGTGATGCCTGATTCCGATAAATATTTATTGATTCTCATCATTAACCTCCAAAAAAAGAGAGACCATCGTCTCTCGCTTGATCATTTATGCCTATCATACGGTTTTGTGAAGTTCTTAATAAAACGTTCTATTATTCTTCCTCATCCGTATGATGGCGGGAAGAATTAAATTCTTTATGCAGCGCTACTGATTTAATCTGATGATTTTCAGCATCGAGCACAACCCATTTATCAAATTCTGTATCGACATAGTCATCAATATCGATATCGGGATTTTGAGATTGCAGCCAGCCACCGATTGTATCGATATCATCTGAATCTTCAAAGACAATGCCAAACTGCTCTTCAATCTCATCGAGCAGTACACGCCCATTAATCTGATAAGTATATTCTCCTGTGCGAATGACATCGTTCACTTCATCATCATCGAATTCATCACGAATCTCTCCGACGATTTCTTCTAAAATGTCTTCCATTGTGAGAATACCGGCTGTTCCGCCGTACTCATCAATAACGAGTGCCATATGTACACGTTCCCGCTGCATTTTAATCAATGCATCGCTGATTCGAGTGACCTCATGAATCAACGGCAGTTCATGAATATGTTCCTTAATTCTGACCGGGTCACCTGATGCATACTTTGTCAGGAATTCTTTGACATTGATAAAACCAACAATATGGTCTTTATCGCCATCT
>DJUI01000027.1:0-28912 GCA_002438305.1 Staphylococcaceae bacterium UBA6286 | reverse complement strand
CTTCAAGTAAATCTTCAATATTGAACGGCTGCGTCATAGTAATCATCTGAGTACGCGGCACCATAATATCTTTTGCCAGTCGTTCATCAAATGAAAAGATGTTCTGCATATATGCAAGTTCAGTATGATTGATTTCTCCACTCTGATAACTCTGAGTCATAATAATTTTGAGTTCGTCTTCGCTCATCGCCTGTTCATGACCTACAGGCTGAACGCCGAATATACGTAGAATCAGACGTGCTGCTCCGTTCATAGACCAGATAATGGGTTTCATAATGATTCCAAAGAAATATAATGGACGGGCAAAAGCCAGTGTCATTCGTTCTGCATATTGGATGGCGAGCGATTTAGGTGCAAGTTCACCTATGACCACATGTATAAAAGTAACGATGGCGAAACTTAGTGCAATTGTAATAGGTTTAGCAAGATCGGTCGGTACATTCAACATATGGAGTACAGGATGAATGACTGATTCAAACGTAGATTCCCCGATCCACCCAAGTCCAAGGGCAGTTACTGTGATGCCGAGCTGACATGCTGATAAATAATAATCCAGCTCGTGTACCATGTGCTGAACCGTTTTCGCTGACTTGTTTCCTTCTAATACAAGCTGATCGATACGTGATGTACGAACTTTCACTAAACTGAATTCAGAGCCGACGAATAATGCCGTCATTGCGATAAGAAAAACAAATAATAATAAACTCGATATGGTCGATATGTCCAATTAATTCCCCGAAATTAGGGATTCACCTCCGGTAATAGTTGATGTGAGTGCAAGAGTCAGGTTGTAAGATGTTAAGACCTTCCCAATGCAGTCACCTCCTTAAAGCGCGTGATAGATAGTATTATTTTACCACAATTACTTCATCATTTGGTAATTTTCGCATTTGCATTGTATTCTCAATCGACTGGACAAAGTGTGAAGTGATTTCATTGAATTTGTCCGGTTGATCAATATTACAGACATGACCACTATCAGATATGAGTTCACACATAAAATTTTCGTGTTTCTGTGTCACTTGTCTGACCGGCGGAATGAACAGATAATCTTCTTCCCCCATGATAAACAGCGTCGGAATGTTAGAGGTTGAAATCTGGAGGTGACTCAAATAAGGATTGATCAACCTAGTGAGCGTGAACCATTTAACAAACTGCTTCTGACTCATCTTTTTCGCTTCATTGATAAAAGCGAGCCTTGATTCTTCATGTGCCTTTTTCGGCATAATAATGTACGCAAAAAGTTTGTAGAGCAGCATGTACGGGATGATCTTTCTCAAATTTCTTCCGATGAACAGCAGTATTTTTGTTCTGACATCAAGTGCAAGAATCGCTCCTCCAAGAACAAGTGACTGAATACGTTCAGGATATTTGTCAGCTATCGTCTGAGCAACGATAGTGCCGAGACTCATTCCAATCATATGTGTCCGTTGAATATTCAGATAATCCAACACTTCAATGATTTCGTCAGCAAGATCTGAAAATGAATCGCCTTTTTTCCAGCGGTCTTCCTGAGACTTCCCATGTCCTCTTAAATCAAGTAGTAAAATATTATAATCATGCCTGAAGTAACGGATTTGTTTGAACCAGATGGTTGAACTCCCGCCCGCACCGTGAATAAACGTCAGCCAAGAAGCACGTTCATCTTTAATATAAGTTTTGTAGTATAACATTAATTTACAGTCCGTCCTTAATATATTTTAACTTATATCATATTAGACCTTGCCCTATAAAACAAATAATAACCATTGCCCATGTGGACAAAAATAGGCGGTCCTCAAAAGTCACTTGAGGACCGCTCGTTCATGTTAAACCATCAACATGGATCATCTATGCTGCTGCAGCACGTTCTGTATCCATTTCCTGTGCCAATTCTTCTTCTGACAATTTCGGTTTAATCAAGCCATAAACAACAGCAGAGATTAATGTTCCGACTACTAACGATAACAGGAAGCCGCCGAGATGAGCCATGTCTAACCCTGCCACCCATAATCCACCATGCGGAGCAGGAATTCGACATCCAAATGCCATCGCTAGTGCACCTGCAGTAGCACTACCCGCAACCATTGAAGGAATGACACGCAGTGGATCTGCGGCTGCAAATGGGATAGCACCTTCAGTAATAAATGATGCACCCATAATTAAGTTGGACAATATTGAACCGCGCTGTGATTTTGTATATTTGCGTTTGAAGATCATCATTGATACTGCAATGGCAAGTGGCGGCACCATTCCGCCGATCATTGCAGCTGTTATCGGTGCATAGTTTTCTCCGGCAATCGCAGCAATTCCGAAAGCATAGGATGCCTTGTTAATAGGACCACCCATATCTACTGCCATCATCCCGCCTAAAACTAATCCAAACAGCACAATGTTTGCACCGCTCATACCACTCAATGTTGTATTCATCCATTCATTCAACCATTTAGTTGGAGGATTAACGATATAATACATAATCAGCCCGGTAGTTAACACGCCAAGTAACGGATATAACAGGGTAGGTTTTGTACCTTCAAGTGCTTGAGGCAATTTGCTTAACACCTTTTTGATACCTTGAACTAAATAACCTGCCAGGAACCCTGCGATTAAACCGCCGAGAAATCCTGAACCACCGCTGACTGCCAGCATACCGCCCACCATACCTGGTGCGNNGACGGTCAGCAATACTCATTGCGATGAAACCAGCTAAAATCGGAATCATCAGTGCAAATGCACCACCGTTACCAATCGCCCATAATGCTTCAGCAAATGGATTGTAATCATCCTTCGTAGGATCAAATGATGTTATACCAAACATAAATGCAACGGCCATCAATATACCACCGGCTACAACGAATGGCAGCATGTTGGATACACCGTTCATCAAATGTCTATAGAAACCTGTTTTCTCGCTGCCGGTAGATGCCGCTCCTGCTCCACCTTTTGCGACAAACTTAGGACGTGAGTCATCTTGAGCCATACGAATCAGCTCTTCAGGACGTTTAATACCGTCAGCTACTGGAACCATAACTACATTTTTACCGTCGAATCGTGCTGTATTGACATTGACGTCTGCCGCAACAATGATACCTTTAGCACGTCTGATTTCATCAGCAGTCAATTGATTCTTCATGCCGCCTGAGCCATTAGTTTCCACTTTGATCAGGACACCCATTTTTGCAGCTTTGTTCTTCAATGAATCCGCTGCCATATAAGTATGTGCGATACCAGTCGGACAAGCAGTGACTGCTAGTACTAAATTATCATCATTAGGTTGTTGAACGGCTGCAGCAGCTACNNCATTAGGTTGTTGAACGGCTCTAGCAGCTACGTCTTCACGTTTGTCTTCCGGCTCATCATGTGCATCGATAATCGCAAGTACTTCATCTTTTGTTTCCGCATTTAACAGCTGCGCTCGAACATCTTCATTCATCAATATCCCTGACAGCTTCGCAAGAGCATCCAAATGTGTCTGTGCCCCACCCGCTGGTGCTGCAATCATAAAGAACAGATGTGCAGGCGTACCGTCAAGAGATTGATAATCGACACCTGATTTAGATTTACCGAACGCAATCGCAGGTGTTTTCACTGCGTCTGTCTTTGCATGCGGTATAGCAATTCCTTCGCCGATTCCCGTCGTACTCTGTGATTCACGCGCGTGAATCGCATCATGGTATTTCACTTTGTCATATAGTTTTCCAGCTGACCATAGTGTATCAACCAGTTCATCAATGACAGCATTTTTTGAAGATGCATTTAAATCAAGAGCAATCGTTGATTCTGTCAATAAGTCTGTAATTCTCATCTACTTACCTCCGTTAATGTTGTAATCGTTATTTGTCCAATCATTTCTTCAATATCCTGCTGTAATGCCAAATCTTCTGTAAAGGCTGTAGCTGTTCCAGATGCCACTGCTCTTCTGAAGCTGTTTTCCAGCGTTTCGTTACAAGATAGTCCAGCAACCATACCAGCTACTGTTGAATCTCCCGAACCTACTGTATTGACTACCTGCCCTGTCGGCACTTCCGCTTTAAGAACAACGCTGTCAGTAACAAGAATAGCTCCGTCTCCTCCAAGAGAAACGAGCACTTTCTTGGCCCCTTTTTCCATTAATTGTACAGCACAGCGGGTAATGGCCGCGTCATCAGTCAATGTTTCACCGAACATTTCTTCAAGTTCCACTTTATTCGGCTTAATAAATTCAGGACCATACGGCAGTACCGATTCGAGGAGTGTTTTCTCAGCATCTACTACAAATTTGATCTTTCTCTCACTGCAGCGTTTAGCCATCTGCTGATAGATAGATGAATCAACAGCACCAGGGATACTGCCTGAGATAATAACTATATCATCAGCTGTCAGCTGCTCCAGCTGTGTTAACAGCTCAGCCTGCTGGTCAGCTGAAATATCAGGTCCAGGAGCATTGATTTCAGTTTCATTCGACCCTTTCAGTTTCACATTAATGCGTGTATCTCCGTCGACATGTATAAAATCGGTGTTAATACTGCTGTTAGCCAGCTCCTCTTCAATGAATTTCCCGGGAAATCCTCCAGTAAATCCAAGGGCGGTCGATTCCACGCCATGTTCTTTTAAAACTCTTGATACGTTGATACCTTTGCCTCCAGCAAACTTAAAACTACTGTCGGCGCGGTTCAAACTTCCGAGGTTGAACTGAGACGTGAACATGACGTAATCAATGGATGGATTTAATGTTACTGTATAGATCATGAATGTTCCTCCTTATTTGATAAATGCTTTGTATTTTGCATAGTATGGATTGTTTTGATTCGTTATCAGCTGTACTTCTTCCAAATCACAGATTTTAGCAAATGTCGTTTCATTAAACTTTGAATCATCGACAAGAAAATAACTGTTGCGACTTTTTCTGATGGCTGCGGTCTTAATGGAAGCTTCTTCGATGTCAGGCGTTGTCAACCCATGTTCAATATCAACACCGTTTGCTCCCATAAACGCCTTGTCAAAGCTGAACGAATCAAGCATCGTTCGCGCCTGCACACCTACGTGCGCATAAGTACTGCTCTTGACATAGCCGCCGATCATATAGACTTCGATGCCTTTTTCAACGAGTGGCGGCACATGGGTCAGTCCATTGGTCACAACCGTTAAGTGCTGCTGATGCAAATAAGGAATCATTGCGAGTGTTGTACTTCCAGCGTCCAGATAAATACAGTCATTATCTTGAACTATGGCAGCTGCTCGTTTGGCAATTTCATTCTTTTCAGCGACGAACTTTGTTGTCTTTATGGCAAGCGCGACATCACGATGCTTTTCTACTGCTCGCTTAGCTCCTCCGTGAATGCGGATAAGCTTGCCGTCTTTTTCTAAAGTAGATAAATCACGTCTTATAGTAGATTCACTGCTGTTCGTTTCATCCATAAGCAATTGAAGTGATACCACCTCATGTGTGCTGAGAAGACCTAGTATCATATCATGTCTCTCAATCGTCAGCATCCAACCATCCCCTTAGCATACTTAATATTAATGTCAACGCTTACAAAAGTCAACCATAAACATCCAAAAACATTCATCCACAGTTAAAAAAATAAACAGTACAATGAGAAATGTACTGTTTATTCATTGATTACAAAATGTCTCTACCTAACTTCTGTTTATAAATTTCAAACCATTCATTGTCGGTCAATTGAATGTCTTTTGCTTTAAGAGCAACATCCGAACGCTCAATTGAACGCGACCCGACAATCGGTTTGATGGCATAGGGCATGTGATATAACCAGGCATNNAGGCATATGCAATGACGTCAGATGTCGTTTGATGTTTTTGAGCGATTTCTTCAAGTTGCTGTACTACTTGTTGAGTAGCGATAAGCTGCTGATCAAACAGTTTACCTCCACCTAATGGACTCCACGCCATAATGGATACATGATCTTTGTGCATCCAGTTGATAGTTCCGTCTTCTAGATTTTCAAGTTCAGCCGCTGATATTTCAAGCTGATTGACAGTAATACTGAGCTTTTGATCCTGCATAGCTTCTTTCAACGGAAGATATTGATGAACTTTGAAATTAGAAACGCCAAACTGTCTAACTTTGCCTTGCTGCTGCAAAGTTTTCAGTGTTGCTGCTACTTCATGCGGGTCCATCAACGGCGACGGACGATGCAGCAATAATGTATCAATATCGTCCACCTGCAGTTCCTTCAAACTGCGATCGACAGAATTCATGATGTGGTCTTTTGAATAATCATACTTATGATAATCAAATCCCATTTTCTCTGACGGCAGCACGATACCGCATTTTGTGATGATATGCATCTCTTTTCGAATGCCTGGTGTGATACTGAGCGCATCACCAAATAACGTTTCACATTGATAATTACCGTAAATATCTGCATGATCCATCGCTGTAATTCCTCTATCTATCAGTTCATGCAGCATACGATTGACTTCTTTGTTACTGTATTTCCATTCAGCGAGACGCCAGAACCCCTGAACAACGTCTGACATCGTTACCATTTCACTCATTACTTCACCTCATTCATNNACCATTTCACTCATTGCTTCACCTCACTCATTTATTTTCAGCCGAACTGCAGTCGATCCAGTTGATCCAGCAGCCGATTCTTGTCCAGTGATTCCCCGATAATGACTAATGTCAAAGGCATGTTCATGATCTCCGGCTCGTACTGCGGGATGCCATAAGCATATTGGAATAAGATCACCTGACTTGGATTGTCATGAAACTTAATAAAACCTTTCACTCTCAGTATAGCGGACGGCAGGTTTCGCAGCCACTCTACATACTTCCTGCTGTCTATCGGCCCTGCAAAAGTATAGACGAGTGACTGTATACCATGATGATGCATCCCAGCAGCAAACGGACGCCCCGTCACCCCTTCCAGCTGAGCTATATCTACAGCAGAATATTGAGTGGTAATGACCGGTGCCTGACTGTTGAGAGCGGTGATATCATTCGTCAGCTGAACAATATCATGTTGTTCAAGCAGATCACTTTTATTCAACAGTAGTATATGCGCGAACTGAATCTGCTCTTCCATCAATCGTCTTGTCGTGACACTGTACTGATGCCGTCCAAGAAATCTCGGACCGTCTACAAGCGTTATGACGCCTCTAATATCCATAATTTTTGTCAATGAAGGCGCCGTGCATGCATCATATATTTCTACAGGATGTGCTACACCCGTCGCTTCAATAATGACAATATCGGGATGATGTCTATGTCTAATGTCATGCAGCTGCACCTCCACATCACTTTTTAAATCGCAGCAAATACAGCCATTCAATAATTCATTCATCGGAACATTGTCACCCAATATTTTTGAATCGACATTGAAGCTCCCGTATTCATTCATTAAAACAGCTACTTTTTTGTCCTGCCACTGTTCGATCAAATGGAGCAGTAACGTGGTTTTGCCACTGCCCAGAAATCCACTGATAATATACACCTGCATTTTCTCCATAACTATCCCTGCTTTTCATCCATTTATATTTTAAAGTTCATTAAATTGTTTACTTTTATATGCGATATTACTTGAAATGTCCACTTCTTTATACTATGTTATTTAAGTAACATGTTTTGCACGTTCTAAATCACTGTACAATAAATCATCATATCATCTATTATCATAAATAATAAGTCTGTATGGAGGAAATGAATGACTAATAATTTAAAACTAGATAAACAGCTTTGTTTTAGTTTATATAATGCACAACGTCAGATGAACCGTTATTTTTCGAATAGAATATTCAAAAAATATAGTTTGACTTATCCCCAGTACTTAGTGTTATCTATTTTATGGGAATCACCGCCCGTCAATGTTAAGACGCTTGTCAATGAGCTCGCACTGGACACGGGTACAGTATCCCCTTTATTGAAACGTATGGAGTCAAATGACCTGATTAAACGTGAGCGTTCTGAACTCGACCAGCGCGAAGTCTTCATCCATCTAACGGATAAGAGTAAAGCGATGCAGGATGATCTGGAAGACTGCACTGAAGTGGTTCAGGAGGCAGCTGATTTAACAGATAATGAATTTTCAGAACTGAAGGAACTCCTCGATAAACTCATCGTTAATATATCCAGTACAAAAAATTAAACCCCGGCTCATGCTGGGGTTTAATTTTTTGTTCTCAACCAACCGATACCCACTGTGCCATAACCTGTATGAACTCCTGCAACGGGTACGAGCGGTTCTTCATGAATTAACAGTTCTGGATAAAGTTCTTTTAAAGCAGACGTGTATTTTTTTGCTTCTTCCTTATCTCCAGCGTTCATCACTGAAATTTCTGTCAGACCGAACTTATTAATATTTTCACTTGCAACTGCCATCATACGTTCAAATACTTTCTTCTTAGTTCGCACTTTTTCAAACGGCATGACCTTACCATCTTCAAAATGAAGTATTAATTGAATATTCAGCAAGCCGGCAAGGAAACTTTGCGAAGCTGACAAACGTCCGCTTTTTCTAAGCTGCTGCAAACTTTTTGGCTGGAGAAGCAATTGCGCTTTGACAGGAAAAGATTTAACCAACTCAACCACTTCTTCAAACGTTTTCCCTTCCTCTACAGCCTTCATACCTTCCAGTACCATTTTTTTATACGGAAATGCACCAATTCTAGAATCAATGACAGCAGACTTGATATCCACTTCACTGCTGGCTGCCACTGAATTTTGATATGAGCCAGTCAACTCACTGGATGGATGAACAGCAATGACCTCATCATAGCCTTGTTTCTTAATTTTTTCGTACGCTTCCAGCATTGACTGAAAATTAGGCTGTGTTGTTTTAGCGCCTTCACCGTACTGATTGAGCAATTCATAAAAACGCTCTGTTGATAATTCCTGCTGATCGACATAATGTGTGCCATTGATAATAACACCCATAGGAACGACGAATAGCGGATATTTATCAATCTCTTCCTGTGTAAAACCTGCTGCTGTATCTACTAACCATGCTAATTTACTCATTGTATACCCCCATTTTTTTCATCATATCATATTTAATTTGCTATGAATAATATTTTTCTAGATGATGCTTTCCTCCTGTGCCATGAAACGTACAAAATAATCATTGTCTCTCTGAAGTTCCTCGTATGTGCCCGAGCGGACGATTCTACCTTCATTCATAATATAGATTCTATCAAAATCTTTTAACAGCTCAACTTCGTGACTGATAACCACCACTGCTGCATCAAGTTTGAGCAGTTGATCAAGCATCGTCTCTTTACTTAATATATCAACCCCATTAAATGGTTCATCAAGCAGCCACAGGTCACGCAACCGCATCAGCAATCTAATGAAATGCAGTCTTCGTCGTTCTCCACCTGACAGCTGTGCCCCGAACTCATTGATTTCACTGTCAGTTGTATACGGCAGTTTAAAGTAGTCAAGATAGTGTTCAATAGTTTCTCTGTCATCACTGAACAAATTCTCTTGAATGGTTCCTTGGAAGAAATGATTATGCTGCTGCATCACATTCAACTGCTGGAAGTAAGCATCTCTATCCAGTTCGGTAATCGGTACACCTGCTGCAGTTAAATTACTGTCATATAAACCTGTGATGAGATTGATTAATGTTGTTTTACCTGAACCGCTTCCTCCAATGATTCCTATCTTTTCGCCAGCATCAACATGCAGCGAAATATGTTGAAGTGTCGGACGTTCCTGATCAGGATATCGAAAAGTCAGATCGTGCAATTTAAGTGGTAGAATGTGATGAGGCATGCGTCCGCCCTTGTGATCAACTGAGGCAAGTGCATTAATGTGATTCATTGCTTTTTTAGTCTCCTGATGATAAAAAGGAAAGTTTGTCATAGGTATAGCAAATTCAAATAATGTGATAGTGACCATGATGACACTTGCATACATCATTACGTTATCATTATTCGCCATCACATAAAGTACGCCCCATATCGCAAGCATACTGATTACATTGAGAAGAAAATCATACAGAACAAGAGTGCGTTTCTCTATTGCGACTGAATGTTCATAGTTCATTCTCGAACGTTCCATTATTTTCATATAGCGTCCTTGTGGATCGAATACAGCGATATCTTCCTGGCCCAGCTGATAATCAGTGAGCCGCTTCATAAACTCTGAACGGTGAATTTGCGTGCTATTTGTCAATCGTTCCAAATAACGACTGAACATCAACGGCAGCACAAAAAGAATCGTCATCATCGCAGCGATAATAACAAGTACAGCTTCAAAACTGTAAAATGAATAGATGATGCAGACGATAACCGTCGTAAGAAATGTCACTACCGGTGGATAAATCACCCGGAGTAATATATTCTGAAGCTTCTCGATGTCATTGACCGTTCGTTCAAGCAGCGTCGATAGCTGCCATTTGGAATGAAGGCCGACGAAATCATTGATCAGTCTATCAAATGTTTCCACTCTAATATCTTTCAACATAGTAAAAGTGGCTTCATGGCTGATCAGTCGTTCTAAATAACGTGCCACTGCTCTAATGACACCAAACAGCTTAATTGTCGCAACAAGCACCATCAACGTATATAACGGCACTTTGAATGCACTTTTTGAGATCATAAGACCACTTAGACTGAACATACCGATGGCTGTCAATCCACCAACTGTGCCGATAATTATAGAAATGACAAGTGCACGTCTTGTTTCATTGTTAATTAATTTCATTGCATTACCGCCTTTAGAAATGGTTCGTGCCGCAGATCTTCATGCGTCCCTTGTTTGATGATGCCGTCAGTCATGACGATGAGATAAGGCGCTTGTTGAATAGTCTCTTTTTGATGGGCAATGGTCCACACAGTAGAAGTAACCTTCAAATGGTCGATAGCTTGTCTGATGACTCGTTCCGTTTCGCGGTCGAGCATAGCAGTCGGTTCATCAAAAATAATCAGCCGTGCAGGATTCAACAGCATCCTCATCAACATTAAACGATGCGTTTCACCACCTGATAACTGTTCGCCCCCAGCGCCGATCATCGTCTCATAACCTGACTTAAATGCCATAATCCGGTCATGCATATCAACACTTTTTGCGGCTGCTATGACTGATTCACGTGAATGCTCATTAAACATAGTAATATTATTGAAAATAGTCTCGCTCATCACAAATGGCTGCTGTGCCATATAAGCAATGTCATTGTTTAATTCTTCCGGAAAGACAAGATACCCTTGACCATGTGTCGATACACCGGCAATGGTTTTAGCGAATGTTGATTTTCCTGATCCACTTGGTCCGCAGATGACTGTTTCCTGCAACTTAAACGCATCTTGTATCATCAGCTTAAAATGACCGTAATCCACTTCTGCGTTACCTTTAATTGTCGAACAGGGTTCAAAGCGTCTGTCAAGTGACGGCTGCTGTTCGTAATCCAGCAGTTCTGCATAACCTTCTGACTGCTTACCTGTATGAAACGCCATCCCGAGATCTTTAAGTGCATTGTAAAATTCCGGTGCAAGCATCAAAGTGACGACAGCCGTATAGAATGATATTTTATTAAAGACAATCAGACCGAGTCCGATTTCGAGAGCGATGATCCCGATTGACAGCATCGAAATAAATTCCAGCATCAATGTGGAGAGAAAAGCCGTTCTCAGTATGATCATCGTTTTATCTTTGAACTGCTGGGATTTGTCTCGGATGGCCTGCTTGACACTTTGTTCATGATTGAACAGCTTGATGGTGACAATACCGCGAACAGCATCAAGAAAATAGGCGGAAAACTGATTCAGCGCTGTCATCTGATCTGTCGCTTTTTTAGATGTATTGATCCCAATGATGATATAGAATATAGGGATGAATGGCGCAGTAATCAACATAATCCATGCCGCATTGCGGTGAAAGAAGAACAAAAATATAATAATTAACAGCGGAATAAAAGTTGACCGATAAACTTGTGGTAAATAGTCACTGTAAAAACTATCGATCCCTTCTATTCCTTCTGTCGCTAGATTTAACGTTTCAGCAGTCTCTCGTCGATCAGCTATCAAGCGTTGACGCAGCCATGATTTAATTTTACTGCTCATAGTTACACCTAGTCGTTTAAGAAACGACTGAAGCATACTGCGTGTCAGTAAGATACCAAGCACAAACAATAGCAGCTGACTGAAATTGACTTGATGATTCAACAGGACGCTATCGATGATTTTACCGATTAACATACTTTGTGTGATAATGACTCCCGCAAGCAGTAACGCAGAAGTAATCATAAGTAGGTGAAGGTAAAGATAGCGTCTCGATAAGTTTGTTAAGTATTTCACATTATCACATCCTAACTAGTATTATATAGCAATAGCTTAAAAACAAAAGCAATTTGATTACAGAATAAGTAGAAGATATTTTGTCCATTATGATATACTTTTGAAAGTATTTATTTCATAGAAGGTGGTTACTCAATGGAATTATTTGAACTCGTCAAAGCATTTATACTCGGTGTTGTCGAAGGATTGACTGAATTTGCACCGATTTCTTCTACAGGTCATCAAATTTTAGTGGATGATATGTGGCTCCATTCGAAGGAAATATTGAAATCACAGGACTCTGCCAACACATTCAAGATCGTTATCCAGCTCGGCTCAATAGTTGCAGCGGCATGGGTGTTCAGACACCGTTTCGTAGACTTGCTCAGCTTCAAAAATGATTCATCAGAACATCATCTTAAATTATCTCATGTCCTTATCGGTTTGGTTCCAGCTGGTATCGCCGGTCTACTGTTCGATGATTTCATTGATGAGCATTTATTCTCAGTTCCTACTGTTTTGATCGGACTGGCATTAGGAGCCGTACTGATGATTATTGCAGATTTATACGCTAAAAATGTCAAAAATCCTATTTCAGTTGATGGGATTACTCATAAACAGGCGCTGATTATCGGTCTGACTCAAGTGTTAGCTCTATGGCCGGGATTTTCGCGTTCAGGGTCAACCATCTCTGCTGGTGTCCTTACTAAAATGACACATAAAGGGGCTTCAGACTTCACATTCATTATGGCAGTTCCAATCATGGCAGCTGCCAGTGCTAAAAGTCTACTGAGCAATTATCAGTATATTACAGGAGATACGATATGGTTTTATATTGTCGGCTTCATCGCCGCCTTTATATTCGGCCTGCTCTCCATCAGATTATTCCTCGATTTAATCGGCAGAATCAAATTGATTCCATTCGCTATCTATCGACTTGTGTTAGTAGCAGTTATTGCCATTCTTTACTTTGGCTTCGGTATCGGTAAAGGAATTTAAGCCATCCATTATGAAGACAATCCTTCCTAAAGAAAATTAGGAAGGATTGTTTTGTCTTCAGGTCATATAATTAATTTATTTATTTTTTAATCTCTTAATATAATATAGCTTTATATTCATTAATAACCATGTTATTATTAAAATGTTATTTTAAATGCATAAATACATAAAGGAGTTTCCATGAAAAATGATTCGAGTGTTGCTTACCGCTTGTACCTCGCGCAGCGTGAAATTATTAAATATTATAATAGAAATAAATTAAAACCATATGAGTTAAGTTATCAGCATTATCTTGTCCTGATGGTGCTGGTTGAGAATGGTCCAATCCCTGTGCTTCAGCTTGGTGAATATCTTGCTTTTCAATCCGGGACAATCACCCCTATCATTAAAAAGATGGAATCTCGCGGTCTTATTGAACGTGAACGTCTGAAGAAAGACGAGAGAATCGTGCTCGTCCAGCTCACGGAAGAAGGTCGAGAGCTGATCAAGCAGTTAAACCATATTCCAGAGGAAATGCTGGATGTATCCTGTCTAACGACAAAAGAATATACGACATTGATGCAGATTACGCGCAAAATCGTCCGTAATATGCGTTATTAATAACGGCCCCGCGCTTTGCGGAGCCGTTTATTGTGTATATAATGAGGGTAGGAACAAAGTATTCAGTTTCATCAACAAGGAGAGATAATCATGAATCAAAAAATTAAGACAGCAGTCAATGTTGGAGCCGTCATTCTCGTTCCACTCATCAAAGAACGCCACCGTCTCAAGCAGAATCAAGACTATATCAGAATGCGCAATCGAACGATGCACACATTATCCACTACTAAAGATCTGGCTGTGATGACGAAAGATAAGACCGTCACAACAGGTCACAAAATTACTGATAACGCAGCCAATGTCAAAGACCGCACTGTCAGAACAGCAGCTTTTGTCTCTCAGACCACTCATGGTCTTCAGCAGAAGAAAAAGATTAAGAACGAAGAGAAAATGAACCAGCACCTTGCAAAAGAGATGGAGAAGCGTCACTCTGAAGAAGAAAAAGAAGCTAAGAAACGTCAAAAAGAAATGGTCAAAGCCATGAAAGCAGCAGAAAAACGCGATAAAAAGATTCCACTTGAAAGCAAGCAGGCAACGCAGTTTGTTCAGCACCAAGTAACCCAGCAGCGAATGAAAGACGAAGACCGTCACAACATCAATGACTACATTGAAAACCGAGTCATGGCTACCAACTATACTGAAAATGTTGATAACCCTCCTCTATTTGAACAACACAGAAGACAGATGGCAGAAAAAATCAGACTTCGCGGAAAATATTAANNATTAATCCATGATTCAACGAATTATCGTCGATGCTGACGCATCACCCGTTATTAATGAAATCATTGATATTGCACAACAAAAAATGATTGAAGTTCTTCTCGTCAGAAACTTCAATCATTTTTCTCATCTTATTTATCCCGACTTCGTTAAGATTCAGTATGTAGATGACGGATTGGACAGCGCTGATTATAAAATTGTCCAGCTGTCGAAACCTGGCGATCTTGTTGTCACTCAAGATTATGGACTTGCTAGTCTGCTGCTGAATAAAGACGTCATCGTCATGCATCATAACGGCAGACAATATACATCAGATTACATTGATCAGCTGTTAATGATGCGTCATGAGTCCAGCCAATTACGGCAGGCAGGCATAAGGACAAAAGGTCCTTCAAAATTCACTGCTGACCATAGACGGACATTTAAGAAGACACTATCAGCTCTGCTGAATGATTGACTTAGCTAATACTTTAAGCGTATACAGTCTTTTCACCGTTCTCTGCTGATCTTTGAATCCAGCTCGGATAAAGGCATAGTAGGCATCATCATTGTGGACATTGACCATTACATATAAGTCAGTGATGCTGCTATCCTGTCTGTTAATATATTGTTCTACGACTTTTATTACTTGCTTGAAGTAACCTTTCTTCTGATGCGGTCTATCAAAGGATAGATCCCGCAAGCAAATAGCTGTTGTCGGTGCATTGATTGGTATAAGTATGTCTCCTCGTTCCAGAGCAAATGCACCGATGATTTCGTCATCCTTCACGATAATAAAAGGAAAATAATTGGACCGCTGACGGTTAATGACGTATCTCGGGTGAGCCGCATACAGCATCTGCTTAAGTGTTAACTGATAATGATTGAAGGAAATCTCCATAGTTGGGTCTACTTGTAGGACTCTTAACATAATAACACCTCATTTCAATAGTCATATCATATCATACAAAAGGAAGGTATTTATGAAAACAGTCGCAGTATTCTGCGGATCACGTCTCGGTGACCCGATTTATGAAGAAAGTGCCAAACGTCTCGGCGAATGTCTGGCAGCAGAAAACATCACCCTTGTCTATGGCGGAGGAAAAGTAGGTCTTATGGGGGTTATCGCTGATAGCGTGATGGCGAATGGCGGCACAGTGATCGGTGTCATTCCTGATTTTCTTCATCAGCGTGAAATCGCTCATAATCATATTACAGAACTTTACGTTGTCGAAACGATGCATGAGCGTAAGAAAATGATGGCGGACTTTGCGGAAGGATTTATTATGATACCNNATTCGAAGTTTTTACTTGGCGGCAGATTGGACTTCATCAAAAACCTATCGGTATTTTAAATACTGCTGGATTTTACGAACCTTTAAGAACGATGTTAACAGCCATGACCAATCAAGGATTTATAGATACACCTCACCTTGATGCAGCCATTTATGAAGATGATCCAGCCGCACTGATTTCAGCCATGCAGCAATAGTTGAATCGAACTGGAATCAAACCGAAAATGTATATTCATTATGGACTGTAATGCCATTTGCTGTCAGTAAAGCAGTGGTGACTCCTGGTGCATTAATTTTGCTGCCAGTAAATGAACCGTCATAGATTGCTGCTGAACCACAGCTCGGGCTGTTCTCTTTCAGCACGACGGTTGTGATGTAGTGATTGTGACAAATTTCAAGAAACCGCTTTGCTCCTGACTGATAAGCCTGTGTGACATCACGCCCTGAAATAGTCACGACACGTGCTGTACCGTTCCATACATCTTCACCATTTCCCCCGATGATTTCTGCAGGTTCACGCGGGATGAGTAGTCCTCCCATCACTTCCGGACATGCAGCCATAGCTTTACCCTCATCCACCAATGATTTCAATAGTGGATTCAACTGATGCTTTCCATCATAACGGACTTCTTCTCCAATCAGGCAGCTGCTTATAAGAATCATTGACTCACATCCTTGTAGAGAACCTGCAAGTTCATCGGATGCCGTGGATCGATCAGTGGATGTTTGAACGTCTTGATGCGTTTCAGACCGATTTTCTCCATCACATTCATGCTGGCTTCATTATTAACACTTGTGAAACTATAGAGCGGCAGATCAATTCTCGGTCGTACATAGTCGAGAACAGCCTGTGCTCCTTCTGTAGCATAGCCTTTCCCCCATGCCTGTTGAATGAGGCGCCAACCAATTTCATAACACGGCATAATATCCATTGAATAATCAGGTGTCGCTTCCATATACTGTACACCAATGAAACCAATGAATTCACCACTTGCTTTCTCTTCAACCGCATAGAGTCCAAGACCTGTCGCTTCAATTTCTTTCTGCATATGCCACAGTGCCATTTCAGACCGTTTGAAACTCATCATATCCGAAAAATACTTTCTGACTTCAGGATCAACGTTCATATGCTTGAACACTTCAAGATCTTGCTGCTTATAATCTCGTAGTTTCAACCGTTCTGTCTCGATATAAATCATCCGACTCACCCCTTTCTTCCATTATAACAAAAACAATGTCCAAAAAAATACACTCATGACGTCTCCCATTGAAACTGTCATGAGTGTATGATAATTATTTGTAAATAACGACTTTACCTGTAGATTTGTCTTTAGATTCGCCGACCACTTGTACTTTTAGTCCGGTATTAGGTAGGATTTTACCTGCATGCGGTTGTTCAGGGTTAGAGTAATCTTTAGAGTCATCAAATATTGGGCTTGATTTTAAGTTTTTGTCAACCATTGTAGAACCATCAGCGAGTTTCAAGCTCAGTGGATCTTGTGGTGTCAAGCTGAATGATGCATCGCGTACTTGATACTGAGTAGACGCCACTGAAGGTGTTGTTCCTTCCCATTTCAGAGCATTCTGATCAGCATCGACGATACCGACGAAGCCGTAACCTGGGTGCTTCCCTACATGGTTATCTGTATAGCTCTTATCTACATAGTAGACATTTAATCCAGTGTTGTAGCTCATCAATGAACCGCCTCTTGGGATGTGAGCAAGTCCTGCATCCACTTTGTTGTGACTTCTCCATTGTAATAAGTAATAGTTTTCATCGTATTTCTTACCATCACTTACAGAGAACCCATTCAAACCAAATTTAGCATCGCCTTCAGCACCGTCTGAGAAGACAGTAGAACCGTCAGCAGTCACTTTAATATCATCTACATAGAGACCTGGTGCTGTAAATCCAGCATCTGTCACATATAAATAGCGTAATTGAACATTTTTGCCGGCAAATGCATCAAGATTAAAAGTTGCATCAACCCAGCTATTGCTCTGTCCATCAATACCGTTACCTGCATTAGCACCGGCACCTTCTGGATCATCATTATTAGTGATGTTTCCTTCTAAGTTTGTCCAAGTCTTACCGTCAGTAGATGCTTGAACATACGCGTAGTCATAGCCCTTTTCAATGTCATACCAAGCTTTGAATGTTAACTCAGCAGATTGTTTACCAGTTAAATCCACTTGTACTGATGCACTGTTTGTTAAGTCATCGCCGGAACCACTGAAGTATGCCTTTTCACCTTCAGCAGGTTTCAACACTTCTGTCACTTTGTCAGGAAGATTAATACGTACTGTATCATTATTTGTACCTTTAGTTACTGCTTCATCTAATAAGAATTCTTGTGGTGTTGAAGTGACATCATCAGCGTCAATTTCGCTGCCTGTCTGCCAGTTACCACCATGCATATCCTGCAATTGTTCTTTCATGTATGCATCAAAACCAGTCGGTTCTGTCCCTGGAATCTTACCAGCCCAGCTGCCGCTTGACATGATTGACCAGAACGATACCGGTTCACCTTTACCAGAGTAGATCGTATCATATTCATCTGGTAATCCTAAATCGTGACCATATTCATGAGAGAATACGCCGGCAGCACCATCTTCAGGTTGAATCGTATAGTCGATAACTGCTAATTTACCACCAAACTGCTTCTGACCGGAAGAAGTCCCTGGAATTGTGTAGGGCTCGCCTGTATTCGTGAAGTTCAAGCTCCATCTGTGAGACCAGATTGCATCAGGACCTAATTTACCACCACCTGCTTCTTCGCCAGGAGAGGCATGGATGATCATGACATGATCAACGATGCCATCTTTTTCATTTAATACGCCGTCACCATCAAGGTCATAACGGTCCCATTGATCGTATTCAGATAGATTGATGTTTGGATCTTTTGCAGCTTGTTCCAACGCTTCTTTGACTAATTCTTTCGGACGACCATCACTGTCATCAACAGTCGGGTAGTTACCACCGTAGTATTTCGCAGGATATTTTGCTTTGTACCAGCCATGTACTTCACCATCCACATCATAGCTGCCGCCTGATTGGTTTTGGTAGAACTGTTTCATACTGACTAAATTCTCACCATTCGGTCCTTCGTAACCATTTTCACCGAACACCATGTCCTGGAAGTGGCTCATCGGATAATCTTCATAGAACATATCCGTTTCTTCTTTAGTGATGGTTGAATTTTGATAATCCGGGAATTCAATCGCTAACAACAGAACTTTGTCTGTACGTTTCTCGCCAGTATAATTTTCTTCAACAACCGGCTTCAAGTTTTTAGCATGCCCTTTTTTCTTACCATTCCCTTTTGTATACTTGCTGCGTTTACCATTGCTGTTTTTCTCAGTCACTTTTTTATATTTTTTTACGAATTTTCCTTCGTTTTTAACTTTGTTGTCAGAATTTTCCTGTTTCTTGTTTAAATAATTAGAGACTGCTTTCTCAGCTTGCGCACGCGTCGCATTTTTACTGATGACACCTTCATCTTTCAGCATCTTGATCAGACGATCTTCATTGGCAATGACGCTATCATGACTTGAGCCTGAATAATAATGATCCTTCTTTACTTTTAAGGCTTCATCTGCATATGCCGCACCACTTGTCAGCCCTAAGCTCGTTACTCCTAACGTTACCGCAAGTAATGATGATACTACTGCTTTTTTCTTCATGTACTTTCCCCCGTTAAAATGATATGAATTACTTAAGTACATTATGTATAGAAATTTCTGAATTGTAAATAACAATTTGAATTTTCAGATATTAATATTGTGTTACAGAAATGATTGAAGCAGTATATTTATACATTTTAAAAATGCACATCATCATAATAGATGACGTACATTATATTGATAGGGCTTATTTATAGATTTTAATTTTAGCGACTGTACCGTCTTTATTCTGATCGACGACTTTAATTTTCAATCCAAGCTGAGGCAGTACTCTGCCGGCTTCCTGGATGGTCAATGAATTCAAATCTTTTTGTGTGTAATTTTTATCACTGAACGTTGATACTGGTTTTGTGGAAGGTTTCTTAAAGTAATAATCAGGCTTTGAATTATAATTGCCGTAATCGCGTGTATTAAAAGCAGCATCATATATTTGTGTATCTGTGATTGGACTGAAGCCGCTTTTTGCCATAATAGATTTCGGATTGGCATCAACCACACCGAGAAGACTCTTACCTGGATGTTTCACTAAATTACCGTTATTCTCATACGATTCATCAACATACCAGATGACCAGGCCTTTTCCATATTTATTGCGGCCGAACGGATCGTAAATAGCACCCAGTGCTTTGTCCAGACCATTATGACTCCGCCATTCAAGCAAATAATATTGATTAAAGCGTTTAACTTTGCCGCCCCGAATCTTTTTGACCGACGGCAGATTGACTTTGACAACGTCATTGTTCGATCCTTTAATCCCCGCTTGATCTAATAAGAACTCCTTCCCCTTACTGTCTATCGTGCGGTAATTCACTTCAGAGCCAAGCGTCCAGTTACCACCGTAAAGCTGCTGTAAGTCAGATTTAGCAAGTGGACTCATACCGACTGGCTGCGTGCCGTGAATTTTCCCTGCATCTGCTCCGTAACTCATCAATGACCAGTATCGTACCGGTTCACCGGCATGATCTACTGAACTCGGTGATACATCATATTCATCAATCAAGCCGAGCATATGACCGAATTCATGAGCAACTGTACCGACCGTGCTGTCTTCAGCCATAATGCCGTATTCTGCAACTGCCAGACGATCTTTGTAAAATTTTGAGTATTTGCTTTTAGTACCGACGATGGTCTTAGGGTTACCGTGTTCAGTGAATGGAACTTCACTGACATGTTCCCATATAGACTTGCTGCCGAGTTTGCCGCCGCCTTCACTTTCTCCGACACCACTGAAGATGACAACTAGTTTATCGATTAAGCCGTCCGGCTCATATATATTGCCGTCATTATCAAAATCATAATAATCATAACGGTCATAATCTGTCATTTTTACTTTTGGATCTTGTGCGGCTTTACGCGCCGCTTCCATTATCAGTTCACCGACATTCTTATCGTCTCCGCCACCGTAATATTTAAGCGGATGTTTCGCACGGTACCATCCTGAGACCTGCCCCTTAATATTGAGACTATTGCCTGATGCCTGCTTGTAATATGTTTTAAGCGTATCATAGGATTTACCGTCCGGCGCCTTATACGTATCACCAAAAAATAATTGATTATAATAAGACTTTGTGTAGTTCTCATAATAATTTTGAGTATCTTTCTTCGTTAATGTCGACTGCTTGCTGTCAGAGAAATCCATCAATACAACGAGTACATTCTCATTTCTAACTTTCCCTTTATATTGGCGCGCCTTAAAATTAGGGACCTTGACCGTACGTGCCATCTGCTGTTTTACGACGACCGGTTCATTGACTTTTACCTTCTCTGTATTTTCGAACTCTACTTTGTCACCATTTGTCTTCGTCTCGCTAAAATCTCCTTCTGCATGAGCGATGTTCATTGTCAATGTAGACAATAGCAATGAAGCAATAATTGTTTTTTTCATATGACTACTCCTATTTGAGATTCAGCTGTGCTGTCGCTGCAGTCTCATTATTCTGAATGACTTGAATCGTTAATGGCCCTTGTGCTTCTCTTGCAATTCTACCATTAAAATAGCATTCGTAATAATCATCATACTGCTTTGGTATATAAGCATTGGATACGCCGGGTGGACGGCCATTGAACAAGCCGACGTGCTGACCATTTGCCATGACAATTGCTATTTTTGTGGACTCAGCATTTGCTGTTCTGACTTTCACTTGAATATTTTCTTTTGGTGCAATAGCCGCTGGACTTAAAATCTGAATGTCATGATTCATCTGTTGATGCGTCTGTTCTTCATTGACCACGGCACCGTAACTTCCTTGTGCATAAGTTGAACGGTCGTACCATAAATAACCAGATTCAGGCTGCGCCCACGGTTCTTTTTTTGGTTCAACTGATGTTGATGGATTTTCTGATGCAAGGAGCGGTGTCACTTTGTCCTCATTCTGGTCGAATGACACATCCTCTTCTTAAGTCGTCAGCCACTTTGTAAGATTGAGCAGCAGATTACGGTGATCCGCTTCCTCAAAGCCATCATAAGTTTTCTTGTCACTGCCGTTGTCTTCACGTTTATATTTTGGTGAAGCATCTTCAACAATCGAGGAATCCCCGATAAAGGCGGCCTTCCCTCTCCCTGTTTTACTGATAGCAATAAACGGCCCTTCGTCTTCACCACCCCCGTTGTAAACGCCTTGATCAACAGCATGTTCCCAGCGATATCTGTTACTGAGCTTCGGCAGAAAGACCAGGCCTTTTGCTTTCTTTGGATCGGTGATAGCAAGCGTCGAACCCGCGTGCATCGTTACTTCATCGACGCCATCTGTAATATCGAATATATCCGACATTGTTGTCATCGTCACATCATCAATAGCATTATACTTGAATCTGACGCCGAATGTATCACTCAGAAAATCACTTGATGTGACGTCAGTCATCATCTCTGATTGTCGTTCTGCCTGTGACATGCCTTTTGCCGGGTCTGAATACGCACCTCTACGATATCCATTGAGTACTTCAGAAGCATCAAACCGGTTCATATTGCGGTCTGCATTGTAATGATCACTGATGAACAGCAGACTGCCGCCACTTTCTGTATATTGCTTGAGCGCCGCCTGTTCACTGCTTTTCAGTGGAATATTAGNNAACAAATCATGACCTTTCAGTAAATCATAAGTCAATAAGTCATCTGCTGCGGTCTGTTTCAATGTATAGCCGGAACGTTTAAGAGCATCTCCGAAGTCGGAGAAGGCACCGTCTATGACCCAGTCAGCTGCTCCTGCTGTTTCTCCGTGCGCTGTATCAAATAATATAGAAGACTCTGTTGCTGTCGGTTTCAAACTCTGCATCTGCTCGCTGCATCCTGAAAAGGCGAGCAGTAGTACAAACATCCATGTTTTTTTCATATAAGATCTCCAATAGCTAAACATAAAAAATTAACACTTTAATTAAACAATCAGTGCTGTTTAAAGTAAAGTGTTAAATCATATATTATCGTGATTTGTATGACAATAATCGTAATTTTACTGAATCTGATTTAAAATTAATTTTTTCATCGCGCGGCGTGATGACCGTTGCATCGACAATATCATCTGATTCATTGAACTCATAAGTCACAAGAAAGCTTTCAAAGTCATCATCAAAATTAGGTTTTTGTGCGACGATGCGGTTCACTTCACCGAAGCTGTCCTTCACTGTATAGCCGGTAATCGCTTCAAGTTCCTGTGCGATTTCATTTAACGTCATGGATTGGTTTTCCATCAATACAAATTTTTCTTCATGCATGTCAATTCCCTCTTCCCACTTGTTTCTCTATAAATTCCCGTTCAGTGTTNNCATACAAACATTTATTTGAAGGTATATTCTCCCGATGCTAGTTCTGATTTATCAGTGAACTGTGCATCAGAAGCGATACCTCCTTGAATGACTAGCGATGCTTTACCGTTCTTTAAGTCGTCATATTCATCGGTAGCCAGAACAATGGATTTATAACTTGTCGTCTTTTCATGAGGGGCATATTCATTAAAGTTGTTTTTACTTTTCTTCATGCTCATTTCCTGATAATCACTCGGTATAAATGATGCATAGTCCGAGAATTTTGTATGATCTCCGACCGTCAACTTCGTATCGTTGTTATAATATAGTGTCTCATCTGATGTATTCTCAGTCGTCACTTGATAGATAATGACATAACCCTCTGTTTCACCGTCAAACAGCAGCACTTGGCCTTCAGGCATTTCTGTGACACTGAATATTTGAAGCTGTCCGATATTGACCGTCATCCCGCTGTCTTTTAGTTCGAGCGGTAGATCATCTTTTTTCAGGACAACTTCTGCTTTGCCGTTAGTGGAAGCTTCTATTGTCTTCGGCATAACGGCTTTGACAGCTGCAGCTGATTGAGATTTGGCCGCAGCTTTTTTATCTTCTTCCTGCTGTCTTTTCTTTTCAAGTTCTTTTTGTTTTTCTTCTTCTTCGATTTGTTTCTTCAGTGCATCTTCTTTGTCTTTCTTAATAGTTGCAAGTTCTTCTTCTTTATCTTTTATCTCTTTATCTTTTTGATCATTCTGCTCTTTAAGTGCGTCATATTCTTTCTGAGCTTCAGTTTTTTTCTTTTCGAGTGCTTTGATGTCCTGAGACAGTCGATCACTGTCATCATTACCACATGCAGTCAAAATCACTGAAACTGAAACGAGACTGATTACAAGTCGGTTCAATGTATTTCTCCACCTTCTATTACTTTAACTTGATTTTAGCACAACAGATATCATTCAACTAATATTTCACTAATGTTCATGTGAACTGAGCAGTGCCATCTCATCGTAATTAATGGACTGTCTCAGTTTCACTGCGACTTCTGAGGATATTTTCTCCTGCTGCCCAAGTCGATAGATATAATCACGCTCAAAATTCAGTACGTCCAGCGCAAACAGGGTTTCATCTGTATTCACCCCTTCTGTCACAGCACTTCTATTTAACTGATTGATTCGATTCAAATAGCTTTCTGTCACAGTAACGATTTCAATCTTATTGCTTTTGACCATCTCTTTTGATAACCGCTCAACTATATTACTATGAACAATTTTAGCAATTCTCTCTATTTCGATGATATTATTTTTAAACGACAATGAACTAGCCGCATTAGTTTGATTGATGAAGTGTCTCGCTTTTCTTCTCATTTTGAAGATAAAGGATAACTTCGTAAAAAAGCTCGAGTTAGCGAAGTTTCTTGTACGTTCTACATAAGTCACATAATTATTGAACATACTTTCGTTAATTTCTCCGGACTCAATCAGATGATCCAATGTTTCCATCTCTGTATTCATGGCAATGGTCTGTAGTCTTGCCAATTCTTTCGTGTTTTGCCCATTGTCCTCCACTTCCCGGAAAAATTTAATCTGAACTGCATACTGCCGTGTTAAATTGCTGGCAATCAACCGGTTATCAGCTCCGGTATTACGCTGGATGTACATCAAACCTTGTTCTTTCATCATCAGTCGCGCTTCTCTGAACGACAGTTTTGAAACATTGTTTTTAGCTTCAATCCTGGTTAATAACGGCAGAACAATTTGTGCAGTGATCAAACTGATGATGACTACACCGGCTGCTATAAAGAGCATATCATCTCTCGTCGCAAAAGATTCATTATTGAAAATATGAGTCGGCAAGGTCAGTGCGATAGCCATTGAAATCGTTCCATGCACACCACACACCGATGCCAGCAATGAATATTTAAAGCGGGAAGGTCTTTTTTCTGCTGAAGTCACTGGTTCATTGTTCAATATTCTTTCGAACCGGCTCTCAGGAATGAAAAATCTATTATAAAGAATATAAACCCAGACAAACCTGAAAATATAGACGAGCAGTGCAATAAGAAACGTATAGATGAGCAGCTGCATGATAGGTTCTGATTCANNTCGTCATCGTCACTTCCGGCACGATATAGCCAAGCATCGTGAAGACGAAACCATTCAGTACTGTGGATAATAATCCCCACGTATTATCGTAACCAAGCTGCAGACGAGTCGTTGCCTGACTGATTCGGTCGCGTTCCATACCATGGATGATACCGCCAATGACCGCTGCAATGACACCTGATACATGAACTGCTTCTGCTGCCAAATAAAGAACAAACGGTGTTAACAACTGAATTAAGATGAAGACGTAGTCATTATGAAATCCTGTTCTGATCAACCACATCCGTGTTTGAACAAAGAGCGTGCCAATGACAATTCCGACGACAAGGCCACCGACAGTTGTGACTACAAACTGCAGAACAGCTCCTTGAACACTGAATGCTCCAGTCGTCAACGCAATAAGTGCAATGTTGAAGCTCAATATACCAGCAGCATCATTCAGCAGTGACTCTCCGCTAAGGATGGTCATCAGTCCTCTAGGTAATTTCCGTCCTTTGGCTATGGCCTGTACGGCAACCGCATCTGTCGGACAAATAATGGCAGCCAGTGCAAAACAAGCAGCAAACGGGATGACAGGCAGCATCCAATGGACGATATAGCCAAGTCCGATCACTGTCGTAAAGACTAGACCGATTGCCATTAAAATAACTGGTTTCAAATATTTAAGTAGATTAATACGGGAAACATGATTCCCCTCCAAAAAGAGCAGCGGTGCAATGATACCGATCAAAAACAATTCCGGCTCAAATTCCAGATGAATAGGAATAGGCATTAAATAGATTAACATCCCGAGACCAATCTGAATAAAAACAAGTGGAACTTTACTGAAATAATGATTGATGACCGCTGATATAATAACAGCCACAATAAAACTAGTAATGACTATAAAATTTTCCTTAACTCACCTCAAACCTCTCGATTAAATCATATAATAGATGTGTAACGTATGCGATTAATTACTATGTGATCAGGGAATAGTCTTTATTATAACCATATCTGGAGGTTTTTAAATGTCTTACAAAATCATTCATGCACCTGTCTCACCTTCCACACCGAATCACATCATCTATCCAGTGATTGTCTATCCACAAGCAGTGACCGATCCTGCTGCAACATTTCAGTCAAACGGCTGGACTGGCGTATGGGAAGACGGCATATTCGATTACCATCATTTCCATCCTAACTCCCATGAAGTGCTAGGCGTCAGATCAGGCGAGGCAGAACTGNNTGATCGGCGGAGAAAAAGGACAGAAACTCAAAGTACAGACCGGTGACGTCCTGCTGCTGCCTGCAGGATACGGCCACCAATGTCTGAGTCAGTCCAATGATTTCAAGGTAGTCGGTGCTTACCCTGAAGATAAAAATATAGAATTATTGACATCCTATGACGATCTTACCAAAATCCAGAGCCAAGTCAGCAGTGTCATGCTGCCTGATACGGACCCTGTTGAAGGAAACAGCGGACCGATGTTTAAAGAATGGGCAGGCTTATATCACTGCAGTACAGTGACCGGCAGGAAATAATTAATTAAACGGCTCTCTAATTAATAGAGGGCCGTTTTATAATACTGCTAAAACCATTTCATCTTCTTGAAATAGCCGATCAATCCAAATGAAATACTGATCATTAAAATCCATACTCCTAAATAACCGTATTTCCAGTGCAGTTCCGGCATAACATCAAAATTCATGCCATAAATACCGACGAGTAATGTCAGCGGCATGAATATCACAGAGTAGATAGTCAAAATTTTCATAATGTTGTTCATCTTAAATGAGTTAAGAGAAATATAATTATCTCTTATATCCGCTGTCATTTCACGTGAAGATTCAATCATCTCGGCTTGTTTTACAAGATGATCATTAATATGGTGCATGAAGATTTTCTGTTTTTTGGTCAGCGGCATAATCCGTCCTTCAATGAGACGATAGACGAGATCTTTCATCGGCAGCACCGTTCTCCGAATGATCAGCAAGTCTTCTCTCAAATCAAATGTTTCCTCGATCAGTACTTCTGTTGATATATCAACTGAGTGACGATCTTCAAATGAAAAGACTTTGTCTTCAAGTTCATAAACAAAGGGAAAGTAATTATCGACGATAGCGTCAAGTGTACGAAACATCACTTCAGCTGTCGTCAACTTTTCATTTGCCTGTTTGTACATGACGGAATTCCATACTTTGTCCACTTCTTCTGAATGTTCTTTGTGATACGTGACTATCATATTGTTGTTAATGAACACATCAATTTCTTCCGGCAGCATCGTATTCAAATCAATCGCATGAAAGACAAAAAATAAATAGTTGTCATATTCTTTATACTTCGGCCGCTGTCTAACCGATACTGCGTCTTCAATAGAGAGCGGATGAAAGTGGAAGTATTGACTTAATAACAGATTTTCATGCAGTGTCGGTTCAGACATATCGACCCACAACCATTTTGCCTGACCGGTCATCTCGTAAGGCGAGTCGCATGTTTTGAGTTCATTCATTTCGTCGATATAGAGCGTTCTAATCATTGGGCACCTCTAATTTATAAATCATTTCGTTCCCTATTTGATCATAGCCGAGTTTGTGATTCAGCTGTATCATTTTTTTGTTATGCGGATGAACGTGACTAGTGATGGTCATCACTCCAGCCGCTGACGACTGTTGTTTGACGTAGTTCTTCAGCTTTATAGCGAGTCCTCTACGCCTATAAGACGGGGCTACCCACAATGATTTAATCGTTGTGACGTCACTGATGACGTACCAGATAAATGCAATCACTTCTTGTTCTTCAACGATAGCAGCAATTTCATCTCCCGAGTGAGTCATCAATAACTTCATAGATTCAAGGCGCAGTTCAATGTCCATAGAAGTGACATTCCAGTCTTTGTAATGCTTTGGAATCCATTCATGGATCTTGGCGATATCTGCCAACCGTTCATCGTCAATTGTTATTTTTTTCATAAGTTCACCTGTCATCAGTTTATCAATTAGCACGCTTCTTGACCATCAAAAAAAGCTTAAAGCTTTCGCTTTAAGCTTACTCTGAATCTCGTGATGGTCCATAAATCGGTGGAACATGTAGTTCCGCCTGACGCATCAATACAGTCATCTGTCCACGATGATGCACTTGGTGTGTAATGAAACTAAAAAGAAATGCATTTTTAGCTGTAGGATGTCCAAAGAAATCCACATCATCTGCCAAATTGTCATCTGTGATATGGCCTTCGTACGCTTGTAGTGATGATTGAAATTCCTGTTCATAAGCCTGTGCCAGTTCACGGGCAGTTGCAGGTTGTGCAGTGCCGTAAGTCAATCCTTTGTAATCAGGTACGACGCGAGAAGCAAATTCACCGACTGTTGCAGTGATGTGCCACGCAATCTCACCGAGTGTTCTATCTTGTTCAGATACTGCCTGACTTAACGATTCATCAGTCAGTTCTTTCAGACAGGCAAGCGTTAATTCACCTTCCTGACGATATGCCGTAGCAAAATCTTGTGCTGTTCGGAACATGTCATGACCTCCTCAATTATTTCCCTTGTAAGTTTAATGCATCTATCATCACTGCGCAACTGATTGACATCTTATTGTCAGGGGGGGGGGGGGGG
>DJUI01000091.1:12807-13022 GCA_002438305.1 Staphylococcaceae bacterium UBA6286 | reverse complement strand
CTGTTCCTTTACCGCCGGAAATAATGGCACCTGCGTGACCCATACGCTTTCCTGGAGGTGCTGTTTGACCACCGATAAAGCCTACTACCGGTTTGTTCATGTTTTCCTGAATCCATTCAGCAGCTTCTTCTTCCGCTGTACCACCGATTTCTCCAATCATGACAACCGCATAAGTTTCCGGGTCTTCGTTGAATGCTTTTAAGCAGTCGATAAAG
>DJUI01000091.1:8316-12701 GCA_002438305.1 Staphylococcaceae bacterium UBA6286 | reverse complement strand
CACCCGGACAGTTTGGACCAACTAAACGTGTCTTCTTGCCTTCCATATAGCGCTTTACTTTTACCATATCAAGTACCGGTATATGTTCTGTAATACAAATCGCCATATCCAGGTCCGCATCCACTGCTTCGATAATTGCATCTGCTGCAAATGGTGCCGGTACGTAAATAACGGATACATTGGCACCTGTCGCATCGACTGCTTCTTGTACTGTATTGAATACAGGAACACCTTCGATTTCAAGACCGCCTTTACCTGGTGTTACCCCTGCAACGATTTTTGTTCCGTATTCAAGCATTTGTTTTGTATGGAAAAGCGCAGTTGCGCCAGTAATCCCTTGTACTAATACTTTCGTATTTTTATCAATAAATACTCCCACAAATTTCTCCCCGCTTCCTATTTAGCTTCTTTTACTAATTCAACGATTTTTTGAGCGCCTTCAGCCATTGTCCCTGCAGGTGTAATCGCTAAACCGGAATTGCTAAGAATTTCTTTACCTTGATCGACGTTCGTACCTTCAAGACGAACAACCAGCGGAATTGTCAGTTCTAATTCTTTCGCTGCTGCAACGACACCTTCAGCAATGACATCACATTTCATGATACCGCCGAAAATGTTGACGAAAATACCTTCGNNTTTTGAAAGCTTCTGTTACTTTCTCTTTCGTTGCGCCGCCCCCTACATCCAGGAAGTTCGCGGGATTACCGCCGAAGTGATTGATCGTATCCATCGTTGCCATCGCAAGACCTGCCCCGTTAACCATACAGCCGATGTTGCCATCCAATGCAATGTATGCAAGGTCATATTTAGACGCTTCGATTTCTTTTGGATCTTCTTCATCGAAATCGCGTAATTCTACGATATCTTTGTGACGGTATAATGCGTTCGCATCGAAGTTGATTTTTGCATCCAGTGCCAGAACGTCACCTGAACCCGTAGTTACAAGAGGATTGATTTCGATGATTGATGCATCTTTTTTGATGAAGACATCATATAAACCGAGCATGATTTTAACTGCTTTGTTTACAGATTCTTTCGGAATATTGATATTGAAAGCAAGTCTTCTTGCCTGGTACGGCATTAAGCCTGTCACAGGATCAATGACTTCCTTGAAGATTTTTTCTGGGTTTGTTTCTGCAACTTCCTCAATTTCAGTACCGCCTTCTTCTGACCCCATTAACACGACTGAGTCAGTCGCACGGTCAAGGACGAAACCTAAGTAGTATTCCTTTTTAATATCGCAGCCTTCTTCAACAAGTAAACGTTTTACTTCTTTACCTTCTGGACCCGTCTGGTGTGTTACCAGCACTTTACCAAGAAGCTCTTTCGCGTATGCCTTCACTTCATCAAGATTTTTAGCAATTTTAACTCCGCCCGCTTTGCCGCGACCCCCGGCATGAATCTGTGCTTTAACAACATAGACACCAGGATTTAATTCTTTTGCTACTTTGACAGCTTCTTCAGGTGTATAAGCCACTGAACCGTTTGGCACAGCTACACCCATTGAGCGAAAAATTTCTTTTCCTTGATACTCATGGATATTCATTTTCCATCCTCCTAAAATACGGGTTAAATTTTGCTTACGTAGCAATTATAGAAAATGAAAGCGTTATTGTAAACCGTATCGAGCGATAAATTCTGATTTTAATGGTGTATTATCATACTCTTGACCGGTTCGAATGTCTGACGATGAATCGGTGTAATTCCGAGTTTCCGGAGACCTTCCAAATGTTTCTTTGTGCCATAACCTGCATTGTTTTTGAAATCATATCCGCTGTACTCTCTGTCATATGACGCCATCAACCGGTCACGATATTCTTTCGCAATGATGCTCGCGGCTCCGATGGATACACTCTTCTCATCACCTTTAATGATCGATTCTTCAACAAGACCTGTCTCAAGCTTCATGGCATCAATCAGCAGCACAGTCGGTTGAATTGACAAACCTTGAACAGCTCTTCTCATCGCAAGTTTACTCGCTTCGTATATGTTGATGGCATCAATCTCTTCCACTGAAGCCATACCAATGGCATAATCACGAACAGACTCCAGCAGCTGCTGCTCGATGTCCTGACGTTTCTCTCGGGATAGTTTTTTGGAATCCGTCAAGCCTGGGTAATAATGACCTTCTTCAAGTATCACTGCACACGCAACGACCGGACCAGCAAGCGGTCCACGCCCTACTTCATCAATCCCACAGATAATATGCCCGGCATACTGATCTTCATAGGCACTGGCTGTCTGATAGTTCAGCCGCTCCAAATGGTCGCGCTCCAGTTGTTTCAGTCGTTGACCGATCAATTTTTTGGCACCTATCCGTGCCTCTGTCTTATACATATCACGGATAACGTATTCGTCTGTTAATTCTGATAGATATATTTTAAAGTCACTAAGCTTCATCGGACAGCTCTGCATTCTGGTTCAACTCATCAACTCGGTCAAACGTGTAGCGTCCGAACTTGGCATTTCTGATTTCTCTGATGACCAATTCAATCACAGACTCGTAATCCACTTCGCCGCCTTTATTTTTCATGCCGCGNNGATATAAGGTGCATCCGCGGTCACTTCGATATTGTAGTGCTTATTCAGTGTGGCAAGATCATACGTCTGAACAAACTCCAGGCCGTAGATAGCCACTTCGTCCAGATGGACAATATTGTCTTTAATGGCTCCTGTCAAACTCAGCTTTTTGCCAACGAGCTGGTCTTCAAATTTTGGCCAGAGTATCCCTGGTGTGTCGAGCAGTTCCAGTACTTTCCCTACTTTGATCCATTGCTGCTTTTTCGTTACGCCCGGCGTATTTCCGGTTTTAGCAATAGACTTTTTGGCGAGTCGATTAATAAGCGTCGATTTTCCGACGTTTGGAATACCGACAATCATTGCTCTGATGGCACGAGGACGGAGTCCTTTTGCAGCAAGACGGTCAAATTTTTCTTTTGTGACATGTTCTGCTGCCTTGACGACTTTGTCTAGATTTTTACCATTTTTAGCATCGAGCATCACCGGATAGATGCCCTGTTTCTCAAAGTGACTCATCCATTTCTGTGTCTCGCGCGGATCAGCCATATCCATCTTGTTCAGCAGCACTACTCTCGGCTTATCCTTAATGACTTCATCAATCATTGGATTTCTCGATGAATAAGGAATACGTGCATCCAGAAGTTCGAACACGCAGTCGACCATTTTGAGTTGTTCAGTTACTTCCCGTCTTGCTTTGGCCATATGTCCCGGGAACCATTGTATTGTCATATAACGACCTCTTTTCTTTATATATTCTCATTATCATTTATACTTAAAATGTACTATAATTAATTATTCGTTTCATCTAAAATTCACGGAGTCATAAGGAGTCATTATGAAACTTTCACTCATCGTACCAATATATAATGAAGAAAAAAATATTGAACGACTCTACTATACTATCATAAAAATAGCTGAACAAAATGACTATTGCTATGAAATAATTTTAGTTAATGATGGCTCACGCGATCATTCACTTCTTGTCATTGAAAACCTCGCTCTAAAAGACCACCATGTGAAGTACATATCGTTTACGCGGAATTTCGGCAAAGAATCAGCAATGCTTGCCGGCCTGGAAGCAGCAAGCGGCGATGCTGCCATCATCATGGATGCTGATCTGCAGCATCCCCCTGAACTCATCCCTGATTTTGTCAGAGAATATCAAGCAGGCTATGATCAAGTCGTTGCCAGACGGAACAGAACCGGTGAATCCTTAGTACGCCGACTCCCGACGACACTCTACTATTTACTGATCAATCGTGCAGTCGATGTTAAACTGACAGACGGTGAAGGTGATTTCAGACTGCTGTCACGACCAGTGATAGATGCCATTTTGTCGCTGGACGAATACAATCGATTTTCTAAAGGCATTTTCGACTGGGTAGGGTTTTCCAAGCAGACGATCAGTTTCGATAATGTCGCACGCGAAAACGGTACGTCGTCCTTTTCACTGTTTAAATTACTGGACTATGCTATTGACGGCATTTTAAGCTATAACAATAAACCACTGCGCATCTGTTTTTATTTTGGCGCGTTTACACTTGCGTTATCATTAGCTTATATCATAGTGACGCTTGTTCAGATTATGCGGTCTGGTATTGATGAACCGGGCTATTTCACTATTATATCCGCTATACTATTTCTAGGCGGCGTCCAGTTGTTCAGCCTCGGTATTATTGGTGAATACATCGGCAAGATATATTACGAAACTAAAAGGCGCCCTCATTATTTGATTGAGCAGACTAATATAGACGAGGATCAGACATGATCAAACATTCTTTTGTCAGATTCGTTATTGTTGGTCTTATCAATACGTTGAATTATTATATCGTTTATGTCGGGCTGCTGAACTTCGGTCTGCCCTA
>DJUI01000091.1:2864-8283 GCA_002438305.1 Staphylococcaceae bacterium UBA6286 | reverse complement strand
ACATTACAAACCTTACTTCAGTTTCCGTTAACCCAAATTGTAAATGTCGGGCTTCAAAGTATCCTGCTCTATTTATTTGTCACCGTCCTGAATCTCAAAGCTGTATATGCGCCGTTTCCTGCACTCGTTGTTACTGTGCCCATCACTTACTGGCTGTCAAAAAAAATACTGACTAAGGAGACCTCATGAAATTATATAAATGCGCCCCCCAGTTATTCAATGTATTGATTTTTATCGGATTAGCTGTTATCGGTCATAGTTTCTATATCTATCGTTTTCTTAAGGATGGCACGATCTTTACGGGTCCTAATGACGGTCTTGAACAAATGCTGCCGATGCAGCTTTATTTGTATCAAAAAATAACATCCGGAAAATGGTTCTATGATATGGATTTTGGTCTTGGTGGTGATTTTTATACGGATCTCGCCTATTACTATTCTACTTCTGTTGTCTTTTTCATCAATGTCATCTGTGTCAAATGTCTTGATATCTTCTTGAATTTAAAAACCGATACGATTCAGTTCTGGGCAGTCAATGCCTTCTATATTTCTATCGCTAAGTCAGCTGCAGCGATGTATGTCACTTACGCTTATTTAAGATATATCAAAGTCAATCATTTATCTGCTATACTCGGCGCATTTTTATTTTTGACATCAGCTATTTATTTCCGCTTCACATTGTACTGGTCGTTCTTTTCGGATGTCTTCATCTTCCTTCCGATGCTGCTGCTCGGCATTGAACGATATATCCAGCAAGGCAAAAAAGGGGTATTCATTACAGCCGCTGCTCTGACTTTTATCAATAATTTCTATTTTTCTTATTATCAAGTATTGTTTGGCGTCGTTTACTTTTTAATTCGTCATATTTTCAGGGCACCTGACGATCAAACATCGCGTCTTCATCAATGGACTGGATTCATTGTCATGTCCGTGCTCGGTCTCGGCATTTCCATGTTCAGTTTTTTCTACGGGGTCAAAGGGTTCTTACAGAACGACCGTGCCCCTTTTGACGATCCGATTCAACTATTCAGCAAGATGGATCAGCATGCCAATATTTTCTATGACAATTATCTCGTCATTGTTTTATACATCACGATACAGTCACTGCTGACATTTAAATTCTACAAACATTATTTCTATCGTCTGTTCGCTTTAATGACTCTCGCATTGATTTATTTAAGCTTCATGCCGTTTATCGATTCAGTGTTCAATGGTTTTTCTGCGCCTCAAAAACGCTGGCATTATTTATTGACCTTTTTCTCAAGCGGACTGATCGCACTTTATATCGCCCGTTTTAAAACCATTTCACTGCAGAATTATATATACTCGGTAATACCTGGACTGATCATTGTCATACTCAGCTATATGTATATCGACAAAAAAGTCGATTGGATCTGGTTTTTGCCGGTCACTACGTTGTTAGGGCTGCTAGTATTACTGGCAAAGGAGCAGTTACTGAAACAGGCAGCTTATATCGGTTTGATACTCTCCGTAGTATGTCTGGACCTCGTTGTCGTAAAAGATCACAATATATACGATAATTATAATCCCGGCATCAATGACCGGGCGAAGATGTCTTATATCGAGTCAAGTGTCTACAATTCCGCACAACAGCAGCACATTATCGATGATTTAAGAACACAGCTGAAACCCGGGGAACGGATTGACTGGCGGGTGCTTGAGCAGGATAATACACCGATGTATCAGAGCTTCAACGGGGTCAGTCTATATTCTAGTATATTCGACGGAAATATCATTGATTTTTATTATAATCAGCTGAAGATCAATATAAAGGAAGAATCCATCAGCCGCTATGCAGCCTTTCAGGAAAGAAGCAATCTTGAATCTCTTTTCAATGTGCGCTTTTTAGTTCGTAAAGATTATCAAAAACAAATTCCTGAAAATTTTAAACTGATTAAAACAGAAGGAAGCTACAAAATCTATGAGAATATGCTGATGATGCCTGTAGTCAGAATCACTAATAATATTACTCAGGCCGGGACATTGAATGAACCCATTGACCGTGAGCATGCGATGCTTGAGGGGATTGTCTTAAACGATACAGCGACTAATTACCAGCTGCCCGCTTCAGCCAATCTGCTCAGTCAGTCGCGGGTCGTTCCGAGCGGTGCCAGCTGGCTGAAAGAAAATAGTGAGCTGAAAGTCGATCCACCAAGCGGCGGTATCGTTGTCACTTTGCCAAAAGAGGCAGTCAAGCAGTATAAAGACTTCTATATTGATATGGACGTCACGTTGATTTCTGATGAGAGCAATATCCAGATCAACGTGAACGGCTATGCTAATAACCGCCTGTTCAGAACAAGTAAATACCGGACGCATCAAGACAATCTGCTCTATCGCGTCAAGCCGAAGAACGGAAAAATCCTCATCGGAATGACGCACGGCACTTATCGATTTAAGATCAACGGGATATACGGTGAGGACTACAGCACATTGACAAAAGCAGCGGGCAGTAACAATCACCTCTTCAGCGAAGATGGGAATCAGATGACTGTCACACTGAACAATCCTAAGGACGGCTACTTGCTGACACCGATTGTCTATCGAGACGGCTTAACAGCAACTGTCGACGGCAGACNNGCCAGCGACAATCATGAAGTCACATTTAAGTATACGCCGCCTTATTTTTACTGGATGCTACTGCTGTCGCTGATTTCTCTGTTGTTGAGTATCGTCTATAGCTATTCTGACAAATGGTTGAACAAAAGGAAGGCACATGATGAGGTATCTTAAAAGAATTCCAGTCAAATTACTGTTAATATGTCTGCTATTGTCACTGCTGTCACATAGTGTTGTTATCTATCGTTTTTTTGCTGATGACACTCTTTTCACTGGTAAAGGGGACGGGCTTGCTCAAATGATTCCCTTTCAGATGTATTTGTATGAACAATTTTCACAGTTCAATTTTTTTTATGATATGGGATTTGGTATCGGTGGTGACTTTTTCAGAAGTCTTGCCTATTATTATGCCACTTCTCCTATCTCATATATTTATTTCATCATTGTTTATGTGCTAGATCTGTTTTTACCGCTGAAAACACAGTCAGTAGATTTCTGGGCGGTGAATCAACTGACTGTCTCCATCGTCAAATTGACTGCCATCATCTATGTCATGTATCGGATGCTGCGCTACTTCGGGATTAACCGTTATGCCAGTATGACTGGAGCTATGCTGTACAGTTATTCAACAGTCTATTTTTTCTTCACGTTCACATGGAGCTTTTTCAGTGATGTCATGCTCTATTTACCGCTCACTATTTTAGGAATGGAACGTTTTTTCCATGAGAAGAAAATCGGGCTGTTTATCGTCAGCATTGCCCTCACACTGCACTCTAATTTTTACTTCAGTTATTANNTTATTATGAATTTATCTTTGTGTCATTCTATTTCTTTTACCGGATAATCTATCAAAAGCGTACTGATATCGTCCCTACTATGACCAAAGTCTATGTGCTGGTGTCAGCGGCTGTCATTGCACTCATGATTGCAGCAGTCGGTTTTTCAACGGGTGTAACCAGTTATTTGATGAACGACCGGACACTGCCCCCCCTTTCAATCAAGCCATTCATAGATTTTATCATTCATTACAATCTGTTCTATGATGGTTATTATGTCGTCATCCCGATGCTCACTGTGATGGCGTTAACTACGTTCAAGCTGTACCGGAATTATACATTCAGATTGTTTGCGGTCATTTCATGCATTTTCTTAGCAGGTTCATTATCACCGCTGTTTGACAGTTTCTTCAATGGATTTTCAATCGATCAGCGCCGCTGGGTATATTTACTCGTCTTCTCAGCAGCAGCTGTCTCTGCTGTATACTTGCAGCATGTGATGACTCTGACTAAGAAAGACCTGTTGATTTCATTAATACCAGTCGCTTTGATTTATCCGTTGTCCATTATTGGAACAGGTAAGTGGCTGACGTGGCTCGTATTCATCCCTGTCATTATCATTTTATTGTTTGTCGTCAGGCGTCTTCAAACTAATCTTGCTTATGTGTTGCTGACAGGCGTCATCATATACAGTAACTTCTTCTTTGTTCACGACTATATCACGGAGCAGATGGATACACTCCATCCCGCAAACATCAGAAATATGGACTTTATACAGTCACATAACTATAACAGTGATGTCCAGCAGAAGATGATTGAAGCAGTGACAAAAGAATACCCGTCTGAACGGCTTGACTGGCAGACTTCTGCCACTCACAATACACCGATGTATCAGCACTTTAACGGTATTAAGCTGTACTCAAGTATTTTTGATAAAGACATCTATCAGTTTTACGACAAAGAATTGAATATCACTATGAGTACTGATAGCAATAGTATTTATTACCAGCTCGGAGAACGTGCCAATCTGTATGCGTTATTCAACGTCAATCATTCTCTGCGTACTACCAATCTTGCGACGCTGCCTTATGGCTTCACTGTGAAAGACCAGCAGACAGATGGAGACCATACATTGACGATGTACGAAAACAGCAATAAGCTGCCCGTCGTCAGAGTAACCAACGAAATATATTCACCTGATGCCCTTCATACTCCTATTGACCGTGAACATGCCATGCTGTCTGGTGTTGTACTGGAAGATGTACAGCCGACATCTCAGCTGACGCATCAACCTAACTTATTGGATCGTGCACATGTTCAGTATAACCATGCGACGATGAACGGCACGGAACTAGTCGTTGAGCAGGATCAAGGCGGGCTGACGATGACGCTTGATACTGAAACGGTGAAACGCTACCGTGACTTCTATATAGATGCTAGTATTGAGCTGCTCAGTCCAAGTAAATACCATTATGTCTGGTTCAATGAAATGTATCAGTCAAGAAAGCCGCTGGATGATGATTACCGGCGATTCAATCCAAGAATTACAATGAAAGTCAAAGCGGATAGTGCGATTCAATTAAAGCTGATGCAGGGTCAATACCGTGTGACTATTAACGGGATATACGGTGAGGACTACAGCACACTCGAGCGTGCAGCCGCAGAACCGTCAAATCACCAGCTGAAGCAGCAAAGAAACAAGCTGATTGTCAATCTGGATGACCATGACAGCGGTTATGCTGTCATACCTACTCCTTATTTGACAGGGATGCGTGCTAAAGTAGATGGCAAATCAGCTGATGTCATGGAAGGTAACTATTTGATGACTGCGGTCAAAGTACCCGCTAGTGCAGAGGAAATCAGCCTCCAGTATACGCCGCCGTGGTTCCATGTCATGCAGCTGATCAGTATTATCGGAATGATCTTAGCTGTATGGTTTTCAAGAAAACTGTTCTTGAGACAATGGTTCAAACATGAGCAGCAAGCAGTGTCCATGCGAAATGATATTGATTATCTTGAACCAGAGCAGATGCTTGACGAAACTCATCAAAATTAACAGAACCA
>DJUI01000091.1:687-2610 GCA_002438305.1 Staphylococcaceae bacterium UBA6286 | reverse complement strand
GTACTGTGTCACCAGGACGGAATGATGGTAGGTCTGTACGCAATTGGTCTTTAGTAATTGCATCGATTAATTGGTTATTCATATTTTCTTCTCCTTCTGCCTATGTTCTTAAATCGTTTAATTCAGCGGACCATAGTGATTGTTGTGTTTTCACACTTTTAATATCATACCACATTATATATTGGCTATCAACATATAATATTAACTTTCTTCATAACCTAATGTCATTAAAAATTTGAGATCTTTTTCAGTGAGCGGATAGTCCTCCAGCAGATCCGGCCGGCGTTCCCATGTCCGTTTCAGCGACTGTTCATGACGCCACTGTTCGATGTGCTGATGATTTCCACTCATCAGAACGTCCGGCACCGTCATCCCTTCGTAGTCGAACGGTCTAGTATAGTGCGGGTGTTCGAGCAGTCCTGATGAAAATGAATCGTCTTCATGTGATACCTGGTTGCCAAGGACATCTGGAATCAGTCTGACAATCGCATCAGTCATTGTCATCGCAGCAAGTTCACCACCGGTCAGCACGAAGTCACCTAGCGAAATCTCGTCAGTCACCAGTTCTGTACGAATGCGTTCATCGTAACCTTCGTAATGCCCGCAGATGAATACGATATGTTCTGCTTGTGCCAGTTCTTCTGCCTTCTGCTGATTGAACGGTCTGCCTTGCGGGCACATGAGGACGACGCGTGTCTGTTCGGTCGTCTCTAGTGCCTTCATCGCATTGAAGATAGGTTCCGGCTTCAGCACCATCCCCTGTCCGCCGCCGTATGGATAGTCATCCACCTGTGCGTGTTTATTAAAGGCATAATCCCGAAAATTCACAGTGTTCAATGTAACNNAACAATACCTTTATCTTGAGACCGCTTCATAATGGAATGGTTCAATGTGTCAAACATCTCAGGAAACAGCGTCAAATAATCAATTCTCACGATAACAAGCCGTCCATCGCTTCGATTTCAATCGTCTTGTTGTCGATATCCACTGTTTTTACGACATCTTCAATGTAAGGGATCAAATGTTCCTTACTACCTTTGACGACCCATACATCGTTGGCACCTGTTTCAATAATATCAGTGACGCGGCCGATGGGCTCACCGTCATTGAATACCGTGCAGCCGATAATATCATGATAGTAGTATTCATGTTCAGCAAGTTCAATCTCCACCTGCTCAATCTCCTGGAAGACATCTGCCCCTTTGTACTTCTCGACTAAATTGATATTTTCAAGCCCCTCAAACTGCAGCAGATGAAAGTTCTTATGGACGCGGTACGTTTTGATCTTCACTATATTTTCTTCCGTGCCGGACTGAATCAACAGTTCATTTCCCGGCTGAAAGCGTTCAGCAGTAAAATCTGATTGTGATAATACTTTGACTTCCCCTTTGATGCCATGCATATTGACGATTTTGCCGACATTGACTTTCATCCTATAACCTCCTATTAAAAAAAGGGCACCGCACGGGCACCCTTAATCAATTTCTACAAACACTCTTTTGCCATTCTCGCTGCGATTGGCTGCCAGAGTCCGAATCGCTTTCGCAATACGTCCCTGCCTGCCGATCACCTTGCCTGTATCATCAGGGTGTACACTCAAATAATACGTCACACTATTAGGATGTTCTTCCTTTGAAATGTGAATTTCTTCAGGAAAATCGACGAGTGGTTCAATGATAGTTTGTAATAATTTTTCCATTATTACTTCGCGATTTTAGAGTTATGGAATTTCTCCATAATTCCTTGCGTAGATAAAATGTTACGTACAGTATCAGTTGGTTTTGCACCATCAGCCAACCATTTTAAAGCTAATTCTTCATCAACTTTGATTTCTGCTGCTGGTTTCGCAACTGGATTGTAAGTTCCGATTGCTTCGATGATACGTCCGTCACGAGGCGCGCGAGCGTCTGCAACTACGATACG
>DJUI01000091.1:0-494 GCA_002438305.1 Staphylococcaceae bacterium UBA6286 | reverse complement strand
TTTTGACAGCGAAGGAGGAATGATACTTGGACAAACCGCTGAAATGGAAAGGGTGGGTGATAACATGTTTGACGCTCGTCATTATTCTCATGATCTCTTCAGTCACTGTCATCGGCTACCGGGTAAGCAGTGTCTATACACATCTGACCGATCCAGCTCAGACAGTGGCAGCTGATCAGACTTATCTGAACAGTGTCGGCTTCGATAAGGAAGAATTTTTAAGCCGCTATGACAATAGGACAGTGACATTGAACTCCTCTGAATATGACCATACCTTTGACGGTCACTTATTCTCACCGAAAACCAGCTCTAAAGGAACCGTTGTCATGGCACATGGTCTAGGCGGATCAAAGCAATCTGTCTATCCAGTGGCAGCCTTGTTTCTTGATATGGGTTACGACGTTTTTGCTATTGACCTGCCGAATGCCGGATCAAGCACTAGTAGGTTGAATACATTTGGTGTACGAGAGAGCTATGACGTTCTTGATGCTGTT
>DJUI01000074.1:9574-12108 GCA_002438305.1 Staphylococcaceae bacterium UBA6286 | reverse complement strand
CCTGGTTTTACTTTTTTCTTGGATTTGACTTTATGTTTCAATGACTGCTCAATGTTATCTTCCTGCTTTTTACGACCGGCACGCTGCGTACGATCTTTAATCTCTTTGATTTCTCCCGCTCTGACATCTGCATGAATAAACGAAAAGCCTTTGGCCGTAATCTGATTGATCAGATCTTCTTCATCAGGTGTATACAAAGTAATGGCAGTCCCTTTGTAGTTACCTCGGCCGGTACGACCGACGCGGTGCGTGAAAAAGTCAACATCTTTAGAGATTTCATAGTTGATGACATGACTGACACCCTCAATATCTATACCTCGTGACGCAAGATCACTTGCCACGACATATTGAAAATCAAGCTGCTTAATACGCTTCATCTGCTGCGTCCGTTCGCGGGGAGCCAGTCCACCGTGGATAATGCCGGCTTTGACACCTTTGTCTGAAAGGTAGGCCAGTACTTCGTCCGCATGTTCACGACTGTTTGCAAAAATAATGCAAAGATAAGGGTTGATGGTCTGCATCACTTCGTATAATTTTTCTTTTCTGTCATTACTCTTAGTAGGAATCAAATAGAACTCTATGTTTTTGTTTGTACGTTCTTCAGGATCTATCTGCACAAATTCAGGCTGTGCTAAATACTTGTTTAAGAATGGATGCAGTGCCTTTGGAATTGTGGCAGAGAACACAGCAATCTGTGCCCCTTCCCCAAGTCTTGAAGCCAGTGTATCGACTGCAGGCATGAAGCCGAGATCAATCATCAAATCTGCTTCATCAATGACAATTGACTTTGCTAAGTGTAGTTTAAGCACCTGATCATCTGCTAGATCATTGATACGATTCGGCGTACCGACAATCAGCTGTGGCTCCACTTTGGATTTCTGGATATCTTTTTGTTTATCGGTACCACCGATATAAAGTCCTACCTTGATATCTTCTTTGAACGATACTAAATGCGATGCAGCATCGTACAGCTGTTTCGCAAGTTCTCTCGTAGGTGCAAGAATAATGATTTGTGGTTCACGTAGTTCGGGATTGATCTTATCAATTAACGGTAGCAGAAATGCATGTGATTTCCCTGTTCCTGTCTGTGATTGTCCGATCAGGTTAATACCTCTAATCAGTTTAGGGATCACTCGTCTCTGGACTTCAGTCGGCTGATTAAAATTCAAATCTTTCACCGCTGCAATCATATCAGATGAAAGTTCAAAATTTTCAAATGGATGTTTAGCCATTGTTGTCCTCCTTTATTTGTTCATCTCATGTATTATATAGGAAAGCGCTGCATAAAGAAAGTAGCTTAATTAATAGAGGTTCATATAGAAAATTTGTTATACTGTTGTAGATAGGAGGCATAAAAGATGGAAATTGTGAAAATTACACCCCGCGGCTATTGTTACGGCGTTGTTGATGCAATGGTGATTGCACGAAATGCATCACTTGATAAAACACTGCCCCGCCCTATTTATATACTCGGTATGATCGTTCATAATAAACACGTGACTGATGCATTTGAAAGTGACGGTATCATCACACTGGATGGTCCCAATCGTCTTGAAATTTTGGAACAGATCACTGAAGGTACCGTTATATTCACAGCACATGGTGTGTCACCAGAAGTGAAACGTCGCGCCAAGGAAAAAGGATTGGTGTGTATTGATGCTACATGCCCTGATGTAGAAAATACGCATTCCCTGATCCGCAAGAAAAAAGCAGAAGGCTATCATGTGATCTATATCGGTAAAAAAGGGCATCCTGAGCCTGAAGGTGCTGTCGGCGTAGCACCTGATATCGTTCATTTAGTGGAAAATCAGGATGATATCGAAAACTTACCGGCAGCGCTTGCTGATCAAAAGCTCGTTGTAACCAATCAAACAACGATGTCACAATGGGATGTTCTTCATTTAATGGAATCACTTGAGCAGAAATTCCCGCATATCGAAGTCCATAAAGAAATCTGTCTTGCGACTCAAGTCAGACAAGAAGCAGTAGCGGACCAAGCCGGCCAAGCAGATTTATTAATCGTTGTCGGCGATCCAAAGAGCAATAACTCCAACCGGCTTGCACAAGTCTCACAGGAAATTGCACATACAGAGGCATACAGAATTTCTGATATCAGCGGCTTAAAATTAGAATGGCTGGAAGGAAAGTCAACTATTGCGATTACAGCGGGTGCCTCTACTCCTACCCCGATTGTCAAAGAAGTCATTGATTACATTAAAGCATTTGATCCATTTAACCCCATGCCTGTACCAGAACAATCTATCGTACCGGTAGAGAAAATTCTGCCTAAGATTAAAAATCCTAAACCGGTAGACATACTATAATCAGACAAAATCAAAAGGAAATCCTGATGTTTTTTCATCAGGATTTCCTTTTTAATAGAATGTAAATGGATTGGTGTCAACAGATGATGAAATGACTGTGACAGGTAAATCAAATCCTTCAAGCAGTTGTTTTAATCCTTCTTTCATCACTGACTCAGCGTAATGCTGAATATCAACCGTAGTCAATCCTGCCATCAATAGATCATGAGC
>DJUI01000074.1:5141-9540 GCA_002438305.1 Staphylococcaceae bacterium UBA6286 | reverse complement strand
ATATCTCCTGTCAGGAAAATATCCACATCTGCCTTCTGGACTGCGGTCATGTAATCCATCCCAGCACCACCGATAATTCCTACCGAGCGGATAGTCTTATGTGGAGGACCGATCAGCCGCACACTGTCGAGATTAAGTTTCGACTTGATATGAGAAAGCCAGTCATCTATGACAACAGGCTGTTGAAGTATGCCTTTGATTCCAGTGCCAAACTGATCTCTTACTTTGAATTCATAAATGTCATAGGCCGGTTCTTCATACGGATGACTGCTGAGTAACGCAAGTTCGATTTGCTGTCTGAGCTGAGGCGCAAATACACATTCAAGCTTTACTTCATCGACAACTTCCAGATGACCGATGTCACCTACATAAGGAGCTGCTTCAGCATTCGGTTTGAACTGGCCTTTCCCTTCAATCTGAAAAAAACAGTCGCTGTAGTCGCCTATTTGACCTGCACCCGCTTCTGCTAATACTGCCTTCACTTCTTCGACATGGGTAGCAGGTACAAATAGCTGTAATTTAGCCATAGCGCTCATCTGAGGGACGAGAATCTCCTGATTGACTAGTTCAAGCTTATCAGCAATCATCGCGCTGACACCTTTCGGATGAGCATCTAAATTTGTATGCAGTGCAATTAAATTGATATCATTTGTTATTAACTGACGAATCACTGCGCCGTATCCTGAATTCTCGAGCTGTTTAATGCCTGTAAAAATCAGCGGATGGTGACAGATAATCGTATTACAGTCGAGCTTGATTGCTTCCATTACTACTTCTGCCGTACAATCTAATGTGGTCATGATGTTTGAGACGTCGGATTGACGATCCCCGATCAATAGGCCGACATTATCCCAAGGTTCTGCTTTCGACAATGGAATGTTTCGGTTGATGACGTCCATTAATTCATAAATTTTCACGACTGATCACCTCATCAAACATTTTTAGCTGCTGTTGAATTTCCTTCAGTCTGTCTGACTGTTCGGGATTATCTTTGATCACTGCTGCAACATTAATCAAGTGGTTATATTCACGCGTCCATTTTTCAATGAAGACAGCAGATCGCTCAGTCATCAACTTAGGACCGAATTTTATTTCATTCTCCGTCAATGTCATCGGCTGCTGCTGCTGTTCAGCCACTATTATTTCATAGATATGACGCTTCTCTTTGAGAATTTCTTCAGCGGTAATCGTATACCCTAACATCATCAGCGCTTCTCGAACTTTTGCTGTATGAATGTTGCTTTGAAGAATAAGTCTCGGCGCACTGTTCAGTTTCTGTGCACCTGCCATTAATATATCTGCGATGAGCGGCCCATCCATTCCGCAGATCGTGATGTTGTCTACTTCACCTGATGCTATTACTTCAAGTCCGGACCCTTTTCTTACTGCTATTTGAGCGGAAAGGCCATGCGCCTCGACATTATTGACAGCTGCCTGATAAGGTCCATCCACGACTTCCCCCGCTACTGCAGACTTAACTTTTCCACTCATCACTAATGCTATAGGTAGATAGGCATGATCAGAGCCGATATCAGCTACTGCGCTGCCTTTAACATAATATGCCACTCGTTCTAAACGTTTACTCAGCATTTTGAATTCCTTTCAAAAAAAAATCCTTTGCCTGAGCAAAAGATTTTTCATTTATTATTTCGCGCCGTCTTTTAAGTACTTAACAAGAGTATCTAAATCTTTATCAGCGATTGTAGCTTCATCATGTGCCGGCATTGCGCCTTTACCTTCACGGATAATTTTTTTCATATCATCTGCAGATGTTTTGCTTCCTGCAAGTTTAGGTCCCATAGCACCTTCAAGGTTTTGACCGTGACATGAAGTACAGTTATCTTTAGCAAACGTCGCAGCATCAAACTTCTGCTCAGTTTTCGCGCCTTCTTCTTTACCCTCTTCTTCTTTGTTGGCACCATGTGCAGATAAGAAGAATACCAAGCCTACGCCCATAAGCAGGATAAGAATAAATGGAATGACTGGATTACGATTCATCAAATATACCTCCCTTTAAATTCACCATATACATTTCTATTTTATATTAAATACTTATATTGTCAAAGTGTTTTCGAGAATTTAATCAATTATTTAATCCATAAAATCCTTAAGGCGCTTGCTTCTTGATGGATGTCTCAGCTTGCGGAGAGCTTTTGCTTCTATTTGACGGATACGTTCACGTGTCACGCCAAAAACTTTGCCTACTTCTTCCAGCGTGCGTGTACGACCATCATCTAATCCAAAGCGTAATCTTAAAACGTTTTCTTCACGGTCAGTCAATGTATCGAGGACATCTTCCAGCTGTTCTTTGAGCAGTTCATACGCCGCATGGTCTGCAGGACTCTGTGCATCCTGATCTTCAATGAAATCACCCAAATGGCTGTCATCTTCTTCACCAATCGGCGTTTCAAGAGACACAGGTTCTTGAGCGATTTTAAGGATTTCCCGTACTTTTTCTGCCGGCAGATCCATTTCTTCACCGATTTCCTCTGGACTAGGATCGCGTCCTAAATCTTGAAGCAACTGGCGCTGCACACGGATCAGCTTATTGATGGTTTCCACCATATGAACAGGGATACGAATCGTTCTCGCCTGGTCAGCAATAGCACGTGTAATGGCCTGACGAATCCACCNNCACCAGGTAGCATAAGTCGAAAATTTAAATCCTTTGTTGAAATCAAACTTTTCAACCGCTTTGATTAGCCCCATATTTCCTTCCTGGATCAAATCAAGGAACAGCATACCACGGCCGACATATCTTTTGGCGATACTTACAACAAGTCGTAGATTGGCTTCTGCAAGACGCGCTTTTGCTTCTTCGTCACCTTGTTCGATACGTTTGGCAAGTTCGATTTCTTCAGCAGCACTTAATAAGTTAACCCGTCCAATCTCTTTCAAATACATGCGGACCGGATCATTAATCTTTACGCCTGGAGGAGCTGATAAATCATTTAAGTTAATTTTATCATCTGTATCTTGAGCATCTTTTTCATTAATTAATGTAATATCATTCTCAGCGATTGCTTCGAAAAATTCATCCATCTGATCGGCATCCATATCAAAATTCTGTAGTCGATCAGCTATTTCTTCATGACTTAATTGACCGTTCTTTTTACCTGATTCAATTAATTGTGCTTTGACTTGATCTAATGTCAATAATACGTCATTACTCTTCTCTTTAATGGTTTCTTTCTTATTAGCCACAAGCATTACCTCCTAGGTTACTTCAGTTTTTTCTGTCTGTTATAGTCAATGATTGCCGTCATCAGCCGGTCTCTTTCAGTAACATTGCCTTCTTTAATTGCTGTAGATAACGATTGTTTCAATTGATTGAGATTACGCAATTCCTCCTGCTCATGTCGAATCACATAAATGTAATCTTCTATTTCTTCAACTGATGGATCTTCATTGATGGCGATTTCATCGATAGAAATGATATCATCTTGACATTGAACAGGAACATAAGACAGAAATTGACTGATATTAAATTGATCGCTACTTTCATAATACCCTGTTAAAGCGATATATATCTCTTGATGCTCCTGCTTTTTGAAATGTTCTGCAGTAATATGATCTTTCATTTTNNACCAACCGTTCTGCTCTTTCAGGTTTGGAATACGTAACGATTCTTGGACCTGGAGTGAACTGTGGCGCTGACTGAGGGATATATTTACTCACTTCAAAATTAAGACTGTCAAAATCTACTTTAAACAATTCACTAGCCTCGTGCAATACTTTTTTCCTCAGAGCAGGAGATTTTATTTTGGCAATATCATTTGTTATTTCTTTTAATCGCTGATCAAACACTAAATCATTTGAAGCGACCTGGCGTGTCATCTCTTTTAGCTTGTAGCTGACAAACGCTATTTTGTTATGCAGCACATAGTCACGAAATGCCTCCTGACCCATCTCCTTGATCATCTCATCGGGATCCATTCCCTTTTTGACTGGTACTACAAAAGTACTGATGCCTTCATTCAGTAAATTTTCACCGATACTCATCGTAGCCTTTTGACCTGCACCATCTCCATCGAACATCAATGTGATATTGCCGGCCAATTTTTTGAGGATGATGACGTGCTCTTTACTGAGAGCAGTTCCCATAGTCGCTATGGTGTTAGTCAGTCCGGCTTCGGTGACTTTGATGACATCCATAAACCCTTCAAGCAGAATCACTTCATCCTGCTGCCTGATTGATTTACGGGCGACATCCAGATGATAGAGTATTTGGCGTTTCTGAAAGACAGGTGTTTCCGGACTATTCAAATATTTCGGTTCTTCATTTTTGTATGTTCTACCTGAAAAACCGACTGTGTGCCCTTGCGAGTTGTTAAGAGGAAACATGATTCTGTCACGGAAACGGTCATAATAACTGAAATTTTCTTCGTTTCGTGATAAC
>DJUI01000074.1:0-5102 GCA_002438305.1 Staphylococcaceae bacterium UBA6286 | reverse complement strand
AGTCCTGCTTCATACGCAAGCGCTTTGTCGTATCCTCGTTTTTCAAGAAAATCATGAGCGAAGTGATTGATGTTCGGACTGTAGCCGATTTTTTCACGATTGATGATTTCGTCAGTGAATCCTCGGTCATAAAGGTATTGAAGCGCCGGCTCTGCTTCTTCTATTGCCTTCAAAACATAATGATAATAGTCGCGCAGTAATTCCTGCATCTCAATCATCTTCATATTATCATCAGCGTATGCTACGCTCTGTACCTGCTCGATCTGAACGCCGACATTACTACCAAGACGTCTTACCGCTTCAACAAACGAGACGTTTTCTATTTGTTCAACAAACTGAAAGACATTGCCGCCTTTCTTACAGCCAAAACAATGGCAGATCTGCTTATCCACCGAGACGGAAAAAGACGGTGTTTTCTCATCATGAAAGGGACATAAACCAATATAGTTACGTCCCCGTTTCTCAAGTTTTACATATTGACTGACTACATCGAGAATGTCATTCTTCTCGCGTATTTCATTAATAAGGTCTTGATCTAACTGCAAATTAACACCTCTTAATAATCGTATCTGTTATTTTTCGTAACTAGTTTGATAATTTCATTGGCCGTTTCTTCAATCGCTTTATTGGACACATCGATGACCGCGCAACCAATGCGTTCAACGATTTCATTGAAATAATCCAGCTCTTCCAGAATTCTTTGATCCTGCGCATAGTTTGCATCATCATTCAATCCAAGCTGAACAAGTCGTTCTTTTCGTATGGCATTTAATTTTTCAGGGTCTATTTTAAGTGCGACACATTTTTCAGGATCCATTTCAAATAATTGCTCAGGTGGGTCCACTTCAGGTACAAGCGGTACATTCATCACCTTGAAACGTTTATGTGCTAAATATTGGCTGAGCGGCGTTTTTGATGTACGAGATATACCGATCAATATAATATCGGCTTTAGGTAATCCTCTAGGATCTCTCCCATCATCATATTTCACTGCAAATTCAATCGCTTCGATTTTCTTGAAGTAATCTTCATCTAATTTATGCACGACACCCGGTTCATTTAAAGGCATTTCATTCAGTTCATTCGTCAGTTGAGCCATTAACGGTCCCATAATATCAACATGATTTAACTGATGTTTTTCCAGTTGCTCTTCCATATACTTACGGATATTGGGTTTGACAAGAGTATAGATGACGATAGAGCGCTGTTCTTTTGCTATCGTGATCACTTCGTCGACATTCTCCCGAGTTTCAATATAAGGTAACCGTATTGTTTCAAGAGCATTACCAAGTTGGTTGAATTGGGAAGTACATGCTTTTGTCACAAGTTCAGCTGTTTCTCCGACTGAATCTGAAGCAATAATTAATCTAATTTCATCCATAATAATACTCCTATTCATCTTCTATTAGTGCCACAAACGCACGAGTAATCGTTGTTTTAGTAATTCGTCCGGTCACTTCGTAACTATTGCCTTTTTTCTTGACTACTGGCAATGAATCAATTTGTTTCTCTATTAGTAAGTTAGCTGCATAAATCAATAGATCGTCAGGCATGNNTAATGACATGGACCGGAACAGCATGGATATCCTGACCACCCATCGACGCCCGCAACAAATCTTTTCTTGAACATACTCCGACTAATTCGTTCTTTTTATTGATAACAAACAATGTTCCGACATCTTCAAGAAACATCGCACAGATAGCATCATATACTGAAATATCTTCATGCGTCACACATGGAATCGATTGAAAGTCCTTGACTTGAAACTTTTTGATGGAGGCGGATAATAACTGTGTACTTGATTTACCGGTATAGTAATAACCGACCCTTGGACGAGCATCCAGATAACCTGCCATCGTCAATATAGCGAGATCCGGTCTAAGTGTGGCTCTCGTCAAGCTCAATCGTTCTGCTATCTTTTCTCCTGTTATGGGGCCATTGTTCTTTACTATTTGCAGAATTTTTTCCTGCCTTTGACTTAATTCGATAGTGAACACCCCTTGGACATAGTTAGATAAATTTATTATACTTCTAAAAACAGTCGTACACAAATAATTGATATAATTGATTGTAACGGAATATAAAACATGATATATTCGTTATAAGCGAGTTAAGGAGGGTGCAAGCTTAACAATTAAATGGCCTGATTATATTCATATTTCAAGATGAGTGGAAACACTAATTTGGGTGGAACCGCGGGTAATATACTCGTCCCAAGGCTGATGCCTTGGGACTTTTTTTATCCGCTCTAATTATAAGGAGGAACTCTTAATGACAAACATGGAAACTATTGTTTCATTAGCAAAACATCGTGGTTTCGTTTTTCCNNACTACGGTCCATTAGGTGTGGAATTAAAGAACAATGTAAAGAAAGCATGGTGGCAGAAATTCGTTCAGCAATCTCCGTACAACGTGGGTCTAGATGCAGCAATTTTGATGAACCCAAAAACTTGGGAAGCAAGCGGTCATTTATCTAACTTCAATGATCCAATGATTGACTGTAAAAACTGCAAAGCACGTCATCGCGCTGACAAATTGATTGAAGATGTCATGCAGCAGGAAGATGATACATTCATCGCTGATGGTTTAAGCTTCGATGAGATGAAACGTCTGATTGATGAACATCATATCGACTGCCCTGAATGTGGTGCTCATGATTATACAGAAATCCGTCAGTTCNNAAGGTGTCACTGAATCATCAACTAACGAAATTTTCCTTCGTCCTGAAACTGCTCAGGGGATTTTCGTCAACTATAAAAACGTACAGCGCTCCATGAGAAAGAAACTACCTTTTGGTATCGCTCAAGTCGGAAAATCATTCCGTAATGAAATTACTCCAGGTAACTTCACATTCCGGACACGTGAATTTGAACAGATGGAACTGGAATTCTTCTGTAAACCAGGCACTGAAATTGAATGGCAGAATTATTGGAAAGAATTCGCAGCGAAATGGTTGAAAACACTAGGAATTAAAGAAGAACATGCGCGTCTGCGTGACCATGATGAAGATGAGCTGTCACATTACTCAAATGCGACGACTGACATCGAATACAAATTCCCATTCGGCTGGGGAGAATTATGGGGCATTGCAAGTCGNNAAGAAACATATGGAGCATTCCGGTGATGATTTCACTTATCATGATGCTGAAACCAATGAAAAGTATGTTCCTTACTGTATCGAACCATCTCTTGGTGCAGACCGTGTGACACTTGCATTCCTGTGCGATGCTTATGATGAGGAAACACTTGAGGGCGATGACAAACGTACAGTGCTGCGTTTCCACCCCGCACTAGCGCCTTACAAAGCAGCCATCCTGCCGCTCAGCAAGAAGCTGTCTAAAGACGCGCTTAAAGTATTCGAAGAACTGAGTGCGGATTTCAATATTGATTTTGACGAAAGCCAGTCTATCGGTAAACGCTACCGCCGTCAAGATGAAATCGGAACCCCTTACTGTATTACATTTGACTTTGATTCATTGGAAGATAACCAGGTCACTGTCCGTGATCGTGACACGATGGAACAAATTCGTATGCCGATCAGTGAAGTCAAAAGCTTCCTTGCTGAAAAAGTAAGATTTTAAAAAATAAGCCTCCATTCAGTTGAATGGAGGCTTATTTTTTTGACCCGTCTATCTTAACTGTTCCAGTATTCGTCTTGATTTCAGCGAAACACCTATAAATTCATCATACAGCTGGAAGACTAACCGTTCCATTTCCCTCACCACATCTGTATGGATGGTCACCGAACTGTACTGATCGAGTGGTAGATTGTTCAGTAGATATAGAAAATATAGACTTTTATTGCTCATCGGTATCGCATGTTCATCTGTTACCATCGCTTGTGTTGTAAGGACACTGTTCATTTTCATGGAGTAGCCGGCAAACGCCGCATGATTAGTAGACTGGTCAACCGAACAGTAATCGAAGTTCGGCGTATAGCCATAGAGCGGCATACATTTCAGACTGGCGATCAGTGCGATGACTGCAGGATCTGCCCCGGCTGCAATATGGTCAAGCCCGAACTTCAGCAGCTGATAGACGAATTTACTNNCGATGTACTGCGCATAAGTCAGCTTGAACAGATCACTGCGTATCGCATAATGACTGTTCAGCGTATCAACAGAGCTGAGTGTCCCCATCCCTTTGAACTGGGAGAAAATAAATAGATTCTCATAGAACAGATCAAGCGCGTAGCCGAACTTCTTAGATTTCTTAGCGTTTCTTGCCATGACCGGTATCTTTCTGCCGTGCTCAGCAAGAAACGTCACTATTAAATGCGAATCCCCGTAGTCAACACGACGGATGATGATACCGTTCACTTTATTCAGCATCGCTTAATACTCATCTTCACGGTAGCCGATCTGTCTGATGAAATTCGGCTTGTTACGCCAGTCTTTCTGCACTTTCACCCACAGCTCTAAATACACTTTGGAGCCGAGCAGCATTTCAATATCCTGCCGGGCACGCTTACCGACTTCTTTCAACATCTTGCCCTGCTTACCGATGACAATTCCTTTCTGGGAATCGCGTTCCACATAGATCGTCGCTTCAACGTGAACACGGTCCTCACTTTCACGAACCATCTTCTCTACATTCACACCGATCGCATGAGGAATTTCCTGACTTGTTAGATGAAGGACTTTTTCCCGGATTAATTCAGCCACGATAAAATGTTCTGGGTGATCAGATATCTGGTCCTTCGGATAGTACATCGGCCCTTCCGGCAGATAGCCGCTGACAACCTCTACAAGACGCTCGACATTATTTCCCTGCAGCGCTGAAATCGGAATGATTTCTGCAAAAGGCAGCAGATCTTTATATTTCTCGATTTCAGTGATCAGCTGATCCGGATGGACAAGGTCAATTTTATTCAGTACGAGAAATACCGGTGTCTTAGTATTTTTCAGCATCTCCACGATATATTGATCGCCGCGGCCGATACTCTCTTCAACGTTGATCATGAATAATATAGCATCTACTTCGCGCAACGTGTTTTTAGCCACTTTCATCATATAATCACCGAGTACATGTTTCGGCTTATGAATTCCTGGTGTATCGATGAAGATAATTTGCGCCGCATCTGTTGTCAGTACACCTTGTA
>DJUI01000084.1:12786-13045 GCA_002438305.1 Staphylococcaceae bacterium UBA6286 | reverse complement strand
CATCACGGTTCTCAACTGATGTTCCCAGATCTTTAAGGATTTTCACTTCTCCCGTGCTTTCCGTACCACCGTGATAACTAGATACGTCCATAAAGTCAATTTCGACATGTGTATCGATATGTTTGATCAAGTCTGTCATAAACAAGACAGACCCTTTCAGTATACCGACACATAGCGGCAATTTACCGTTATAATCTTCAGTCAGTTGTTTACCAAGTCTGTTGCAGGCTGCTTCAATCTGTTCCTCTGTCAATACGAT
>DJUI01000084.1:0-12773 GCA_002438305.1 Staphylococcaceae bacterium UBA6286 | reverse complement strand
ACATTATGCATGTTGTTCTTCTCCTTTAATTATCAATATGTCGTGTATAGGGTGGTGCGCACGTTTTAACGTGCCGACTGCTACAATGCTTCCTTCTATTTCTACAATCGGCAGCCTGATTCTTTCAGAATCCGGCACCTTGTCATTGATCATGATGCGATTAACCTTCTGGTGATGATTGCCAACCTTTATTTTATCATGAGGCTGCGGCAGTCTGACAATAATTATTTGATCAGTTGGAGAGGTCAGTTCAATTTCATAATCATTGAATAAGTATTTCCCAGGTGATTGAATCTCCAAATAATCATCTAGCGGCTGGACACGGTGTACCATCAATTTATCATATGCAATTTCAATATTCCATTGTGAAGTCACAGAGAAACTGACCTGCACAGTATCCGACGCTGCAACCCGGATAATTTCATCAAGGTAGCTGAGCGCCAGTGATTCGTGTTCACTTGACTCAATCAGCTGGACTAATAAGGCGCGTTTCACTAAGTGATTCAGCTGGTTGAACGCCTCTCTCGCCCAGCGGTACCCCCGCTTTGTTTCAGTCACAGCACGGCTGAAGTCCAAAACGTTCAGTGCAATCAGTTCCAGCACATCTGCATGCCAGTCAGCAAAATCAATCAATGCATCGGATGACAGCTGGTCGATGGCATCTATAGTCGGCAGCAGTTCGTGACGAATCGCATTGCGTGCGTATTTTGTGCTGCTGTTCGATGCGTCTTCCATGTAGGGAATAGCATGAGTTTCAGCATAGGCACGTAATGCTGACTTACTGACATCTTTCAGCGGCCTGCACAATTGATAGCTGCTCCGCTTATCATCTGTAATCCCTAGCGGCTGCATATAGAAGCGGCGCGTCAACAGACGAAAGGCTATCGTTTCCAGCTGATCGCCCCGATGGTGAGCCGTCAGCAGAACATCCAGTCGCTGATCGGTCATCACTTGATCAAAAAACTGATAGCGGTAATCACGGGCTGCCTGCTGGATACTTTTATCGGCATCAAAATAGCCGGATGGAATCTGCGATGTATAGCAGGGAATGCCATAAGTTGCTGCATAATGCTCAATCATCTGCTGTTCCACTGCTGATTCGGCGCGCTGCCCATGATTGACGTGCACGATTGATAATGTTTTGAATGTCCCGGACGTTCTCACCTGATCGAGCAGGACCATAGAGTCAACGCCGCCTGATACAGCAACCGCTACATGCTGCTCAGCATTCCAGCAACAATTCATTGTCAGCCCTCCTTCAAATAACAAAAAGATTGTCCGCAGACAATCTTTCTGACAATCTATTAACGTTTAGAACCTTTACCACCACGACGTGACTCAGTCTGACGTTTAATTGAAGTTAGTCGATCTTCACTATCCTTCAGGAAGTTGGACAGTTTCTTCTCAAAATCCTCAGGCTTTTTCTCCTGCTGTGGTGCTCTCTGAGGTCTTGGTCTTTCTTTTGCTTTTTTTATAGAAAGGCTGATTTTGCCGTCAGTACCTATAGTTAATACTTTGACTTCTACTTCCTGACCTAGTTCGAGGTGATCTGCAACATTTTCAACGTAACTATCTGCTACTTCACTAATATGCACAAGACCACTTTTTCCTTCAGGCAATTCCACAAATGCACCGAAATTTTTAATGCCTGTGACTTTACCTTTTAACTTACTTCCAACTTCAATTGACATATGTTTAATGAATCCTCCCAGATTTTTTTCCTATCTTTATTATATGACTGATTCCTTTAAATGACAACCAGCTTCATTAGTTTTCTGAATGTTTACTCTTCGTCAGCTTTTTTACCGTTGTCCTCATCAGGTATCTTGAATATGATTTCTCCGTCATTGCTCAGGAAATATTCACTGCGTGCTATTTTAGTAATATATTCTTTGTTGTTTAACTGCTTCAACTTTTCTTTTAAGGCAATTTCTTTGTCCTTCAGCCGAGCGAGTTCTTCTGTTTTAGCATCCTGAGCTTGTTTCAATTCTTTATTCTGCTGCAGCTGGACAATCAGCAATATTGTCAGAAATAGCAAGATGGCCACCAGCACGCCGCCGAATACTGACATTCTCTTTCTGACGACACGGCTGGACTTCACTTTGATACGGTTCTGCTTCGTGTAGTCGTTGTTAATATTTTTAACTTTACGCGCCATCTTGATTCCCCCTATTCAAGCATAGAATTAACTTTCTCTTCTTTTTTCACTTCAAACATCTGCTTTGCGTTGTCTTTAGTAGCATGTTCTGACAATGCCGTCACTTCGACAGTAATGATACGCTGTCCGAGTTTAACTACCAGTTCATCGCCGATATTGACATTGGATGATGCTTTTGCAACGTTACCGTTGATAGTAATACGTCCCTGGTCACTCACTTCTTTAGCAAGTGTCCGTCGTTTGATCAACCGTGATACTTTCAAATATTTATCGAGTCTCATTCTATATCTCCTTTATCGCTTGTTCTATCGGTATGCCTTGCTGCATGCGTTCATAGATGGCTGCCACAACGTCAGCAAACACTTTTTCTGCTTTGAATTCCCGAGGCTGTTTGCCTTCTTTACGCTTTTCTGCTTCCCATATGACGTTCAGCTCTTCTATCGTGCTGATTTGTTCTGCACCAAAGACATGGGGATGTCGACGAATCATCTTGTCAGTAATTGACGTCACTACTTCTCTGACATCAAACATTTCTTCTTTTTCTGCTATAGCTGCATGGAAGACTACCTGCAGTAGAATATCGCCGAGCTCCTCAATGATATTGTCGATATCATCTGCATCAATCGCGGCCATCAGTTCATAGCTTTCTTCAATCAAATACCGTTTCAATGATTGATGGGTCTGTTTCTGATCCCACGGGCAGCCATTCGGACCTACGAGTGTTGTCATTACTTCAACTAAAGTACTAAATTCACCATTCAGGCCGTCACCGGTCACTGGTGGAATGAACAAACTTGTCAGATTGGATTCTTGGAATTCATGGTCTAATTCATATAGCGGCACGTGTTGATAAGTTGCAGCCGCACCGCGTGCACCAGTGATAATGACAACAGGATGATCCTCAGGATATTTTGTCATCAGAGAAATTTTCAGGTCACCTGCAACGATTTGGTTGTACACTTGTGTCACAATCAGTGCATTTCTGATATTGACGCGATTCGTCTCAAACTGTGTTGCATCAAGCAGCTGAAAGCCATCATTAGGATCGTAACCCGCTGCGGTGAACAAATCATCGATAAAACTCTTTCCGCCTTTGACGGTCACGTTCACATCATCGCGTTTCAGCAGCAGCTGAGTGGTCGTCTCAGCAACCATCGGGTGTCCTGGTACGGCATAGACCACCGGCTGATGACGACTTGCCTCAACAAGCTGCTCAACAATATCTTCATATACCGCTTCGAACTGATCGTGACGTTCATATGTCTCGTCGAAGCTGTGCCAATTGACGTCCGGCAGTTCATCAATCACTGGATGTTTTAACGTTCTGACATATACTTTTTTCGTTTTGTTAAGGAGTTGATAAATACCGAACGGCAGTTCATCGAGTCCGTAGTTTCCGAGTCCAATTACAGTAATAGCGTTCATCTTGTATCCCTTCATTCTTTCATCAAATCAATGACCTTATCGCCGAACGGCAAATAAGTCCACTCCTGCTTCATCAGCAGCTTCCATTTCGTCAGTGCTGTTATTACTATCATAACCCCTAAGGCGACACCTATCAAGGAAACTACTAGTGCACTGACTCTTGTTGCAGCAGGAATCAGGCAGACGATCTGCAGAGCTGCACTCATCGTGATAAGGACGATGACCCATTTAATGATGAACGACCGCATGGTTAACGTATAGCGTTTGTGAATACTACTGTGCAGCAAGCAAGTATAGACAGCAAGGCCGCTCACTGTTGCCACTGCTGCGCCGAACACATCAAATTGCGTGACGAGAATGATGTTAAATACTATTTTCACAATGAGCCCTGCTGCTACCCCGAGTGCTTGAATCATATATTGTTCAGTCACCTGCAGCATCGCGGTGTACATAATGATAAGCGAAACAAAGATAANNAATCGCCAGCATATAGACACCGAGCGCTGCTGCTTCACGTGTATCTTCAAACAACAACAAATTAAACGGCCTGATTAAATTCATTAATCCGACAGCTGCTGCACTGCTGAATATGATGGTGATTTTAAGAGCTGAACGCGCATAGTCATTCATCAACGTATAATCTTTGCTGGTTCGACCGGCTGCAAGGAGAGGGATGAGAACGAGTGAAAACGATGTCGTCACGATCAGCCCCATTTGAATGAGTGACGACCCGCGGTCATAGATACCTTTTAGTACCCGCGCCTCTTCAATGGCTAAGCCGGACTGTTTCAATCCGTTAAGTACCGTAAAACTATCGACGACCTGCCAGAGAATCATGATGAGATAACTGAGCGAATAGAAGAGTGTCAATACAAAGAACCGCTTGAATTCTGCAGCGGATAACCATCCCCTGCCTGATATTTTCAGCTTCCTGCCATACTTCAAGTAAAGCCATGCACCGGAAATACCCAAAAATGATCCGAAAATACTGAGCATACCGCTCTCATAAATCGTAAATCCTTTAGTGAACAGGAAGATTGCTATTAAAATGGTCGCTACTCTCAGCAGCTGATCAATCAACTGCGACACAGCAATCGTCCGCATCTCATTATCAGCCTGCAGTCTTCCCCGGACAACGGCGACAAAGCTGAACGGCAGGAGCACAAGTGCTGCTGCTTTGAACATGCCGCTTAACTGGACATCTCCCATCAATGTGGTCACGCCATCACTGAAGACAACTAAGATGACCAGCACCAGCAGACTGATCATGCGCAGTACATTGACTAATTTTCCTGGGAAATTCTTATCCTGCTGCTGACTGATGACGCTTGGTATCGCATTGAGACTGAGTACTGAGACGATTGCAATGACCGGATAGACTTGCTGGTAAGCATACAGCCCGGCATCACCGAGGACATTTTGATAAGGAACGCGGTATACTGCACTCAAAACTTTGACAAGAAACATTGTTATCGTCAGCACGATGACCGTACTGAAGACACCCTCATTCTTCTTCATCAATTTTCAAGCTTCCTTGTATCACATCTGTCAATTGAACAAGAGACTGCAGCCAGTTGCCGCGCTTTTTAAGGACCAGTTTCATCTTGTTTTCTGACACACTGATGGTCAATTCACGACCGAATGATTCTGTATCTTTGAACAGCTTCGCACCGTCAACTTTTGCAGTCGATGCTTCAGAAACCATTATTTCGATTTCTTTTCCTATTTCTTTTACACGAACGATACCGAACATCAAGGCATTGATTCTGACCTTAACGATTTTAAGAAGTCGATCGACTTCTACAGGATAATCACCGTATCTATCAGTCAGTTCGTCCTGAACATCCATCAGTTCCTGTTCGGTCTCAATTGAGCGTAGTTTTTTGTAGAACTCAATTTTCGCTTGTTCTTCACGTATGTACTCAGCTGGAATGTAAGCATCGACCTGCACATCGATTTCGATGTCAGGCACTTCTTCCTTCACTTCAATGCCTCGTTTTTCATTGACTGCCTGCTGAAGCATCTCAGAGTACAAGTCGTAACCGACTGCATCAATGAAACCATGCTGCTGACGACCGAGCAGGTTACCTGCGCCGCGGATATTCAAGTCCCGCATCGCAATCTTAAATCCAGAACCGAGCTCGGTGAATTCCTTGATGGCCTGCAGCCGCTGCTCGGCGACTTCTGTCAGCACTTTGTTGGGCGCATGCAGAAAATAAGCATAGCTGATTCTGTTGCTTCGGCCTACACGTCCGCGCAGCTGATACAACTGACTTAAGCCGAATTTATCGGCGTCTTCAATAATGAGCGTATTGGCATTCGGTACATCAACACCCGTTTCGATAATGGTCGTCGTTACAAGAACGTCGTATTCTCCGTTAATAAACGCGAGCATCGTTTCTTCCAGTTCACGCTCCGACATCTGTCCATGCGCGACCGCAATACGGGCAGATGGCAGCATCATCTCTAACTGCTCAGCTTTTTGATAGATTGTCTGCACCCGGTTGTATAAATAAAAGACCTGGCCGTTACGAGCAAGCTCCCGGTCCATCGCTTCCTTGATGAAGTTCTGCTGGTACTCAAGCACATATGTCTGCACTGGGAAGCGGTTTTCCGGCGGCGTTTCAATGACTGACAAGTCACGGACGCCGAGCAGCNNCTGTCAGAACATCGACATTCGTTTTCAGTGCTTTAATCTTCTCTTTATGGGTAACACCAAAACGCTGTTCTTCATCGACAATCAATAATCCTAAGTCCTTATAGACGACATCTTTACTGAGTAGTTTGTGTGTACCGATCACGATATCAACGAATCCAGATTTCAGCCCTTCTTTCGTCTGCTTGATTTCCTTTGCCGTTCTGAAGCGGCTCATCATCTGCACTTCAACCGGAAAATCCTGTATTCGTTCAATGAATGTTTCGTAGTGCTGCTGCGCAAGAATTGTCGTCGGTACAAGGAAGGCAACTTGCTTACCATCCATCACCGCTTTGAAGGCTGCACGAACGGCAACTTCCGTCTTACCATAACCGACATCCCCACATAACAGGCGGTCCATCGGTTTTGGTTTTTCCATATCTTCTTTGATTTCAGCGAGCGAGCGCACTTGATCTTCTGTTGGTTCATAGGGGAAATCCATCTCGAAGTTTTCTTGTTCTTCCGTATCCGGTCCAAACTGATAACCTTGCACACGTTCCCGTTCCTGATACAACTTCAGCAGTTCATCTGCAATATCATTGACACTCTGCTGGACCCGGGCTTTTGTTTTCTTCCATTCAGTTCCACCGAGCTTATTCAGTTTAGGTTCTTTTTCCTCTGAGCCGACAAATTTCTGAACATACGACATCTGATCGACAGGAACAAACAGCTGGTCTGTACCTTTGTACTGAATTTTGATGTAATCTTTGTGGATGTTGTTGACGAGCAGTGTCTCAACGCCCATATAACGGCCGACACCGTGATGCACATGAACGATATAGTCTCCAATATTCAGTTCTTGATAGGACTTGATCTTCTCTGCGTTCGATAACTTCTTCTGCGTCCGTCTCGGCTTCTCTTTGCGGAGTTTGAACAACTCTCTTTCAGTGATTACAGCAAGCTTCATGAACGGCAGCTCGAAGCCTTCAGACAAATCCCCTTCAGTAATTAATGCAACACCCGTCTCTTCTGTCACTCGATCGACAGCAACCGGCAGCTGCATATCGACCAGCATATCTTTTATTTTTTTCTTACGGGTTGGGTTAGAAGCGAGTACTACCATGGTGTATCCTTGTTTTTTGAATCGATCAAACTCTGAGAACATTAAATCATATTGGCCGTAGAACTGCTGAACCGGTTTACATGAGAATTTGACGAGCTCTTCAATCGCTACTGGCATCGTTGCTGTAAAGAGCGTAAAGAAGGCAGTCTTATAACGGTTCAGCAGTTGATTGAACGCAGCCTCTTTGATGAAGCTCTGACCAATAAATCCGCGGCCTGATTCAATAAGTGACGTCTGAAATTCTTCAATTTCGCGTGTCACTGCAAGCTCCGATTCGTTGATACGATTGTACCCGTCAACAACAACAATCGCATCATCAGTCAAATAATCGACGATTGTCGTTTCAATCGGATAAGCAAACTTAATAGCTCGACGTAAAATATTATGATCGAGCAGTTCTGTCGTATGCATCATCAATGAATCATATGTTTCATGCAGCGTTTCAGCCGCTTCTTTCGATACTTTCTTCTCAGTCTTTTCCAGCGCTTGTTTGAGTTCCTGCTGAATGCGTGCAATCTGCTCTGAATTGAAGATGAACTCGCTCGCTGACGTAATATCGACTGATTCAATATTGTCTTCTGACCGCTGACTGTCCGCATCAAAGTGACGAAGTGCATCAATTTCAGTGTCGAAGAGTTCCATCCGGACAGGCCGGCCGATCATGGGAAAAATATCAACGAGGCCGCCCCGGACAGAAAACTCACCCACGGTCGTCACGCGGTTACGTCTCCTATAACCCATATCGATAAGCTGCTGTTGTAATTCTGCTAGATCAAGATCTTCTCCTAGCTTCAATGTCAGAACATGAGCACCGAACAACTGCTTCGGTGTGACTAATTTTTTAAGTCCGTTAATAGGTACGATAAATAACCCAGGTCTTCCAGTGATCAGATGGGACAAGGTTCTTATACGTTCACTCATTAAATCCGGGCTCTTTGTCGAAAACTCTTCAATCATAATATCTTGAACAGGGTACTTAAATAATTCGTCCGCTGACAGCAGCTGGGATAAATCAGATTCAAGCCGCTCTGCCTGATACAGGCTGCTCGTTACAATCATCATCTGTCTGCCGGCAGCGATATACTGCTCTGCAATCATAGTTGCTTTCGCAGAAGGGTTCAAACCAGTGATTAACAAGTTTTTCCTGCCGAATATACTGCTTAATTCATTAAATCGTTCATCCTGGCTTAAAATTTTAGTTATTATAGTTCTCAATTGACATCACCATTATATTGATTCATTATATTTTCGAAACGCTCCTGTGTAAGAAATGTCTCACACGCTTCCACTGTCCGGTCAATGACACGGTCCATCACTATCATCTCATCGTCTGTGAATCGCTGCAGCACGAAGTTCGGCACACTCATGCGTCCGTTCGGGCGTCCGATACCAATTCGAATCCGTTTGAATTGATCAGTCCCTAAATGCTGTATCATTGATCGAATACCGTTGTGACCACCTGCTGAACCTTTTTGTCTGAGCCGCAGTCTTCCAGGCGGCATATCAAGATCATCATACAATACTAATAAATCTTCCAGTGCTACTTTGTAATAGTCCATCAGTGGCCTTACCGCTTCACCAGATAAGTTCATATATGTCATTGGTTCAATCAGCAGTACTTTTTCGCCGTTAATCATAGCGACTGTATACAAGCCATTGAATTTTTGCTTATCTAGTTCGATATGGTGTTTTTTTGCGAGTTCATCGACCACCATAAAGCCGATATTATGCCTTGTCCCATCATATTTACGCCCGATATTACCGAGCCCTACGATACACTTCATAACAGCCTCCTACCATTAATCCTAATATAAAGAGTTTACCATTTTTCGATAACCGTGAAAAATAAAGAAATCAACTGTCTCATCCATAAAGAAAAACGCCCCGGCGCTGCCAGGGCGTTTAAAAATTACTTGTTATTCTGATTTTTCTTCGCTGTTTTCTTCAGTTGCCTCAGTGTTTTCAGCTGCTTCGCCTTCAACTGCTTCTGTTTCATCGCCTTCTTCAGCTTCGACTGTTGGTGGTACAACAGATACTACTGTTTCGTCGTCTTCATTGTTAATAGTGAAGTTTCTACCTGTACGTAAGTCAGCAACTGAAATCGTATCACCGATGTTCAATGATGTCACATCTACTTCGATTGTTTCAGGAATCTCGTCTGGTGTTGCTGTGACTGATACTGTATAGAGTGGTTGTTGTACAACGCCGCCTTCAGCAGCGCCGGCAGCTTCTCCTGTTAATGTCACTGTAACATCAACTGTCAATTCTGCTTTCATATTGATTGCTAAGAAATCAATGTGAGTGATTTGATTTTTAAGTGGATTTACTTGATAATCAGATACCATTACTTTGACCGGCTGAGAATCGACCTCTAATTCGATAACACCATTACGTCCAACTTCGCGGATGACTTTAACGAAATCCTTTTCTACAACATGTACTGATGTATTTTCAGCACCATAACCATAGACGACTGCAGGAATATTTCCTTCGTTTCTCAATTGGTTTAATACTGATTTTGTCTGTTTACCTTCACGAGTTACTGATTTTAATGATGTCATAATATTATTTCATCCTTTCGACTGCGCTCCGTAAGCGCTCCTACACCTGCCCATCAGTTGTGGTAACCTGCTTGCAGAATGTTTTTTATCGTTCATGAAATAAATATACCCTCACAATAGTGAGGGTAAACATTTTTAATCGAACAATACACTGACCGATTCTTGTTCATAGACTCTGATGATTGCTTGAGCTAGTAATTCACCGACTGACAGCTGTTTGATTTTTGCCGGTTTCTGTTCTTCAGTAAGAACGATGGAGTTTGTCACGACAAGTTCTTTAATCGCAGAGTTTTCAATTCTTTCATAAGCAGGTCCTGATAATACTGGGTGAGTACAGCAAGCATAGACTTCTTTTGCACCTTTATCAATCAGTGCCTGTGCTGCCAAAGTAATAGTCCCTGCTGTATCGATGATGTCGTCAATGATGATTGCTGTTTTACCGTTAATATCACCGACGATGTTCATCACTTCTGCCACATTAGGCTTCGGACGGCGTTTATCGATGATCGCAATCGGTGATTTTAGACGGTCTGCCATTTTACGTGCACGCGTCACACCACCATGGTCCGGAGAGACCACAACTGTTTCAGTCAGATCAATGTCATCTCGTTCAAGGAAGTAATCTGAAAGGATTGGTACCCCCATTAAATGATCAATCGGAATATTGAAGAATCCTTGAATCGCCGCTGCATGCAAGTCGATAGTGATCACACGGGTTGCGCCCGCGGTCGTAAGTACATCAGCTACCATCTTAGCCGAGATCGGTTCACGAGGTGCGGACTTGCGTTCCTGCCGAGCGTATCCATAATACGGCACAATAATGTTAACTGTACGCGCCGATGCCCGTTTGGCAGCATCTATCATCACGAGCAGTTCCACGAACATCTCATTAATGGGATGGGATAGGGATTGCACCAAAAATACGTCGCAGTTCCGGATGCTCTCTTCGTAATGCACGTAAATCTCGCCACTCATGAAACGGGTCAGCTTAATCTGCCCCAATTCAACACCAAGTCGCTCTGCAATATCTGCCGCTAGCTTTGGATTCGACGAACCGGAAAAAATACGTAATTGTTGATGATGCATAATACCCTCCTGCGGATTATAAATTATAGTTTGAACGGAACAGTGGTACGGCGGCGTCCCTCAAATACAGCCAGTTCACGAAAGCCTGTGTGCCAGAGCATGCTACGTGCCTCTTGCAAGCCGTCACCGAGCTTGGCAGGGTCATGTGCATCCGAGCCGAGCGTAAGCGGTATACCGAGCTTTAAGGCTTCCTGTAGCAGATGTTCCGCCGGGAACATCTCGGCACATGGCTTGGAAAGTCCTGAAGCATTCAGCTCCATGGCGATTCCGCTATCCGCTATAACCTTTAAGGTTTCCAGCTCCAGCGTTCTCACCTCTGCTTTACCTTCTGGTGTCTGTGGACCATAGCCGAACCGTTTAATAACATCCATATGTCCTATAATATCATATAATCCCGATAACGCCGACTTCTTTACAGCATCATAATAAAGACGATATACCCCTAGTTCATCCTTGCCTTCCCAGCCATGAACCTGTCGATAATCCGTGATGTCCCATTCCCCAAGAAAATGCACAGAGCCTATTAGATAGTCCCATGGGTATGGAGACAAAATCTCGCGAATTTGATCTTCGGAGCCTTCAATATAATCCGCTTCCAGCCCTAGTCGCAGGTCTATGACTCCGCGATAGCGTTCCTTCAGCGTCAGGCATTCTTCCACATAACGAGGCAGTTCAGCCATTGGCATGGCCATTTCAGGGTAATAGCTAGCGGGATCTACATGGATGAGCGGCAAGTGGTCGGATAACCCTAGCTGCTGAAGTCCAAGCTCTATCCCACGCTTCACATAATCCTCAAGCTTGCCCACGGCATGACCGCAACGCTCATGATGCGTATGATAATCGATATGCATCGGCCAGTCCCCTCCCTAGTACTGATCCCGGCGTGGACGCTCGTGACGGGTACTCAACTCTTCCATGATCTCATCCAGCGGAAGTTTGCGCTCTTGTAGCAGTACCAGCAAGTGATAGATCAGATCACTGACCTCAAGGCGAAGCTCGGCATTATCTTTATTTTTGGCAGCAATAATCGTTTCGGAGGCTTCCTCGCCTACCTTCTTAAGAATCTTATCGACACCTTTATCAAACAAATAGGTCGTATATGCTCCTTCTGGACGCTCTACTTCCCGCTCAGCGATTACGCGCTCCAGCTCACCGAGTACAGCAAAACGTTCTCCATCCGTAAGACTCGCTGCCGGTTTCTGAGCTTCCGCGATTGGGTTATTCAAAGGTATCTCACGGAAAAAGCATGACGTAGCTCCAGTATGGCAAGCTGGTCCTTCAGGGACAACCTTCACGAGCAGCGTATCACTATCGCAATCATAGGATATGGAGGTAATAGCTTGTGTGTTGCCTGAAGTTCCGCCTTTATGCCATAGCTCGCTGCGTGAACGACTCCAGAACCATGTCTGACCACTCTTCAGGGAGAGCTGCAATGATTCCGAATTCATATAAGCAACCATCAGTACCTCTAGAGTATTAGCATCCTGCACAACGCTAGGCACTAAACCTGCTTCATTCCAGCGAATGCCGGCCAGAGCTTCTTTTTGGTTAATGGTTGTATTCTTTTCTGTTTCGCTCATCGGATCTCTACCCCTTTTTGCTTCAAGTCTGCCTTTAAGTCGTTAATAGCAATCTCTTTATAGTGAAAAATGGTCGCCGCCAGTCCCGCATCGGCTTTCCCTTCCGTAAATACATCGTAAAAATGCTCCTTCTTCCCAGCGCCGCCAGAAGCAATCACAGGAATACTGAGCAAGTCGTTTACTGCCGAAGTCAGCTTCAAATCGT
>DJUI01000028.1:13080-13481 GCA_002438305.1 Staphylococcaceae bacterium UBA6286 | reverse complement strand
ACCAATCATCATGAGCATTTGTATTTTGAAACAAGTGCTGTCTTGATTACGCTCATATTGCTCGGGAAATTATTAGAATCAAGAGCGAAGGGACGCTCTTCCAGTGCTATTAAATCATTGATGGGCTTACAGGCCAAGACAGCAGTCGTGATTCGAAATGATAAGGAACAGACCATTCCACTGGAAGAAGTCATCAAAGGTGATATTGTCTTGATCAAACCCGGAGAAAAAATTCCAGTCGACGGGGAAATGATTGACGGACAGTCGGCAGTCGATGAATCCATGCTGACGGGTGAAAGTCTGCCAGTCGACAAAACAGCAGGTGATATGCTGTATGGTTCTACAATTAATAAGAATGGCTTCATTCATATGCGGGCGACAAAAGTCGGCAAAGAGACAGC
>DJUI01000028.1:4726-13036 GCA_002438305.1 Staphylococcaceae bacterium UBA6286 | reverse complement strand
TCAAAAGCACCGATTCAACGTCTGGCAGATAAAATTTCAAGCGTGTTCGTTCCTGTCGTTATCGGCCTCGCTCTATTAGCAGGTATAATCTGGTATGTTGCAGTCGATCCCGGTAATTTTACCCAGGCGCTTGAAATTACTATCAGTGTACTGGTCATCGCCTGTCCGTGTGCTCTAGGCCTCGCAACACCAACATCCATCATGGCTGGGTCCGGCCGTGCTGCTGAAGCGGGGGTGCTGTTCAAAGGAGGAGAATACCTTGAACAGACGGGAGACATCGATACGGTCGTTGTCGATAAGACAGGTACGGTGACGCATGGTAAACCTGTCTTGACGAATCTCATGCCAAATGGACTGTCAGAAGATGCGCTGCTTAAAATAGCAGCCTCAGCAGAAAGGCAGTCTGAGCACCCGCTTGCAGAAGCCATTGTCCAGGCAGCTGATGAGCGCGGGCTGACATTGATCAAACCGGATGTATTCGAAGTCATTCCAGGTTACGGCATTCAGGCAGTCATCCGAAATGACGAAGTATTGATCGGCACACGACGTCTTCTTGATGGTATCCTGCTGACGGATGCGGTATTGGCTGATATGGAAATACTGGAATCAGACGGCAAGACTGCTATGCTTGTCGCTGTTAATCGCCAATACAAAGGAATGATAGCAGTCGCTGATACAGTGAAAGAGACGTCGCGTGAAGCCGTCGAACGTCTTCATTCACTCCAAATCGAAGTAATCATGCTGACGGGTGACAACAACAGAACGGCGGAAGCGATTGGCAGACAAGTCGGTATTGACCGGGTGATTGCAGAAGTACTTCCTGAAGAAAAGGCGAAGGTCATTGAACAACTGCAGGCAGAAGGTAGACAGGTCGCTATGGTCGGGGACGGCATTAATGATGCACCGGCACTTGCGACTGCGCAGATTGGTATGGCTATCGGTACAGGAACAGATGTCGCCATGGAGGCAGCAGACATTACGTTGATACGTGGTGATTTGAACAGCATTGCTGATGCGCTGATTATGAGCCGGAAAACTATGCGCAATATTAAGCAGAATTTATTCTGGGCATTCGGTTACAATGTCATCGGTATTCCAATTGCAGCTTTCGGTCTATTAGCTCCGTGGGTTGCAGGTGCTGCCATGGCATTCAGCTCAGTGTCGGTCGTGTTGAATGCCCTGCGGCTGCAGCGTATGAATATTAAATAATAAATACTGACAGTAGATATTCATTTACAAATTAATTCGGTTTCCGATATAATATATGTAACTAAATCGATGAGGTGATTTAATGAAACCATTTACTGAACAGATTAAAAAATATGCTGAGGTCATTGCAAAAGTTGGCTTGAACGTTCAACCAGGCGAAATCGTCGTTGTATCTTCAGATGTACGCGCTCTTGATCTTGTACGTGCATTTACAACAGCAAGCTATGAACTAGGGGCGAAAAAAGTCATTGTCGAACTCTCAGACAGCAACCTTCAACAAGCTCATATGAAATATCAATCTATTGAAACGATTGAAGATTTGCCGCCGTATTTAAAAGTGAAAAATGATTATTACTTAAAAGAAAAAGTATCTATGCTCTTTATTCATGCAACATCTCCAGAAAGTTTAAAAGATATTGATCCGGAAAAAATCGCTGCATCCAACCGTGCTGGGCGCAAGGTTTCCAAAGAACTAGGTGACTCACGTATGCGTCATGATCAACCATGGTGTATCGTCGGCTATCCTGGCCCAGAATGGGCGAAACTCGTCTTCCCGGAATTATCAGAAGAAGAAGCGGTTGAGAAATTGATGGAAAATATTTTGAAGACCGTTCGAGTGGATCAAAAAGATCCAGTTGAGGCTTGGAATGAACATGGTAAGTTCTTGAAAACCCGTGCCAAATGGTTAAGTGATTTTAACTTCGACCGTCTGAAATATACAGCGCCGGGCACTGATCTTGAAATTGGACTGATTGACGGCTCAAGATTCGCAGGTGGCGGTCATAAGAGCCGCGGCAACCTTGAAATCAAAGTAAACATGCCGACAGAAGAAGTGTTCACATCACCTGATTACCGCCGCGTGAACGGTGTAGTCAGCAATACATTACCGCTAAGCTACGGTGGACAGATCATCGATAACTTCAAATTGACATTCAAAGATGGTGTCGTTACAGATTTCGAAGCGGAGCAGGGTTATGATATCTTAAAAGAACTGCTTGATACTGATGAAGGTTCTAGAAGACTGGGGGAAGCAGCATTAGTACCAGTAGATTCACCGATATCCAATTCAGGCATCTTATACTACAATACATTATTTGATGAAAATGCATCATGTCACGTTGCTTTAGGGAAAGCTTATCCAGGACCCGTGCCTGGTGCCAATGAAATGACAGATGAAGAACGGGATGCAGTCGGCTTGAACAGCTCACTTACTCACGTTGATTTCATGATCGGCAGCAAAGAACTTGATATCGACGGCATTACACGTGACGGCAAAGTCGTTCCTGTATTCCGCCAAGGTAACTGGGTTGAATAACTCACTAGATGTTGCTGATTGAATAACAGATAACAGGGGCTCATCATTTGATGAGCCCCTGTTATCTTGAATCATTATTAACCTTCGCTGCCTGTCGCTGACAAGTTCACATTGACATTGCCCTTCAATGCTTTTGAATACGGGCAGTGTTTGTGAGCAATCTTGATGAATTTCTCAGCATCTGCCTGAGATAGCCCTTTAATGTCTGCTGCCAGATCTACATCAAGTTTGAAACTGTTTTTGTCATCAGGATCTTCTACTAGACGTACAACTGCTTTTACTTGGCTTGATTCATAATCTTTGTGAGCTGCTTTTAAGACAAGCTCCAGTGCACTGTTGAAACATGTGCTGTATCCTGCAGCAAATAACTGCTCAGGGTTAGTTTCTGTTGTCGCTGTACCGCCCATTTCTTTCGGCTTATCTACTTTGACTTTTAAGTTACCGTCTTCTGTATATGCTTCGCCTTCGCGTCCACCTGTATTGATAGCTGATGTTTCATAGATTGTTTTCACGATAATCGCTCCTTTAATAGTATTTTCTATCATTATTCCACTTATCAATGGTCTTAAACATCAACAGAAGCCGTGCTATGATAAAATGACAGGGGTGATGCTAATGAATGTTGTTATATATGATGGTAACTGTGGGTTTTGTCAGTATTGGATCCGCTGGCTGCTCCGGCACGATGACAAGGAACAATTAATGTTTTCAGACCAGTATTCGGAATTTTTTCAGACATTGTCTGTCAAGACAACAGAAAGTGTCATGCTGGTCACAGACAGTAACATTGAGACAGAATCAGAAGCCGTGCTGCATATGATGCAGATCATTGGTTACCGGCGGGCGGCGGCACTTGGCCGGCTGATTCCTGGAATATTTCGCGATATGCTGTATCATATTGTTGCACGCTATCGTCATCATCTGGCGCCGACTACGTGTGAAATAATGCCGGATGTCTATAAAAAGCGATTTATTGGGTAAAGAATGTCAGCAGCATATCGAAAACTGACTAAAGCGAGGTAATGATCAATGGAGAAATGGTTAAGATTAGGATTTGGTATTGGAGCAGGGTTTTATATCGCTAAGGATGCCATGCAATATATTAGAAAAATTGAAAGTCGTGAACAAGTGACTGAGAAGTTGAACAACCTTCAAAAATACAGCGGAATTGCCACTGTTTTTCTGACAACAACGACTGCACTTGTCAAAAATCAGACTGGCAAAAATCAGCATGTTGACCAGGTCGTAGATGAAACAGTTGTAGTAAACGGAGAAGCACCGAAAGAGTCCATCAGTGATTCAGTGAAATCCATTCTTGATACAGGTATTGTCTCAGCATTTGTTACTAACCAGCAAAAAGTAGACCGTATTAAAGATGTGGTCGATGAAGCTTCAAAAGTAGAAAAATTTGTGCGCGGCTGGCTGAAATAATCGTCGGTCCCCATTAATCAACTATAGGGGTTCCTTATAGTTGATTTTTTGTGTTGGTGTTATAATAGTGTCACGATAAGGAAGTGATTTGATGTCTGGTGAACATAACCATGTACATAATACTAATAAGAAAGCTCTGCTGTTAAGTTTCATTGTGATTACAGCCTATATGATTGTTGAAGCAATCGGTGGCTTATTGACAAACAGTCTTGCGTTATTATCAGATGCTGGACACATGCTGTCAGATTCAATCTCTCTNNATATTCGGTGCTAAATCAGCGGATTATACAAAAACATACGGCTACAAGCGCTTCGAAATACTTGCTGCTGTATTTAATGGTGTAACACTTATACTGATCGCCGGCTACATTTTCTATGAAGCTGTTAACCGCTTCAAACATCCACCTGAAGTAGCATCAAATGGCATGCTGATTATCGCCTTAGTTGGTCTGTTCGTGAATATCTTTGTCGCCTGGCTGCTGATGCGTGGTGATACACATGAGAACTTGAATGTCAGAGCGGCCTTTTTGCATGTAATCGGTGACCTGCTTGGTTCTATTGGTGCTATCGCAGCAGCACTGCTCATCATGTTCTTTGACTGGGGGATTGCAGATCCCATCGCGAGTGTCATCGTCGCATTGCTCGTACTTGTCAGCGGCTGGCGGGTAACACGTGAGTCTGTCCATATACTGATGGAAGGAACTCCTGCCAATGTTCATCTCGATGATGTCATTCATGCTGTTCAGTCAGTACCCGGCGTAAACGGCGTCCACGATCTTCATGTGTGGTGTATTACGAGTGGACAAAATGCACTCAGCTGTCATATTACAGTGGATGGTACGATGACAGTTCAGGAAAGCCAGCACGTGCAGGAAACTATCGCACATGAACTAGAACATCAGAATATCAGCCATACAACAGTACAGGTCGAAAGCAACACTACAGTTCATGACCCGTCGATAATATGTACACATACTGCACAAGCACATGTCCATCAGCATTAAAAAAAGCATCTTATCTATTAGATAAGGTGCTTTATAGTATCAAACTGTTTGACCCCGAACGGAAACACGCCATTGGTAATGTTCGTTTTCAGTTCTTGTAAGGAAACGGCAGCAAAGTTCGTCAGCTGAATCGGGTAATGATATTTCTTGCTGTTTTTAACATAATTCTCATGGTTTTTCAGAAACCATAGTCCTTCGTTTGATTTAACGTAGTCCATGTCTATATCGATATAAGTAATGGCATCGTCGACATTTGTACATGGAGTAGAGATGTTGCAGAACATACTGATAGGTCTCATGTCATCATCAATATAGATGGAGACGGTGTAACCGTGATATTTAGAGAAAAAGTGCAGGCTGTCATGATCAGATTGATACGTCTGCTGGTTGATATAATGTTTCAGTTCATTGCTGCTAGGCGCAAATACAAGCCAGTAGTGGGCTGTTTCTTCAAGAAGTTTCCCTTCGAACTCAATATGAGGGACATTAGGGTACTTATATGATTTGATTGTAATTGTATGGTCCATGTTATCACTCCTTTGCTCGTTCTAGAATGACAAATTTTAGTGGTAAAAGACTAAGCTACTTTCTTATTGTATAAGATATCTGAGAAATAAGCACATTTTTTAGGAAAAGATTTTTCATGTGCTACTATTTGGCTATTATTATTCGGGATTAAGTGACTGTGAATCAGTCGTTCAGAGAGGGAGAGAAGGAATGAAACATCTGTTAAAAGCTGTAGCAGCAGCTGTATTACTGCTGCTGCTGACGTTAATATGGGACAGCCTCTTTGGAACTACAATCAGCCGATTGCTGTTAAATGTAGATTTCATTATTGATTATACTGTGAGAAAACCATCATTCATGGAAGAAACAGCTTATCATATCATTACTGGCGTAATCATTTATTTGCTGCTGCTGATTATTTACAAGTCTCATAAGTATTTATATTTACCCGCGTTAATCATTGTACTGGTCATCACTTGTGCATTGTATCATGTATTGACAGTGCTTGCTGTCCGGCCGTTATTTGAATTGACTCAAGCGGGTGCGTTTGGATGGCTGCTTACTCATGTCATCTACATAGTCGTGGTAGACCGATGGATTAAACATTCCTCAACAAAATCTCAATAGTAATGTAATATTTCAGACTTCTAAAGCATAGTATGATAGTCATAACTATGGCTTTAGGAGGAACTTATGAAACGGCTGATTGAAATTTTTCTAGTGGCACTTAAGCTCGGTGTCACATCGTTCGGCGGACCCACAGCTCATTTAGGTTATTTCAGAAACGAATATGTAGAACGTAGAAAGTGGTTGAGTGACAAAATGTATCAGGATCTTGTCGCACTTTGCCAGTTTCTCCCCGGTCCTGCTAGTAGTCAAGTAGGAATGGCCATCGGTATGATGCGCGGCGGGATAGCAGGAGGAATTCTGGCCTTTCTAGGATTCACACTGCCATCTGTCCTGCTGTTGATTGCCGCTGTCTATATTGTTGATTCATTTGCTGTTTCAACTGATTGGATTCAAGGATTGAAGCTTGTTGCAGTAGCTGTTGTATTACATGCCTTGATCGGTATGGGGAAGACGAGCATGACGACGATTCATTCAGTGATGATTGCTGTCACGGCATTAGCGGTCAGTCTGCTGTTTCAGACAGCTGTGACACAAATAAGTATCATCGTCGTATCAGGGATTATCGGTATTCTGTTATTTGAAGCGTCAGGAGATGNNATCATCTTGTTGTTATTACCTCTGCTCGCAAATGGCATCAATAACGACTGGCTCGTCATGTTTGATAAGTTTTACCGGTCAGGACTACTGGTGTTCGGCGGGGGTCACGTTGTTCTGCCGTTACTTGAACGAGAGTTCGTGCCGGGTCTGCTGGATGCTGATGATTTTATTGCAGGTTATGGATTCGCTCAGGCAGTGCCGGGGCCATTGTTTACTTTTGCCTCTTATTTAGGCGCTGTTATGAAAGGGGCAGTCGGCGGTTTGTTCGCTATGATAGCTATATTTTTACCAGCCTTCTTGTTAGTCACCGGCTGCCTGCCGTTTTGGGAGCAGCTCCGACGAAATACATGGATGCGCCGGGCACTGAAAGGAATTAATGCAGGCGTCCTCGGTATACTGGCAGCCGCATGGATTGCACCGATTATAACCCATACCATCAAAGCACCTGTGGATATAGTTTGGGCTGTTCTGTTGTTCGTCATGCTCTACTTTTTCAAAGTGGCGCCCTGGATCATAGTGGTCACTGGAATCATCATCGGATTACTGATATATAAGTAGGGTGTCAAACAATGATTCAAAGAATAGGGTTCAATGAAGCAGCAGCAGCTGCTTTTTTGTTAGTACGGAATGAATAACAGATAAAAGAGGGGATGGCTATGAAACGTTTCAGCTGGGCAGATACGCATCCGTTAATGACGGAATATTATGATACAGAATGGGGGCAGCCGGTTTTTGATGACCAGCTGCTCTTTGAAATTCTTGTGCTGGAGAGTTTTCAAGCAGGATTGTCATGGTTGACAGTCCTGAAGAAAAGAAAAACAATGCAAAATGCATTTAATAGGTTTGATATCAGTGATATTGTGAAATATGATGAGAACAAACTAAATACGATTTTGGAGATGCCGGACATGATTAAGCACCGTGCGAAGATTCACAGTGTAGTAACAAATGCTGCTGCCTTTCAAGAAGTGCAGCGGGAATTCGGGACATTTTCGGATTATTTATGGTCAATTACGACGCATCAACCGCTTATTAGATATTATGATGACGAAAAGGATGTCCCAACAAAAGATGAATTGTCGTTGATAGTCAGTCACGATCTGAAAACACGGGGATTTAAATTTGTTGGACCTGTAGTCATCTATTCTTATTTAGGGGCGGTCGGCATTATTCAGGACCGACTACGATAAAAGGGATGAGATGAATGAAATATCCAGAATTAAACGAGCACCATGTCATTGGTGTAACGCCCGTATCCAATGGAATTTACCGTGAGACAGAAGAAATGTTCAGACAGACATTTGAACGGATGGAGTCGCGCGGCTTCAAAGTAAAGAAAAAAGATGCGATATGGGGTCAAAAAAAAGCACGTGCCTGTTCTGGAGAAGAACGTGCTGCATATTTAATTGAAATGATGAATGATGATGAAGTGGATATCATCATGCCGCCGTGGGGAGGACATTTAGCAGTCGATATGCTTGAATACATGGATTTTGGAGAACTTCAACCGAAATGGCTGACCGGCTATTCTGATATATCGACAGTGATGCTTGCTATAACGCTCAAGACTGGAATTGCGACTGCTCATATGGCAAACATCGTCGATCTGCGCGGTGA
>DJUI01000028.1:0-4697 GCA_002438305.1 Staphylococcaceae bacterium UBA6286 | reverse complement strand
CGGAACAAAGGCAGGAGAGTCGGTAGATCAGGTTTCTTCAGAACTGTATCAGGAAGAATGGGATCATGAGAATCCGACGTCTATCGTCTTCAAGCTATCAGAACAAACTGAATGGAAAGGCTTTGATGCGATAGGAGACCGAGTGTCCGGCATGCATATCGAAGGGCGACTGCTCGGAGGATGTATCGACTGCTTCCGTCATCTGATAGGGACTGAATACGGTGATGTAGAAGGCTTCCGACATCATATTAATCATGAGTCAATTCTATGGTATATCGATGACAGCGAACTTGATACAGTTGACTTCAAACGCTCACTTGTTCAAATGAAGTATGCTGGCTGGTTCGATGACTGTGCAGGTATAATATTCAGCCGTGTCGGCAAACCTGAAGTCAAAGAAGATTATACGTATGAAGATCTGTACAGAGAACTAGCGCAGGAGCTCAAAATCCCAGTCCTCTATGATGTAGATTTCGGACATAAACCGCCGCAGATGACGATTATTAACGGCGCATATGGTATGATAAACATGGAAAAAGGCAAAGGGCAGTTCACACAGCGATTTATTTAGCAGCATGTGAAACAGGGGGTAAGGGAGTTGAATCATACCGAATTGTTTACAAACAAAGCAGAAATCTATGAATTTGGCAGACCATCGTATCCAGATGCGCTGCTTGCTTTTATGAAGGATCAATTCTCAATCAATGAACAGACAGTCGTAGCAGATGTAGGAGCAGGGACAGGGAAATTTACTGAGAAGCTGTTGGACCTCGGCTGTAAAGTCGTAGCGATAGAACCGAATCATGCGATGGCTAATGAACTAAGAGACGGATTGATGTGCAGCGAGTTACAACTCAGTGAGCAGCCGGCTGAATATACAGAACTGGAAAATAACAGTGTAGATATCATCACTGCTGCTCAGTCTTTCCATTGGTTCAACGCAGAGCAGTTCAAGAAAGAATGTCAGAGAATTCTTGTAGAAAATGGGCCGGTCTGTCTCATCTGGAATACTAGAGTAGCAACAGCTGAGATTAATCAAAGAACGCATTCAATATTCACAGAACATTGCCCGGACTTCAAAGCATTCAGCGGAGGAGACAACAGCGAAGAAGAGAAGATTAGTGACTTCTTTGATGGGCAGTTTAAACTCTTTGAACTCGACTATCCCCTTGACTATACGCTGAAGAAATTTGTCGGTAGATGCGTCTCAGCCAGTTATTCACTTGACCCAGTACATGAAAACTATCCTGCTTTTGAACAAGCATTGATTAAAATGTTTCAGGAATTTGAAAAAGATGGCACTGTACAAGTTCCAAACATTACCAGGTGTTATTATGGGTATTTGTGAGTGCTATGAAAGAATTTAAAGGGTCAGCTGGTATTTGTGTGAAAGATAACAAGTTGTTAATGGTTCTCCAAGGAACACTTGATGAAGAAAAATTATGGACTGTCCCTTCAGGGGGACTAGAGCAGGAAGAGACATTCGAACAATGCTGTATTAGAGAATTTCATGAAGAAACTGGATATCATGTTGAGGTTAAAGAGTACTTACAGACAAAGTCTTCTACAATCAAAGATTTTCAAGTGACAGTTAAATATTACTTAGTAAATATAATAGGTGGAGAAAAAACTTTTCATGATCCAGACAATCTTATTCATGATATCCAATGGATAGACAGTGATAAGTTCAAAAATTTAAAATTGTCATTTGAAGAAGACAGGGAAATGCTGCTAGCCTTTATTAATCAAAAGAAATTTCGTCAAACGCAATGAGAAGGCCGGGAAATGATGAAAATAATAAACCGATTAGAAATACGCCTACAAATTCAAGATTTGCAGGCGTATTTCAATTCATTATCTTTTAATAGTCAATGCAATCAATAAACAAGCAGCTCCTAGGGCTGCTGCAATATAAGCGCTGTATGACGGGGCATAATATTCGACAAGCACACCACCGATTAATGCACCGAAGCCGATTCCGGCGTTAAGCGCAGACATATTCCATGCCATAATCTGACTGGTATCGCCTTGTACTTGCTTGATGATTCCCATTTGAATCGCAGGGTTCGTCCCCCACTCTGATAAATTCCATATAAGAATAATAAACAGTAACAGCAAGTAAATAGGTAATGTCACGTTTAACAACAGCACTGAGACAATAAATACTGATATGCTGATGATCAGCCATTTGCGGCTGCCGAGTCGATCGGTCATTGCACCTCCCAGGCTGGTCCCGGTCATGCTGCCGATCCCTGCCACGAATAGGGCGATGGATACTGCTGATAATTCATAACCGCCGTTCAACATGATAGGACTGATATAAGTGAAGACCGCCGAGTTCGCTGCCAATATTAAAAAGGTAATAGAAATATATTTTGCTGCTTCTTTTGGATGGAGTAGTCTCGATGTTCCTGCACTAGCATCAGAGTCTTCTGCAGGCTTAATCTTATTCGGCAGCTGGAACATTAGTAATATCGCTGCGATAAAACTGACTGCGACTATCATCCAGAATGTCGCACGCCAGCCGAACCACTCGCCGATTTTAGTCCCGATCGGCACACCGAAAACATTGGCCCCGCTGAAACCAATATAGACAAGTCCGAGCATTTTGCCGCGGACTTCTGGTTTACTTAAAACGACGGTCAAAGCAAGCAGTTTGACTACGATCAACGATGCTGCTGATGATGCAATCACGCGGCCGATGACGATCACCGTAAATGTAGACCCACCAGCATTTATAGCGTTCCCGATAATGAATACGCCCATCGTGACCAGCAGCACCCATTTCGGCTCATACTTGTTAGTCAATTTGACAAGAACAGGACCGGACAATGCGAAGGTAAATGCATAGATAGTAACCAGCTGGCCGGCAAGTGCTTCTGATATATTTAAGTCGTCACTAACCAGCGTTAAAATTCCTGCAATCATCAGCTCGACCATTCCGACTACAAAAATACTGAGTATAAACGTAAATAATTTAGTATATGACATAGAATTCCTTTCTGATGAAGTTGTATGATGATTATAACAAATACTGACAAAAGAACAACAATAGTTGAATGATCAAGAATATTCTCTAAACTCAGCGCTATTAATAGACTTTCGAAATTTCTCGGTTTAAAATTTATATAAAGACATATCAATGAGGTGGACCAAAAATGGACATAAACGAAAGAATTGAGCAGGCATTTGAAGCGTTTCATGAAGGTGATGAACAGCAGGCGGAACAGTTATTTGCTTCTTTACAGAAAGAAGTGACGCCTGAACACCAGGACTACAATCAGTATTTAAGTGCATTAGGCTATTACCATACATTGAAATTGAATCTCGAACAAGCAGTTCACGTCTATCAAGAGCTGCTTGATAGAGCTGAAACACCTGAAGACCAATACGAAGCNNGTTTCATGAACTAGGCATAGTATCCCGTATGGACAGTGAATTTGAGGCGGCCAAACACTATTTCTCACAGGAAGAAGACCTCATCAACCGTCATTTTCCTGATGAACAATTATTGAAGTTCATCAATTGCTATGAGGTCGGGTACGTCTATATGCAGGAAGGGAAATATGACGAAGCGGCAACCAAGTTGAATGACGCCTTGAAACTAGCAGGAGACGAAGGTGATGAGTCTGGTGTCGGTTCAGTGCATCGGGCACTGGGAGAATTAAGTGCTGCACAAGGTCAAGAACAACAATCAAAAGCTCACTTTAAACTTGCCAAAGAGAACTTCAAAATTGCTGGTGATGATATCAGTATAGATGAAATTGAGATGCTTGAGTCTATCATCTTTGAAGTTTAGTGTATCTTCATAGATGAAGGATAGGTCATGTTGATTACAGAATGAGCTGTAGCTGCACGTCCGGACTATGTGGAAGAGACTGCATATAGTCATCTGACGACGATTTAAACGGCTGAGAGACAGAGTAGAATCCTGTCTCTTTTTTTGTATTGTAAACGGTTTCAAATCTATGTATAATCATTCATAGAAACTGTATCCATCACTCTTTAAACTAATAAAGAATATTTAGTTATTTTAGTGCATATTAATACTTCATCTATGTTATTATATTTTTAGATATAATGTATTTTTATTACTTAAAGTGAATAATTTTTGGAGGAATCTATGAATAGCTATACGGATAGTCAGCGCAGAAGAGGCATGTGGAAGTTCATTATCGCATCAATCATTGGTATCTTTCTCTTTATGACACCACTTCAAGTCGGTGGAGAGACAAGTTTANNTCGCAGTTCTTGCTGGTAAATTTAAAGCACTTATCGGTGGATTTATGCCGACATTGATCTATTTCACTATTATTTTATCTATCTTCATTACCCTTTACTTTTCGGTTACTCGCAATGCTAAAACATCATTCTTAAAAAATTTATTTGAAGTCAATTGGATCTGGCTGCTCATTCGTATACTGGGCGGGATCTTTGCAACTATCGTCTACTTCAATATGGATGTCCCGTGGATCAACACTGAAGATACAGGCGGACTGATTTATGATGGATTACTGCCGACATTGATCACGGTATTCTTCTTTGCCGGTATCTTCCTGCCGCTGCTGATGGATTACGGCTTATTTGAATTCATCGGTCCGATGTTTTCACGTGTGATGAGACCCTTATTCACATTGCCCGGAAGGTCAGCAGTAGAGAACTTAGCATCATTTGTCGGTGATGGAACAGTCGGTGTT
>DJUI01000110.1:14733-15110 GCA_002438305.1 Staphylococcaceae bacterium UBA6286 | reverse complement strand
ATCTTGAGGCAATCGGCCCCTGTGTGATCTTCACTTGCTGGATACGGTCAAGCGGTGTTACAGTGCGCTTGTGATAATAGAGACCGCGCATCGTTTCTATCATCAACGGATGAATATAGAATGCCGTATGCCGATAACGAACGCCAGGTGCGAGCAGCATGAACAGCATGCCGAACAGCGGTATCGCATACAGTGCTAAGAGCCATAACGTCCAGTCGTAATGATTAATAAAATAATGCATCGCCACTACTGGTATATAGAGCAGAAGCATATACATTAAATAATGGCAGCGTTTAAGCTCAATAACAGTGACTGGTTCTTTACGCATTTCTTGAATTGATCGCATGTCATCCCTCCTTAAGTTAAATTATAACAAG
>DJUI01000110.1:0-14697 GCA_002438305.1 Staphylococcaceae bacterium UBA6286 | reverse complement strand
TATAACAAAAATAAAAAAGTTAAACGCCTGTTATCGGCATTTAACTTTTTGAAATGAGACTATTTTTTGTGGTCCGCAAATGTACGGCCTTTGAATGTTTTAGGTTTACTTGAGCCCGCACCACGGTCATAAGACTTACGACGACCGCCGTCCTTACTGTCACGGCGTTTCTGCCCTGATTTGAAGTTGCGGCTGCCACCTGAATTATTACCGCGACGTCCGTAAGATGATTTTCCACCTTTACGGCCAAGTGGTTTTTCGAATGTCAACTGAACGTCCACGTCATTGTTTGACTGGATTAATTCTTGAAGCAATGCAGTAACCAGTTTAACGTCACCATATTCTTCAACTAAATTCGCAGCGATTGATTGAACCCGTTCTTCAGAAGGTTTTGCTACCCATTCAGCCACTTTTTTCTTAACTTCGCTTTCACGAGCTTTCATGACTTCACCAGGTGTTGGTGGACGAAGAGCTTTCATCGTGCGATTTTTCTGTTTTTCAATCTGACGGATATAATCCATTTCAATCGGGTTGACGAATGAAATCGCCATACCATGTTTACCGGCACGGCCTGTACGTCCGATACGGTGTGTATAACTCTCAACATCCTGTGGAATATCGAAGTTATAGACGTGTGAAACACCTGAAATATCAAGTCCACGTGCCGCAACATCTGTTGCGACAAGAATATCGATGGCATCGTTCTTGAATTTTTTGAGCACTTCAAGACGTTTCGCCTGTGTGATATCACCGTGAAGTCCTTCTGCACGGTAACCTTTTGAAATTAACGCGCTTGTCAATTCGTCCACACGACGTTTCGTACGACCGAAGACAATCGCAAGGTCAGGGCTGTGAACATCAAGGAAGCTTGTGAATGTATCAAATTTCTCAAGTTCTTTGATGATTGTGTAATACTCATCAATCTGTGGATCAGAATCTGTGTTCGTCATTGTTTTAACAACGACCGGATCTTTCATGAACTTCTGAATAAGTTCTTGAATCGCTTTAGGCATTGTTGCTGAGAACAATAAAGTCTGACGGTTTTCTTTAGGTAATTTGTCCATGATGAAACGCATATCATCAATGAAGCCCATGTTCATCATTTCATCTGCTTCATCAAGAATCAATGTGTTGATCTGGTCAGTCTTCAATGTGCGACGGTTCAAGTGGTCGATAACACGTCCTGGTGTCCCGACAACAATCTGAGGTTTTTTCTTTAATTCTCTGATTTGACGGTCAATCGGCATCCCACCGAAAATCGTCACGACTTGAATCCCTTGTCCACGGCCAAATGCTTTTAGCTGGTCAGCTACTTGGACAGCAAGTTCACGAGTCGGTGCAAGGATTAAACTTTGAATCCCTTCATTGTTCTTTACTTTCTCGATCAGCGGAATACCAAATGCACCTGTTTTACCTGTACCTGTCTGTGCTTGACCAAGTACGTCTCTNNTCTCTACCCGCCATTGTGTGGGGAATACTATCCAACTGGATAGGTGTAGGATCTGTAAATCCTAATTTTTCCAGCGCATTGATGGTAGGTTCGCTGATACCTAATTCTCTAAATTTTTGCAAAATTATTTTCTCCTTTTATTCGCTTGTTACTAAACATTTATGTGTGATTTTTCACTATGCTCACGCGTTAACTTCTCTATACTACCATCTGTACGAGTGAATAGCAAATGACCGAGCTTTGTTTATTGCGTTCCAGCAACAAAAAAAAAGCTGCCCATCAGTGGACAGCTAACGTTCGTATACGCTTACAAATTTATTGTAAAATATTTTCAATGATTGTTTCAAGTTCCATCCCGCGGCTTGCCTTAAAGAGCACGGACACGCCCTTGTGCAATCGTGGTTTTAAATAGTCGGCAATCGCTGCTTTGTCTTCAAAATGATGCGCTTCAGTGAATGCTGCCGCTTCTTCATGGATATATTTGGCGGCACTGCCTACTGTCAGTACAGTCATATGTCTGCCTTCAAAATACTTGCCGACTTCTCGGTGATACGCTTCTTCATCCGGCCCGAGTTCAAGAACATCACTTAACACGATATATTTGTCACCCGTCATGTTCTCCACTGTATCAATCGCTGCTTTCATGCTGGTCGGACTCGCGTTATAAGCATCATTGATGAGCAGACTACCATGCGGCCCGTTGATTTGTTCCATCCGCATACCGGTCATTTCAAGATGCTGCAGATTAGCATTGATTCTGTCGTCAGTCAGACCGAAATAACGGCCGATGACGATTGCGATAGCAGCATTGCGGGCATTATGAATGCCAAGCATCGNNTGAACACCGTCTCACCCGGTGTCACCTTGAAATGAATGCTGCCGTCGGTCATATTAACTGATGTGATCTGATGCATATTATCGTCATTTAAGCCGAGCGACGCTTTGTCACCGTCATAATGTTCTGCGTGCGGCTTCAACAGCGGCTCATCACCGTCGTAGATGAACAACCCATTAAGCCCTTCAGTAATCTCAAACTTCGCCTTAGCGATGCCTTCACGTGACCCTAAGTCCCGCATATGGCTCTCTCCGATATTAGTAANNCGTGCAATGGTGGACAACAAGGCGATTTCACGGAACCCGGACATTCCCATTTCAAGAATGGACACTTCAGTATCATCATCTAACTGACAGATGGTTAACGGCAGGCCGATTTCATTATTGTAGTTGCCGATTGTTTTCTTGACTTTGAAGTCTTGTGATAATACCGTACTGACCATATCTTTAGTCGTCGTCTTGCCGTTTGAACCTGTAATACCGATGACTTTCGGGTTCACTTGTTGAAGGTAGCAGGAACTTAATTGCTGCAGTGCTTGTTGGCAGTCATCGACGAAGATGAGCGGAAGACCGGCAGGCGGCTCTTCAACATCACGCTGCCAGAAGCTCGCAGCTGCACCGCTCTTTATCGCCTGTTCTACAAACCGGTGACCGTCCGTATGCTCTCCTTTAAAAGGGACGAACAATACGCCGTCTGCTATCTTTCTTGAATCAATGGCGACGCCTGCTATTTCAAGAGCGCCGAACTGTTGATCGACCGAACCGCCGGCCATCTCTGCAATTGCTGATAATTTACGTTTAATCATATAAGTCAGTCCATTTTATATTTGATTTTTTTCTTGTCTGCATAGCGTTCTTTAGCGAGCTCAATCAATCGAGTGATCAGGTCGCTGTATGACATCCCCATATTCTGCCATAACAATGGATACATGCTGAACTTCGTGAAGCCCGGCATTGCGTTCGTCTCATTGATATAGATCGTATGATCTTCTGTCACAAAAAAGTCTGCGCGTACGAGTCCTGAACAGTCCGTCGCTTTGAATGCTTCGACCGCCATGTTGCGCAGCGTCTCTGCTACATCATCCGGCAGGTCAGCAGGAATCTGGAGCTTAACTTTGCCGTCCTGATATTTTGCTTTGTAGTCATAGAAGCTGACGTCTTTGACCACTTCTCCCGGCAAAGTCGTCTCAGGATGGTCGTTGCCAAGTACGGCAACTTCGATTTCGCGTGCTTCAATCCCTTGTTCCACGACTAACTTACGGTCGAACTGAAGGGCTTCTTCAATACCTTGTACCAGCTCTTCCTTGTTCATACATTTAGAGATGCCGACTGACGAACCGAGATTCGCCGGCTTGACGAACACCGGATATTGTAATTTTGTGTTGACGAGTTCAATGATGTTGCTGCGATATGTTTCAAACTCGCTGCGCAGGAAGCTGACGTATGGCAGCTGAGGCAGCCCTCGGTTCGCAAACAACTGCTTCATTACGAGCTTATCCATTGAACTAGAAGCTGCAAGTACACCGTTACCTACATAAGGGAGGTCCAGCACTTCAAATAAACCTTGAATCGTTCCATCCTCACCGTTAGGTCCATGAAGCAGCGGGAAAATCGCATCATATGTTTCACCGTCCACCGATTGACGGAGTAAATGAGTGATCGGCGCGTCAGCAGCTTTTGTCAGACGAAGCGATTCCGCATCTTCAACATCTGCTGTTACGGGGTCGCCTTTAATCCATTCACCATCGTTAGTAATATAGATGATATCAATCGCATATTTTTCTTTGTCCATCGCATTGATGACAGATTGAGCAGTTAATATAGAAACGTCATGTTCAGCACTTTTACCGCCGTAAACAAGACAAATATTTTCTTTAGACATAATCTTCCTCCAACATGTTAATATAGTAATATTATCACGATAAAAGTTGTGATGCATTATTTTATCATAACTGCATTTCAAACTTCATATCTCATAAGGTATAATATAACCATTATCTATAGTAAGGAGCTATTCATGGTCTCAACACGCAAACGTAACTGGCTTGAGAAGATAGACTGGTGGCTGTTAATACTGCTCATCATGCTTGGCACTGTGAGTATGACAGTCATTATGTCGGCGATGGCAGGTCAGCAGTATCAGACAAACTTTGCTGAACGACAGGGCTTTTATTATGTCCTCGGCTTCATTATTGCATTGACATTGATGTTCATCAGTCCGCACACTTTAAGAAAATGGGTATGGCCGATTTATCTGGCGGGTAATCTGGCGCTGTTCGGCCTGTACGTACTGCCGGAATCATCATTTACACCGATCATCAACGGGGCGAAGAGCTGGTACAGAATCGGCCCTATCAGCCTGCAGCCCTCTGAGTTCATGAAGATTATCCTCATGCTCGCATTGGCGAATGTCATCTACCGGCATAACCGCTTTACATTCAATAAAACCATCCAGTCAGATGCGATGCTGCTCGTCAAAATCTTTGCAGTTTCGATTTTACCGATGGGACTCATTCTACTGCAGAATGACTTAGGAACCACTCTTGTTCTGCTCGCGATTATCTTAGGAACAGTCGTTGTGTCAGGCGTCAGCTGGCGCATTCTTGCTCCTTTTTTAATCGGTGTCGCAGCAGTCGGAACGACATTGATCGCAGGGATTATTTATCGCCCTGACTGGGTCGAAAAAGTACTCGGTATACAGACGTATCAGCTCGGTCGAATCCATTCATGGCTTGACCCTGGTGCTTATAGTGAAGGAGACGGCTTCCACTTGATGGAATCGTTAAAAGCTATCGGCTCAGGCGGCCTGTTCGGTAAAGGATTTAAAAATGGTGAAGTCTATATTCCTGAGAATCATACGGATTTCATTTTCTCAGTCATTGGTGAGGAGTTCGGATTTATCGGAGCCATTGTGGTCTTAGTATTATTTCTTGCATTGTTCACTCATCTCATCAAACTCGCTCAGCACGCTGACCATCCATTCAGTGCTATTTTTCTTATCAGCTTTCTGAGCATGCTGCNNTATGCTGGTGTTCCATGTTTTTCAGAACATCGGTATGACGATTCAATTAGTGCCCATCACAGGTATCCCGCTTCCATTCATCAGTTATGGCGGCAGTGCGTTATGGGCAGCGATGGCAGGTATCGGTATTGGACTGAGCATCTACTATCATAATACGCATCCACAATAAAAAAAGCTGGCTTCCACGAGTAATTCTCAAAGGAGTCAGCTGTTTTATTTGGCTATTTCTATTTCAGTTTGGCAGGTGCGACATGTGGCAGCGTGCGCATTACTTCTAATCTAGACTTAGTTTTTGAAATATTAACTCCGAGCGTAGATAAGAGATTCACAACGTTCTTCATTTTGTCCTGTGTATTCGGCATAATAATCTCTCCTGTCTCTTTAATAATTATATTCTACCCAAATTATTGCTCATTATCTATAAGACTATGGACCTATTTGTGTAAATTTTTCGAAAAAATGATGTTCATTAAGTAAATGGATTAGGTGAGTGGATTAAAATGCTCAAAATAATGAATTGTCATGTATAATTGACACTAACAAAAAGGAGAGATGACTATGATAGATTACGTGACGCAGAAATTTCCTCAAATCTTCTCAACGCTGTTATTCATTGCTTTTATCTTTAATATATTTCTTGCCTTCATCTTAATCTTTCTGGAGCATAGAGCGGCGAGTTCTACGTGGGCATGGCTGCTTGTGCTGTTCTTTCTGCCGATTGCCGGCTTCATTCTCTACTTGCTGTTCGGCCGCCAGATTCAGCGCCAAAAGTTATTCAGACTTGATGAAGAAGACAAGGTGGCTCTTGAAACGATCATCAACGAACAGATTACAGCCCTCGATAGAAATCTACTGCATGAACCGACAGCAGAAATTGAGCAGCACAAAGATATGATCAGGATGATGCTGATCAATCAGCCGGCTTTTTTGACGACTGACAACAAAGTAGATGTGTTCACTGACGGACGCAAAAAATTTGACCGTCTGATCAAAGACATTCTGGAAGCGAAGCATCACGTTCACTTTCAATACTATATCTTTAAGAAAGATGGAATCGGCCTCGAAATCATCGATGCTCTTGAACAGAAGCTCAAAGAAGGCATAGAAGTGAAAATATTGTATGATGACATGGGCTCAAGAACACTGACACTGTCTAAGTTCAAACAATTCAAGAAGCTCGGTGGACAAGTTGAAGCGTTCTTTCCATCCATTCTGCCGCTGATTAATTTCAGATTGAACAACAGAAACCACAGAAAGATCGTAGTCATCGACGGACATATCGGCTATGTCGGCGGGTTCAATGTCGGCGACGAATATCTGGGGTTTAATAAACGCTTCGGTTATTGGCGCGATCCGCACCTTCGTATTGAAGGAGATGCCGTCAATGCGCTGCAGCTCAGGTTCATGCTGGACTGGAATTCGCAGTCCAACCGTAACTACATGACCAATAAACCTGAATACTTCCCCGACGTCAAAAGTAATGGCAGCGTCGGCATACAGATCGCTTCCAGTGGACCGGATGATAAGTGGCAGCAGATTAAATACGGTTACTTGAAAATGATTGCCGACGCCAAAAAATCAATCTATATACAGACTCCTTATTTCATACCGGACGAGTCGTTCCTCGACTCTCTGAAAGTCGCGGCACTCTCAGGTGTCAATGTCAACATTATGATCCCAAATAAACCCGACCATCCATTCGTCTACTGGGCTACTTATTCCAATGTGGCAGAACTGCTGAACACAGGTGCCAAAGTATTTATTTATGAGAATGGCTTTCTACATGCCAAGACTATTGTCATCGATGACGAAGTAGCAAGTGTCGGCACAGCAAATATGGATGTCAGAAGTTTTGACTTGAACTTTGAAGTGAATGCGTTTATGTATAATCACGAAATGGCTGTAAAAGTAAGAAAGACATTCGAAGAAGATGTCAAAGTATCGAGTGAGCTGACTGAAGAAATCTACAGTCAGCGCACGACATGGATCAAATTCAAAGAAGGTTTTGCGCGTTTGATCTCACCGATACTTTAAATATGGAAAAATATAAAATCACAGGCGATGTTCAGAAAGAACACAGTATGAACTGCTAAAAAGCTGAATGCGGCCAACTTCTGGTGAGGTGTCAATTGATACGTGTAAGTAGTCAGCATCATGATCACTCCTATTTATTAGAATATTCAGATATTTTTAATGCTTATTATATTCCTGACAGCTGATAAAGTAAACTATTTGAGAAAGGATTTTTTTAATGTCATCTATCATCCAAGCGACTGAAGCCTATGTCAAAACGATTAACGGGAGTGATTCATCCGGTCACGACTTCAGTCATATTGAACGTGTCCGCCGGATGGCACTGGCTATCGCCTCAGAAGAACAGGCTGATTTATTCATTGTTGAAATGGCGGCTCTGCTTCATGATACCGTCGATGACAAACTCGTTGATCCAGTGACCGCGTGGCAGGACCTGGAAGCATTTTTTGACAGCATCCAGCTTGAGCAGCAGAGCCGTGACGACATCAGTCATATACTGCGCTATATCAGCTTCAAAGGTGGTGTTAATGCCGGTAAGCTGAAATCACTGGAAGGAAAAGTCGTTCAAGATGCTGACCGCCTCGATGCTCTCGGCGCCATCGGAATTGCACGGACATTTATGTATGCCGGTGCATTCAAAGATACGATGTATGACCCTGATATTCCGCCCAGAGAGTTGTACAAGGTCAATTACCGGGAACCGTCAACGGCGATCAATCATTTCTATGAGAAGCTGTTTAAGCTGAAAGACTTAATGAACACTGAGACAGGCAGACGTCTTGCTGAAGAACGCACGCAGTACATGGAAGATTTCATTCACCGCTTCAAGCAGGAATGGCACTCATCTCAACGTCCTGTCAACTAAGAAACGACCTTCAAACTGAGTTTGAAGGTCGTTTAAAATTATTTCTTTCTCTTCTTTTTAGCTGCAACTGTTGTATTTTTCACAGCTTTTGCTTGATTCTGTTCATGTGCTTCCACTAATGGTTTCATCTCTTCATGAACTTTAGTTTTATAAAACTTATTCCCTAACCAAGTCTGGAATACGAGGAACAATCCACCGACAGCCCAATATAACGGCAATGCTGCAGGTGAGATGAATGACATCCACACGATCATGATCGGTGAAATGAACATCATGATCCGCATTTGAGCTTTTTGCTCATCAGGAATATTCTGCATAGAGACATAAGCCTGCAGTGCATAGACAAGACCTGCAATAATCGTCATCAACAGGTCAGTCTTTGTCAGCTCGAACCATAAGAAGTGAGGATATTCAGTAATACCGCCCGTTGACGGATATTTCAGTACGTAGAATAATCCGGTAACGATCGGCAGCTGAATCAGTAACGGCAGACAGCCCATATTCAAAGGATTGATGTTATTGTCTTTGTACAATGCCATCATTTCCTGATTGGCTGCCATTTTTTCTTCCTGCGTACGTGCACGTTTGACACGCTCCTGGATTTCCTTCATCTGCGGCTGAATCAAGTTCATTTTTTCTTTCATGATGCTTTGATTCTTATAAGTTTTCATCATGAATGGGAACAACGCCAGACGTACAATTAACGTAATAACGATGATCGCAAGACCGTAGTTGTGTCCCATATTGGCACCTAACCAATGGATTACGTGGTCAAGCGGTAGAACAAATGTATCATAGAAAAAGCCATTTCGGTTAGATTCTTTTGAGTAATCACAGCCTGCAAGAAAAATCATAATACCGAATAATAACGGCAGTAGTGCCTTTTTTTTCATTTCTTCACCTCGTAGTATTCTTTCACATAGAGGTTATTTTATCATATTTCAGCACTGTATCAAACTATTCCTACAGCGATTCTCAGTTTTTCTGATAATAATCCAAGTATGCCTTCACATCTTGTTCAATATTTTGACTTCTGGCGATGGACGAAATCGTCGATACACCATCAGCCCCTGCCTTTAAAATCAATTCGCAGTTTTTATTTGTAATACCACCGATGGCAACAATCGGAATGTCTTCATCGTATAAGCGCATCTTGCGGATAAGTTCGATACCGCCTGGTTTTTTTGCGTCGCTTTTAGAGCTTGTTTCATAGACTGGACCGACACCGATATAATCCACATACGTAAGGTCTGACTGGTCATATTCATGGAAGTCACTGACTGATAATCCGATAATCTTGTCCGGAAAATAATTGATGACCTCCTTAACATCCTGATCATCCTGGCCGAGATGTACGCCGTCTGCATCAATATGGACAGCGAGTTCCCAGTCGTCATTAATAATGAACGGGACCTGGTAGTACTGACACAGTTCTTTCAGTGTCAATGCCATCTGTTTCTTCGCCTCACCTGTCAACGCACCTTCGCCTTTTTCTCTGAACTGAAACATCGTAATACCTGCTTTGAGTGCTTCTGTCAGCACGCGTTCAATGTCACCATCTGGAACATCATTCGTTCCGCAAATAAAATAGAGTTGCAGCATTTGTCGATCAAACATTTACTTCACTTCTTCCGCTCGCATATTCTCTACTATGTCATTTTCTCCTGTGTCCTGCAGCATATCAAGCAGATTCATTTGAAAATGCCCGGGCAGAGTCCCATTATCCAGCTGTTCTGCGCGTTCAGCTGCTATATTATACCAGCTAACCGCCTCTGTCAGCATTGACAATGTCGGTTTAACTTCATTATATATAAAAGCGCTGACAATTGCCCCTAATAAGCAGCCGCCACCTGTCACTTTTGTTAACATCGGTGTGCCATTTGTAAGCTTCATCACTTGTCCATCGACACAAACCGCATCTTCCCGGCCTGTCACGACAACAGCTGTACTAAAATGCAGTCCTGCTGCACGGGCAATAGCTGAAGTATTCAAAGTCATATCACTATCTGTTCCTTTCATCTCAGCTGCTGACAACAGACTCTGCAGTTCTGATGCGTTGCCGCGGATGACACTGATATCATAATGGTGCAGCAGTTTCAGACAGAAGTTCTTTCTGAACGCTGTAGCTCCGCAGGCGACGGGATCCAGCACGACAGGCACCGCATGACGGTTTGCTGATTGGATGGCTGTTTCGATTGACGGTATCACTGCTGCTGACAGAGTGCCGATATTAATCAGTACCGCGCCGCAGTGCTGTATCAACTCATCCAGTTCTTGTGGATCAGCAGCCATTATCGGACTTGCACCTAGCGCAAGCAGTCCGTTAGCTGTAAAGTTTTTGACGACATCATTTGTAATACATAGGACAAGCGGCGCCTCGTTTCTTACGTCATTAATTCTCATGATTGCTTTCCTCCATATAACTGAAATGGTTGACCGGGCCATTACCGTGACCAAGACCTGGTGCATGTTGAATGGCACTTGTAATATAGGCTTTTGCTGTCCGCACACTTGCTTCAATCGAACGACCTTTTGCCAGTTCTGCTGCAATCACAGCACTTAATGTACACCCTGTCCCATGTGTATGACGGGTAACTGTCCGTTCGGCCGGTAGTACGATACAGTCATGCTTAGTGAACAAATAATCAGTTGCGTCACCTTCCATATGACCGCCTTTAATGACGACTGCCTGCGAACCGATTTCATTGATGAAACGTCGTCCTGCACGATCGATATCATCCCGCGTTTCAATCGTCATCTCCAAAATGCGCTCAAGTTCTGGTAGATTCGGTGTGGCAACTGTTGCTACATCAAGCAGCTTATAACGCACGGCACTTTTCCCGGCGTCATCCAGTAAATCATCACCGCTTTTGGCGACCATGACAGGATCGATGACATAAGGAATGCGGTCGTTCAATATATACGGTCGAACCACATCCATCACGTNNTGACAGCATCAGGGATAATATCACTGTATACACTTTTCAGCTGTGCTTCAATGACGTCCAGCGGCTGATCAAATACTTGCTGGACACCTGTCGTATTTTGAGCGACGATACTCGTCACCACACTCATCCCGTACACATGACGCGACTGAAATACTTTAAGATCAACCGTTGTCCCCGCACCACCTGACGGGTCGGTTCCCGCTATTGATAATGCACTCTTCATCATAACAGCCACTTCTCCTGCACCGCTGCCATATTGAAGAATCTTCTTTCGTGAATGCAGCTCTCGAGAAAATTACGGCGAAGAATGTCCCGCTCTTTGGCTGTTGCCTGTTCGGCAAATGTATTGACCCAGCGGTCCAGATGCATCAACAGCTCATCCATATGGACCGTATAGAAATCGACCCACGGTTTCAGTGGATTACCGGTCAAATGATGATGCTCTGTAATTTTCAGAGCCAGCTGCTGATAGACGTAAGGGCACGGAGCCATCGCACAGATCGTGAAGCTGGCATCATCATAGCGGTAGGCGTTGTAATACATGTGCTTAATATAATGATCGCTTGCCGGGTACCATGCACCGTCTTTGATGATGGTATGGTAATCTTCTCCAACGTAATCTGCCATCACTAAATGAGCCTCGATTTCCCCGTTCATCACAAAGTCTATTTGACCAAGCAGGAAGTTAATACCCTCACGATCATCTAGTTTAGCAATCAACAGACTGTATATTTTGGCGAATTCATTCAAATACAAGTGATCGGCTTTTAAATAATGCCGGACTGCTGCTTTGTCGATGGTTCCTTTAATGACACCTTGAATAAACGGATCATTGTAAATCGCTTCAATAATAGGTTCTGCCTGCTGCTTTAAGTCATCTGTAAACATTGAAATTCCTCCTTAAAATTAAAAAAAACCTATTTCCGCAGAAAAAGGCCTCATAAGAAGGATGCTTTCCTACGCTAGTATTAACTAGATCAGGTACAAGGGTTTGACGAAGTCATCTCAGCCGTGAGGCACCCCTAGCAGTCAATAGGTTATTTTATTACTTCAAGGATAACGAATTATCTATAAAAACACAAATAAAAAAAGCCATCCAAGAAGGATGACTTGTGCGCTGTTATAAGCGTGCGCCACATACTGGCCATGGTTGAGAACCACGTTGGCTGTATAAAATTTGAGCACGTTTTGTTTGTTCAGCTGCTGATGCTTGTGATGGTACACCTGATCCGCCTACTGAGTGCCAAGTTTGTACATCAAATTGGTATAAACCATGGTAAGTTCCTGTTGCATCGACCACATTTGCTCTACCGCCTGATTCACAAGCTGCAAGTGCTGCCCAGTTAGCGCCGCTTCCTGCTGTAGATGTTTGAGTTGTTGCTGCTTTTGGCGCTTGAGTTACAGCTTTTGGTGCTTGGTAAGTAGTTTGTGCTGCTTTTGGCGCTTGAGTTACAGCTTTTGGTGCTTGATAAGTTGTTTGTGCTGCTTTTGGTGCTTGGTAAGTTGTAGTTTTTGGTGCTTGGTAAGTTGTCTGTGCTGGCGCTTTGTATTCAGTCGCTGGAGCTGCTTTCGGTGCAGTGTAAACTTTTTTAGGCGCTGCTACAGTAGCAGGTGCAGATTGAACTGCTGGTGCTGCTTGAACTGATTGAACTGGTTGAACATTCAATGTTTTGCCAGCGATGATTAAATCAGATGATAAGTTGTTCCATTGTTTCAATTGTGCAACTGTTACATCGAATTTTTTAGCGATTTTACCTAAAGTATCGCCAGATACGATTTTATATGTTTTTATAGATTCTGTTTTAGTTTCTTCATTTACTTTTAATACTTGGTTAGGAAGGATCAGGTTAGATGATAATCCATTCTCAGCTTTGATAGCTTCTACTGATGTACCATAGCTTTTAGAGATTCCCCATAAAGTATCACCAGATTTTACTGTGTGCTCTGCTGCATCTGCAGTTGCAGCGAAAGATCCTGAAACAGCTACTGCTGTTGTAACGGCTAATAATTTTTTCATAGTTTTGTTTTCCTCCTAGGCTTTTATAACTCTGCTAATAATATAACAGATAAAAATATTTCATAGGTTACAGACAAATAAAAGATATCGCCTTTTATTACAGCGTCATTACAAATGGAATAATTATCCTATTTACACGTTTGAACAGTCGAATGAGTAATGGCTATACGGTTTCTTCACTATTTTTATATGAAATTCACAAAATATGACGTTATCTGTCTGTAATGTTACAGGAAAAAAGTACCAATACTGAGATTGATACTCATTTTTTCATCTATTGGTTAAATCCCTTTTATAATTCTCATTTCTGATAGGCGGGTGTGTCCATCAGTAATTGATCAAGTGTTTGATTGCTCTGAATGACTTCCGATTTATCATTGTGTGTTTTTTTCATTTTGGATATTGTCGTGTCGTATTTATCGGCAATCACCCATAATGACTCACTTCTTGTGTCGCGATTTGACCAGGCCTCTGTCTGTGGCATTGTTATCATACTCGATACGATAACTGCACCTGCCATAACTGCTATCTTTCTCATTGTGTGCCTCCACCCTTGTTNNGATAATACTTTAACACGAAATTCCGTACCTGTGGTTACAGCAATATGTTAAGTGACCGCTTTAAATTACGTAATGATTACAGAATGGTATCAATATAAATACCCCTTCAGACAGCACGACTGAAGAGGTATATGTGGGTGTGAGTAATGAGAGTGCAGTTAAGCAATGACGGGTTCTTCCGGGGAAACTGTTTCTTTGTCACGGTGGTCACTAGTTTCTTCGATACTATCCAGCTGTTCAATGAATTTTTTGCTCTGCTCTTCACTGATGACAGCATGCGCTTCTGTTTTGACAGGTTCTGTGTTCAGACGCTCATCTGTCCGTTCACTGATAAACTGTTTCACCGCCGCTTCTTTGGCCATGATGATGGCATGTGTCTTTTCAGCATCTGATAGTTCGTTCCAGATTTCATCCGGTGTCTGTGGCAGCACATCATCTGTCTTGATAACACCGAAATTCGGTAGAAACTTAATGTTCTCGACAATAATCTCAGTAAAATATTGCGCTTTTTCTTCTCCAGCTTTGTAATATTTGTTACTGTGAATCTGACCAGTAATGCATACTGTCGACCCTTTTTTACAGTATTGAAGAATATTAGTCGCGGTTTTATTGAAGGCTTTGCAATGAAGAAAATCTACAGTCTGGGCATTTTCGTCTTTTGGTTTGTAACCTCGTTCAATCGCAATCGGAAACGTTACACAAATATGACCCGTCTTCTGATTCGATTGATTGGATTTCGGCACATTGGCTAGTCGTCCGACAAGCACAACTTTGTTTATCATATGTCACCTCCCTTCTAACACCAATATAATAGGAAGAATATCTTTTGAAAAATTGCAGAATATGGCGAAATGTCCTTAATTGTGCGTATAATTTAATGAACTGATGGTATTTCATCAAGTTATGCACAAAATTGATGCATTTTCAGGAAAAATGCATGTTATGATAATTTTGAATGAAAGAATCG
>DJUI01000055.1:43702-44136 GCA_002438305.1 Staphylococcaceae bacterium UBA6286 | reverse complement strand
TCACGCTCAACCTGTTCATCTTTATCGATGACAGATTTAAGGATATACTTCGCAACATCATCTTCGATATCTTCAAGCATGCCTTCAAACATGCTTAATCCTTCGTTCTGATATTCACGCAGCGGGTTGATCTGACCGTACGAACGCAGATGAATACCTGTACGCAGCTGATCCATCGTATCAATATGATCCGTCCACTTCATATCAATCGTACGGAGCAGAATCATCCGTTCGAATTCATGCATCTGGTCACCAAGCATTTCTTCCTGACGCTTATACTGGTCATCGATGTGACGCATAACAACTTTAAAGATTTCATCGTTATCGCGGCGGGCAATCTCTTCTTCTTTCAATTCCCCTTCAGGGAGATACATATCTTCCACGAAGTTGATGAAGGCTTGATAGTCGTGGTCCTCTTCTGTAATAAAGTGACC
>DJUI01000055.1:21906-43639 GCA_002438305.1 Staphylococcaceae bacterium UBA6286 | reverse complement strand
GATTCCTCAATCATTGAATGAACCTGCTCTGAACAGTCTTCCTGCTCAAGGATTTCATTCCGTTCCTTATAGATGATTTCACGCTGTTTACGAAGGACATCATCATATTCAAGGACACGTTTACGACTGTCATAGTTATTACCTTCCACTCGTTTNNAGCCCTCCGAGTTCAACGACACCGTCGCCTAACTTGATATCTGTGCCTCGACCCGCCATGTTTGTTGCAATTGTTACCGCGCCACGCTGACCTGCGTTCGCTACAATTTCCGCTTCCCGCTCATGATTTTTTGCGTTTAAGACATTATGTCTGATGCCGCGTTTTTTCAGCAGACCGGAAATATATTCACTCGTTTCAACAGCAACTGTACCAAGCAGTACGGGCTGTCCTACTTTGTGTCTTGCGATTACTTCTTCCACGACAGCCGCAAGCTTACCCTTTTCTGAAGCAAAGATTAAGTCAGACTTATCTTCTCGGGCCACTGGTTTGTTTGTCGGAATTTGAGTAACTACCATATTATATATGCTGACAAACTCTTCTTCTTCCGTTTTAGCGGTACCTGTCATCCCTGACAGTTTGTTATACATACGGAAGAAGTTCTGGAATGTAATTGAAGCCATTGTTTTAGATTCGTTCTGAATTTCAACCCCTTCTTTTGCTTCAATAGCCTGATGAACTCCATCAGAGAATCGGCGTCCCGGCATTGTCCGTCCAGTAAACTGGTCAACAATGACAATTTCGCCGTCCTGAACCACATAATCAACGTTATTCAGCATAGAGCGGTGGGCTTTCAATGCAATATTGATATGGTGCATCAAGTTGACATTTTTTACATCGTATAAGTTATCAACTTTAAACATTCTTTCGGCTTTATCAATCCCTTTTTCAGTCAACTGAATGCCCTTTGTCTTTTCATCGTAATTATAATCTTCTTCATCTTTCAGCATCTTCACAAAAACATTAGCTTGAATATATAATCCAGTGGACTTCTCCGCTTGACCAGAAATAATCAGCGGTGTCCGCGCTTCATCGATTAAGATTGAATCGACTTCATCAATAATGGCAAAATTAAGCGGACGCATGACGCGTTCTTCTACATATGTCACCATGTTATCTCTTAAATAATCAAAGCCAAGTTCATTGTTAGTGCTATACGTGATATCTGCAGCATAGGCTTCACGTTTTTCTTTTGTTGTTTTGCTGTTCAAGTTAACACCGACTGTCAGTCCGAGGAAATTATATAATTGTCCCATTTCTTCAGCCTGCGTACTTGATAAGTATTCATTGACCGTTACTACATGAACGCCGCGACCAGTCAAAGCATTTAAATAAACGGGCATTGTCGCCGTCAATGTTTTACCTTCACCTGTTTTCATTTCAGCAATATCACCACGATGCAGGACTGAACCACCCATAATCTGTACTGGGTGAGGAAATAATCCAAGGACACGCAGTGCGGATTCACGAACAACTGCGAACGCTTCAGGTAATATTTGATCTAAATATTTTTCCTGTTCTTTATAATCAGTAATTCCTTTTAAGTCATTTTGATATTTGACTGTCATCTCTCTTAGTTCATCATCTGTTTTTGCTGCCATTTGTTCTTTGTAGGATTCAACCTGGTCTGCAATCTTAGATAAAGATTTTACATCGCGCTTTGAGCCGTCAAACATCTTTTTAATAAATCCCATGCTGTTCTCTCCTTTAATTACGAAAAACTTTCGTCTACAACATCTAATAATATCACTTATTAGCCGCATATAAAAATATTTAAACAAAAAAGCACCTTCATTAAATGAAGGTGTTTAAAACTGTTATTATGCTTCAGTTGATGTTTCAATCAGTCCGTATTTACCATCTTTACGACGATAAACAATATTAGTGCCATTTGTTTCCGCGTCGTTGAAAATAAAGAAATCATGGCCCAGCATGTTCATCTGCAGAACTGCTTCTTCTGAATCCATTGGCTTTAAGTCGAACTGTTTAGAACGGATAATTTCAATGTCATCACTGCCTTCATCAGCATCTGCTCCAGGAACTGCTGGAAAAACATCTTTCTCTACGCCTTTTTCACGGAATTTACGATTGACTTTTGTTTTATGTTTGCGGACTTGGCGTTCAAGCTTCTCTACAATCAAGTCAACAGCAGCATATAAATCTGCATGTCGCTCCTCAGCCCGCAATGTCAGATTTTTCAGCGGAATCGTTACTTCGACTTTTGCTTTAGAATCTTGATAAGTCTTGATCTTCACATGGGCATTCGCATCCGGCACCTCTGCAAAGTAACGCTCAAGCTTACTCAATTTCTCTTCAATATAGTTCCGAATTGCATCTGTCACCGTAATGTTGTCACCATGAATTTCATATCTGAACATATTGCATCGCTCCTTCTGAAACCAATTTCTATGATGTTTCTTCCTACTTATAGATTACCAAATATTCAGACTCTTGCAAAGGTTAACACACTGACCTTGCTCACATTTTCTTTTCTCAATGTTTCTGCTGCCCGGTGGACGGTTAATCCTGTCGTATATATATCATCGACCAGCAGAATATTCTGTCCTGTGTCTCCTTCGACATAGAACGGATTACCCTCTTTCAGCCGTTCTGCTTTCGTCAGACCTGCCTGTTTGATCCGGTGCTTAGTCTTAAGCGGCATATGAAAGGGTAGTCCTGTCACTCTTATAATTTCGGTGATATGGTCAAAGCCGCGTTGTCGTATTTTTTCGGGACTGGACGGCATCGGAATCAGCATGTCATAGTCCATCTGCTTCATATGAGGCTTCAACAGTTCAGCGAACACTTCAGCAAGAACGATATCTCTATGGAACTTGTATTTAGCGATAAGTTCTTTCGTCCAGTCATCATAATCGTAGAGACAAATATGCTGATTGAGCGGCATAAATATAGTACTCATAAATAAACAGTCGGTACACGACTCTTCTGCAGGCTGCAGTTTCTTATGGCAATGGGGACACCGTCTCACCTCTTCAAAGCAAAATGATTTCCGGCAATGGCTGCATATCACTGACTGCTGTTTGAAGTATGTGTTGAATGATAACTGTTCATATTCTTCAGTCAGACAAATGTGACAGATCATTTCACCCACCCCCGCTTCTTAGCCNNTCTTCGCCTCCTTATTCATCTGTTTGATTTCTGCTGAAGCAGCGCGCATACTTTGGGACACTCCGCTATGAAAGAAGATGACTTCACTATCATGATAGTCGCGCTTTCTATCAACTCGTCCTGCCATTTGAATGAGGCATTCATTTGTGAAACTTCCTGCATCGACCACCCACACACTTAATCCGGCCATAGTGAAACCACGTTCAAGAATGGTCGTTGTAAAGACGAGGTGATGACGACCCGCTCTAATGGTCTCTACTTTTTCGTGTCTCAACGCATCACCTGCGTACACTGTCAGCGGATGGTAGGCGCTATATTTGTCTGCTGCTTCTTCCATCACTTCAATGTTGTTGAAAAATACTAGTATGGTGCCTTGCTTTATAGCAGTCAGCCGTGCAGTAAGTCCACCTTTCAATATCGATCTCACCGACAGATATTTGAACTGAGGAAGTGGAAGAGGACGGCCGTGATAGCGGGCAGGTAACGTAATGATTTCTTGTTGAGCAAATTGCTTCTTCATAAATTTTGGGGGTGTCGCCGTCAAATAAATCATCGTACTGTCGGTCACAGCTGCTCGATTGACACATTTCATCAGCCGCGGATCAGCTGGTAATGGGAATGCATCCACTTCATCTACAACAATCAGACCGAAGTGTTGATAATAGCGGTAGAGCTGCTGCACTGTACAAATGACAAAGTGACTGCTGTAAGTTAAAGTCTGCCCTTCGTATAACACATCAATAGCTGTATTAAAGTAAGTATTCATTCTTAAATACAGTTCTTTGACGACATCTACCCGCGGTGAAACAAGAGCAACATTCATCCCTCTACTCCGCGCTGTCTGTATCCCTTTTAGTATCATTTCAGTCTTACCGGCACCTGTTACAGCATGGAGCAGACGCTGTCCTCCGTCTATGACAGCATGCTCAATCAACTGCGAGGCATATTCCTGCTGTTCCGTCAGCTCAAAGCCCAGATGATAATCCATTAATTCTGGAATCAGTTGTTGTTCCTTCAGCTGATACGTTGTTTCCGTCGTTGACCACGTCATCATAATACAGACTCTGCAGTAAGTGATATCCTTTTGGAACTGATGATGGTAGTAAGTATGAAATAACCGTTGATCTTCATTCAGACAGTAATTACAGACATAAGTTTTCTTTTTGACGACACCAGTCATTCCTTCGTCTCCTATTTCAAGCAGCATAATAACCTCCATAAAAAAACAGCACACAAATAATGTGTGCTGTTTGTATAATGAAATTAAAATAAGACGATGAACTACATTAAATATTAAGACGTCGTTTCGTTACACCAAACCCTAATGCTTTCTCACCAAGATGAGTGCCGATCACCGGCCCGAATTCTGTTACAATCCAGTTGATTTCCGGATGTTCAGATTCAAGTTTCTGCTTCCATTCAATGGCAGCTGCTTCATCGTTCGCATGAATAATGCAGGCCGTCACTTCTTCCGCCCCGTCAATAAAAGTTTCAATCAGCGACTCGATTTCTTTCATTGCCTTTTTCTTCGTGCGGACCTTGTCAAAAGGAACAATCGCTGTATCTTTAAAAGTCAAAATCGGTTTCACCTGCAGCATACTGCCGATTAACGCCTGAGCACCATTTAAGCGGCCGCCTTTTTGAAGGTTCTTAAGGTCATCTACAAGAAAATACGCTGTAGTATCCCGCTTCATCATGTCAAGTTCTGTCATGATTTCTTCAACTGTATGCGTTTTCTTCATTTCATTTGCACGAATGGCATAAAACCCCTGGGGTGTACATGAAATTTCAGAATCAAATGCATGAACGTTGATTCCGTCCACCATCATTCCTGCTGCGATGGCACTTTGGTAAGTCCCGCTTATACCGCTTGATAGATGAACAGCAATGACATCCGTCACGCCTTCATTCATCAGCTGCTTGAGAAGGTTGACATAATCACCGATGGCCGGCTGACTCGTTGAAGGAAGTTCTTTTTTAGTTTTCATCTGGTGATANNCGATGAGCGGTATGACATGGATACCTTCATCCGCTGCCAGTTGTTCCGGCAGATAAGCTGTCGAATCTGTAATAACTGCAATGCTCATGATTTTCCTCCTTACCCACAGTTCAATAATACCATGTTAATCCAAAAAATAAAGCACAAAACATTGTGTGAGTAATTACCTTTGACTATACTGATGTAAACAAATGAATTAAAGGAATGATCTCTTATGACAGACAATTACATTACTATAAAAGACGAAACTGAATACGAAGAAATCATCAATAAATCACGATTTATCACGAATCTTCATCGTGTCGCCACTGAAGAAGAGGCAAAAGAATTCATCGCGCTGATTAAATCACGGCACAAAGGAGCCAATCATCACTGTTCAGCTTATACGATCGGCACTGAACACCACATTCAAAAAGCCAATGATGACGGTGAGCCTTCTGGAACAGCAGGAGTCCCTATCCTTGAAACATTGAAAAAAGGAGATATTCATAATGTCGTGGCTGTCGTCACACGTTATTTCGGTGGTATCAAGCTCGGCACCGGCGGATTAATACGCGCTTATCAGTCGGGTGTCTCTGAAGCGATCCATCAGGTAGGTAAAACTCATATGCAGCAAGCTGAACGTTACGTCATTACTATGAACTATGAGCAGACCGGTAAATTCGAACATCAAATCGAGGCAACACCTTATGACGTCGTTGATCAGTCCTATACAGATAAAGTGAGCTATACCATTGATGTTGTAACAGAACAGGCAGAAGCTTTTGAAGCATTTGTCGGCAATCAGACAAATGGTCAAGCAGCCATCAAAAAAGAAGCATCACTGATGCTTCCCTTTGATTTATGATTTTTTGAAAATCTTAGCATAACTTTTAAGGAGAGGTCTATAACTCTCATCAATAAGACCTGTCAGTTCGACAATCATCTCAATCGTAATCAATATCATGAACCCAATCAGTACAGCACCCCAGCTTGTTGATAAGTATAAAATGATGGAGGCAATGCTGAATAAAATGGCGATGGAATAAATAAGGATGACGGTCTGCGGATGTGTATACCCCAGCTCCAGTAATTTATGATGGAGATGAGATTTATCCGCCTGCATGATCGGCTTCCCTTGACGGTAACGTCTAATCATCGCAACGAGCATATCGATGAACGGCACAGCAAGAATGATAATCGGGAAGAACAATGAAATCAGCGTAATGTTCTTAAAGCCGAGCAGACTGAGTACGCCGATAATATAACCCAGCATCAATGCTCCATTATCTCCGAGGAAAATCTTAGCAGGATAAAAGTTATAGCGGATAAAGCCGAGAATTGAGCCGATCAGTACACTGCAGATCATCATAATAAATATATTCTGCTGTAATATAGAAATAAATCCTATCGTACAAAGTGCGATCAATGACACACCTGCAGCTAATCCATCAAGTCCGTCTATAAGATTGATGGCATTCGTGACAGCCACGATCCAAAGAATGGTCATCGGAACACTGAAGATCCCGAATTCAATAATAATGCCAAAAGGTAATGTGATTAAATCAAGCGTAATATCGTAATAGACTACAATGGAACTGATAGCGATCTGCCCGATTAATTTGACGATGGGCTTTAAATCGTATAGGTCATCAATCAGTCCTAGAAAATTGATTAATATGGCACCGATCACTATAGGTAAATATTCCCGTTCAAGAGGATGACCGATGACTAGACCGACTAAAAAGGAAATCAGCAGGACGACACCACCGAGCATGGAAACAGGAACTGTATGCACTTTTCTTTTATTAGGTTTATCAAGTGCTCCAATCAATGGAGACACCTTAATCATGAGCGGAGTTATAATTAATGAGATAACAGCCGTTATGAAGATTAATTTTAATGTAAACATAGGCCACCCCAACGTTCAAACTATTATATAATATAGCATATTAAAAACTATTTAGGTATTATTTTTATGATTCAGAAGCTGGGAAAGATTGACGAAAAACAGGATTTGATACATAATAATACGGTTAATATAAATATCATCTGTTGAAGATAAAATCATTAATACATTGACTGAGTAACTATAATCGATGACTGTTAATGACAGTTGACTGTCAAAGAGTAAAGCTCTCGCTTTACTCTATTTTTTAGGGACTAAACATTAAGGGGATACGCATTATGAAAACTCTGGACTATTTATACACTATCATCGGCTCCATTCTTGTTGCCTTGAGTTACAATTTATTTTTGCTGCCTTCACAACTTGCTGCCGGCGGTATTTCAGGTATTAGTACGATATTAAATGAAATGTTCCAAATAGAGCCTTCGATCGTTCAGGCTGTCATCAATATACCGATCTTTATTGCGGGCTGGATCATTCTTGGGCGAGATTTCAGCTTGAAAACGATTGTCGCGACTTTTCTTATTCCATTTATCATCTTTATAACATCTGACTTTGTAGACAACGGCATTCACAATTCATTGCTGGGTGCCATCTATGGCGGCATCATTTTAGGATTAGGCTTAGGACTCGTCTACAGAGGGAATGGTTCCACAGGTGGTACAGCGACACTTGCTCAAATCGTCAAAAAATATACCGGCTTATCCAGTGGCTTCTGTCAGTTGATAGTCGATGCTTTTGTCGTGATCGCCAGTGCCTTTGTCTTCGATTTTGAGCTCGCTCTTTACGCTTTGATCTCCATCTACGTGACCAGCAAGGTCATTGATTTTGTACAGCTGCATGCCGGCGATAACAAACTTGTTTTCATCATTACGGATCAGGAACAGACGGTTACCCAGTTAATCTATGATTCTGTTGAACGGGGCGTGACCCGGGTCAGTTCGTTCGGCGGCTATTCAAATACTGAAAAAGCACTGCTGTTTTCTGTCATGGAACAAAAAGAAGCGATATACTTCAAACAGGCAATCACGCGTACGGAACCCGATGCATTTGTCATATTTCTGAATGCATCTGACATCATCGGCCGCGGATTCACCAAGTCAAAATGGTATGGCACAGATTAAACAGAATTATAATGCTTAGGAGTGGTTTTATGATCGAAGCAGTTATTTTTAATATTGCTGTTGCTATCAGTGGTATTTATCTTTTTCATCGGATGCAGTTCTTCGAAGAAAAAGAAATTGTTTTTTCTAAAAATTATATAACAATATTGATGACATTGATCAGTTTCTTGTTGATGACTTACCCGATCGAATTCCAATCTATCTCATTTAACCTTGCGTTTGTTCCGCTGTTATTTCTCGGACGCTATACCAACGCCTTATATACGTTTACCAGTGCAATTGTTCTGGCAATACTGCAGCTCGTTGTATTTAACGCTGGATGGATCGACAGCTTAGTTCTTTTAGCTATCGGCATTGCTGTGGGTATAGTCGGACCGTTCATTCAAATGAGCCATTTCGCCAGCATCCAATTATTGAACAGTATCGCATTAAGCGTTATATTAATCAGCCTCCTGTTCCGCGATATGGCCGATGGACTGCTATTTGCTGCATTACTGATTTCTATATCATTTATTATGACCATCTGCAGCGGGTTAATGTTCGTTGATATTTGGCAGATTTCAAAGCTCATCCAGCGCTATGAAAATGAAGAATCCATCGATTATTTAACAGGACTCGGCAATGTCCGTGAATTTGACCGCCAGCTCAATGCGACCAGCCGCTATGAACATCAGGCCATCAGTCTGTTGTTGATTGATATTGACGAATTCAAAGAAGTGAACGACCAGCACGGCCACGTAGCCGGTGATGCAGTTTTAAGACAAATTGGTCAAGTGCTCATCAACTATATTCCAGTGCATACACAGGCCTTTAGAAACGGCGGCGAAGAATTCTCAGTGATTCTTGTAGACGTCACACTTGATACAGCGATTAAACTGGCTGAGAGCATTCGTCAAGGGGTCAGAAATACGACATTCCATCTTCCGAATAAAGAAACAATTTCATTGACTGTCTCTATCGGTGTCGGTTATCTTCAAAAAGAAGAAATGAAATCTCACCGTAAAATCTTCAAAGATGCAGATGATATGCTGTATGCTGCAAAGGAACAGGGTCATGATACGGTCATGTTCAATCCCATCATCAAATAACGGAAAGTCACACTTTCTGTTATTTTTTTTATTCATGAGGAGGTTATGATGACGAACTACGATACAAATAAAATTATTGATGTAATTATGCTCGCCGGTAAAATTCTTCTTGAGAACGGCGCAGAAACCTATCGCGTGGAAGACACAATGACGCGTATTGCTTCGCACTATGGATTGAACAATACGCATAGTTTTGTCGTACCTACTGCTATCATCTTCTCGCTGAGCGATAAATCAGAGACGCGGTTGATGAGAATTGATACACGAATCACTGATCTTGAAAAAATAGCCGAGACCAATTCCATTTCAAGGGCTATCACGGCAGACACTATCTCTCTTGACACTGCCAAGCACTCTTTGCAGGAACTGGATGCGGCCGATCTGCAGTTTGCTTTATGGCTCAAGGTTCTGGCTGCTGGACTCGTCAGCTTCTTCTTTCTATTGATGTTTGAAGGCACCTATATCGACTTATTGCCTGCCTTTCTAGCAGGAGGTGTCGGATTTTTACTTGCTGAATTGATACAGATTCATACACGCATCAAGTTCTTCTCTGAATTTGCAGCGGCCATTGTCATTGCGTTGATTGCTCATTTGTTTGTGCTTCAACTGGGCAGTGAATCCATTAATAAAATCATTATTGCAGGCGTCATGCCGCTTGTCCCAGGTGTATTAATTACGAATGCCATCCGCGATTTAATGGCTTCTCATCTGCAGGCAGGCATCATTAAAGGAGTAGAAGCAGGATTAACTGCTTTTGCAATAGGTGCGGGGGTGGCATTATGCTTAACGATATTTTAGCAGTCTCGATTCAAGTGCTGTTTCAGTTTGTCACGAGTTTTTTTGCGACGTTATTTTTCTCAATCATCTTCAATGCACCGAAACGCCTGTTAGTTCCTTGCGGTATTGTCGGAGCAGTGGGCTGGGTCGTCTATTACTTCACCCTGCAGTTGATGACGAATGTCGGTGCATCATTTCTTAGTGCTTTCTGTCTAGGCGCGATGGCCCATCTAATGGCACGCTATTATAAGCGGCCGGTCATCATCTTTTATGTCTCCGGCATCATTCCACTCGTTCCTGGCGGTCTTGCTTATGATGCCACTAAATCAATGATCATCCATAACTACGATGCAGCGTTACAGAAGAGTTTTGAAGCGATGATGATATCTGGTGCCATTGCTTTTGCGTTAATTGTCGTTGAAATTATTTTCCAGTCATATTTTAAAGTGCGAAGAAGAGTGCAATTATATCGAAATCCGATATAATATAATTATCAATGATTAGGGGGCATTAATTTGAAACAGCAAATAATTGAACGATTGACGCGTTATGTGAAAATAGATAAACAGTCTGATGCATTCAGTGAATCAACGCCGTCAACAGACAAACAATGGGATCTGCTTCGTCTGCTTGAAGCAGAGATTCAAGCACTTGGTCTTGACGTCTCTATTGACGACAAAGGATATTTGATGGCCACTCTGCCGGCAAATACCGACAAAAAAGTCCCGGTCATCGGGCTGCTCGCACATGTAGATACAGCGACTGATTTCACAGGAACAAACGTTTCTCCACAAGTGATTGACAACTATGATGGTGAAGATATCACATTATCAAGCAGCCTTGTCATCGATACAGCAACATTCCCGGAACTGAAAAATTACAAAGGGCATACTCTGATGACGACAGATGGAACAACACTTCTTGGTGCTGACAATAAAGCTGGAATTACAGCTATTATGGAAGCCGTAATTTATTTACAGGCACACCCAGAAATCAAACACGGTGACATTCGTTTTGCCTTTACACCTGATGAAGAAATTGGCCGCGGGCCCCATCATTTCGATGTTGCACGTTTTGCAGCAGATTTCGCTTATACTATTGACGGGGGACGTCTCGGTGAACTGCAGTACGAGAGCTTTAATGCAGCAGGTGTAGAAGCACGTTTCTACGGCGTCAATGTCCATCCAGGTTCTGCGAAAGACAAGATGATCAATGCATTGACACTCGGTATCGAATTTAACAGTGCACTGCCGGTAGACGAAGTTCCTGAGAAAACTGACAACTACGAAGGATTCTATCATTTAATGGCGATGGAAGGATCTGTAGAAGAAGCAGTGCTCCGCTATATCATTCGTGACCACGACAAAGAAAAGTTTGCTGCACGTAAAGCATTGATGGAGCAGGCAGCAAAAGATATCGCCGTGAAATATGGTGATGACAAAGTTAAGTTGACTATTGAAGATCAATACTTCAATATGGGTGAAAAAATCACTCCACATCCTGAACTTATTGAAATCCCGCAGCAAGTGATGAATGAACTTGGTATCGAACCGATTGTTGAACCAATCCGTGGGGGTACAGACGGGTCACAATTATCTTACATGGGATTACCGACGCCAAATATCTTTACGGGTGCTGACAATTTTCATGGACCGTACGAATTTGCTTCAATCGATGATTTGGAAAAGTCAGTTCAGACAATCGTCGGCATTGTTTCTAAGTTTGAAGCTAATGCTTAATATTGCTATACAAAAAAGACATTCAAACAGCGTTTGAATGTCTTTTTGATTTCACATCATTAACTTCAGTATTGTCTTGATAGTGTTTTGCAACTGTATACCGATCTGCAGGTCATTCGTTTCACTAGTCATCTCCGGATAGACATTCAAATGATAGATGTGGTCAGCATCACTAGGCAGCTGACTCCCTGCTGTCAAATAGATATATATTTTATCCGGCTGACTGTGTGCCATGACTGCCTGAGAGACAAGTGAACCTTTTGAAGCAGTCTCTGTACCACCACCAAAAATAATCATATCCGCTTCTTCAATCAGTCCTTCAATATCCGTCTCTCGGAATATCAGTTCTTTTGATGTCAGGACTTCAGCTGACAGCACTTCACTGAATACTGCTCGCAGCCCCCCGCCATCTCCACCGTCTGATGGTCGAGTAAGATTAATACCTATTTTCTTGAACTGTTCATTCAAATACCAGATAGTGTTATCGATACTTTTCTGATCTTCTTCATCGATCGTCAAATCTGCTACATGGCTGTGATTACCATATAAATAATAGGACCGGTCGCTGATAACAGTGAACTTGCTCGTATGAAGCCGGTCATCCAAAGAAGAGAGATCAATATTTCTGATTCTCTTAATATCAACAGCAGATAACGGTCCAGTCATCTGATCTCCGTTCATATCATAAAATCTCGCTCCTAACAGCTCGAGCATACCTACGCCGCCGTCCATAATGGTAGTACGTCCAAGTGCAATGGTGAATGATTCATAACCTAGATCAAGGCCATTTAAGATGACCTGCCCAAGTCCAGCTGACGACGTTTCCTTAAGATCGATGACGTCATCAAACAATGTCGAGCAGTCGATGAACAGTTTCTTGTCGATTCCTGCGATGACGACTCGTTTCTGCTGCAGATGACTCCCTGGTACATTCCATTGATAGCGTTTGCCTGAGTTCCACTGCAGGACACCATCTATCATATCTTTAGTTCCGTCGAATAATGATAACTTGATGACCTCACTGTGTGAGGCGGTTTGTTTGATTCCTTCTTCCACAAAGATATTCGCTGCGTGTGAACTGAGTTTATCACCGAACCGGTCAAGTGCCACTAATATGTTCATGGTTTCCCTCCAAAATAAATAACTAATAGCCTCAGCTATTAGTTTATATGGTTTGTTATTCCTCTGCTGCTGAGAGAGAATGGACTGTTATCTGATTATGACTTGCATTCCAGACAGCCTTCTGATTAACAAAGTAAAAGGCTTGCGGTGATTCATGCTTAATATCAGTCTGCTCAGCAATATAGTTGGATAGTTCGCGTGCCTCTTGAACAGTCAAGTAATAGCCGTCCATATCACGTTCGTATAAAAAGTTGTTATACTGGTCAAATGCATTCATTGAAATAGGACAAGTAGTCGAATGTTTCATCAGAAAAAACTTATCCTGTTCCTGTAGTAAATTATCAAATTGTTCTACACTATTAATTTTTATTACCATCTTTTCACCTCATCAAATAGGTTAACTATTTGTTTTTCATATGACCTTTTTTTAATTTAATACCCTTAATGACTTATAATTAGTCATGCTATAATAACAAGAAAGGAGGTATTAAATTGAATAGAACTCAGTTACCTGTTAAGCGCTGGAGCTTTCTTGATACGATCAATCTCTGTCTGATGATATTTGTGATTTTATTTGTCATCGACTTTAACAATAACGCTATGATTTCCTGGCTGGTCATCACTGCTTTCGGAATCTGGATATTAACAGTTATTGCGAGAAATGTCTACATTTCAAGAAATCATGATAAGCAATAAGCGAAGAGAAGGTCTTATGCCTTCTCTTCTAATTTGTTCAATGCATCGTAATATTTTTCGTCGATGGATTTGATCTGTTTTGTATTTTCGAGAATACGTTGAATCGGCATGTTCTGAAGCTGCTCTTCAATACCCATCGCATGTTTACGTTCTTTGTAGTAATTGATGAGACTGTAATAGATTTCAGTCTGAGCTTTACGCATCTGTATCACGTTGGACGAACTGATATTGGTCTGATTCAGTTTCTCAACATGTGAGCTCAGCAGCGGCAGTAATGTATCATCGATATACGTCTGCTTCTCTTGAGTACTTGCACTACCCATCAAAAATTCAACCTTACTTTTTAATGATTCGCTGTTGGCATTGATGAGATCGGTCAGTGTATTATAATCTGACCGTTCTTTCTTGTTGTCGATGGCACGGTCTGCAAACTTTTCACTCTTCGCCTTGTTTTTCTCGAATACTTCCGTATAGCCGAGTATTTCTTCATTTGATACAATCGACTCATTATATAACTTAATATAATCATATATATCTTTGATAAATTCTTTCTTTTTCTTGAAGTTATCAAGATAAATATCATGAACATCGGCCACTTCTTTAGTTTGAACATCTACAGCATTCAGTTTTTTTTCATAGACAGCCAGCTGCGGCCTGACTTTATTTTCAAGAGATGATTCTATCGATTTCAATTTTTCCTTTTTGACTTCAGTTACTTCTGTCCCAATTAACTGATCAGCTTTCTCAAGCTTCAGCTGGTCGATTGATTCCACAAGTTTCTTTTCTTCTGATTGAACATCTGTCATCTGGGATTTATAATCATTAATGTCTGACTTGACTTCATTACCGCATGCGGTAAGCACAGTAAGACATGACAGCAGTATTAGATGAATTATTATTTTCATTTATCTTCTCCTTGCTAAAAACATTATACCTAAAATTATAATGAAGTGAAATACTTATCCAAAAACAGAGGTACGACAATGATTAAACAAACACCTAATTTAACGCTGAACGACCATCCCGAACATTTCGTCATCCGATATGAAGCGATTAGAACACTGCTGCTCAATTTGCTGGACTCACCTGTCACAGCCGTTCATCATATCGGCGGAACTGCACTTTCTCATGCACTCACATCGTCTGTCATTGATGTATTGGTCATCGTCCCTAACCTTCATGCCATGACTACTTTGGATGAAAAACGATTGAACAACAGTGGATTTTATAGACTTCATCATCCTTATCAAAAGAAATGTGTTTTTGCGCAATTTACTGATTTACAGACTTTAAATGAACAATGTCGTCTTCATATCGTTGAAGCGGATAGTGATAAGGCAGCACGTTATTTAGCCGCTCATCAGCTGCTTAAAGAACAGCCGGCTCTCATCAACCAGTTCAATGACTTTAAAGAGACGCTTGTCGGACTGACAAAAAAAGAGTATGAGGAAGAGAAATCCAATTGGTTCAGCTCTGCTATCGCCAATCAGCTGAATTGTTGCTATAATAAATAGCAATTAGAATGAAAGGGCGTAACCCATTGACTCTTAATAAACTATACGAATCATTAACACAAGTTATTCCGGCGGCTCTCATTAAAGTAAACGAGCCATTAAAAAAATATACTTACACTAAAACAGGCGGCAATGCGGATTATTATATTTCTCCAGTCCGCTACGAAGAAGTAAGCGCTGTGATGAAATTTGCAAAAGAGCGTCAGATTCCTGTGACTTTTCTAGGTAATGGATCTAACATCATCATTAGAGACGGCGGCATTCGCGGCATTGTTCTCAGCTTGTTGAACTTAAAAGACATCCAAGTGGAATATGATCAAATTATTGCAGGCAGCGGGGCCGCCATCATCGATGTATCAAGAGCAGCGCGCGACCATCATTTGACGGGTCTGGAATTTGCATGCGGCATCCCTGGTTCTGTCGGCGGTGCAGTCTATATGAACGCAGGTGCCTATGGCGGCGAAATCAAAGATTGCATCGATCACGCAAAAGTCATCGATGAGAACGGTGATATATATACGCTCGATACAGAAGCATTGGAACTGGATTACAGAACAAGTGCGATACAAAAACGTCATCTTGTCGTTCTTGAAGCAACTTTCAATTTCAGCCGCGGTGATATTACGGTCATTCAGGCAAAAATGGATGATTTAACGCAGCGACGTGAAGACAAGCAGCCACTTGAATATCCATCATGCGGCAGTGTCTTCAGACGACCTCCCAATCACTTTGCCGGCCAGCTGATACAGGAAGCGGGTCTTCAAGGTCATCGTATCGGTGGTGTTGAAGTATCAAAGAAACATGCTGGGTTCATCGTCAATGTTGATCACGGGACAGCAACAGATTATGAAGAAATGATCGCCTATGTGCAGCGGACAGTGCTGGAACAAACAGGAATCGAACTTCAACCGGAAGTCAGAATCATCGGAGAAAAGACAGCAGAGTGATCTGCTGTCTTTTATTGAATCAATGCATATCCTGCTTAAGGAAGTTATTATAATGAAACAGCAGCAGGCTGATGCCTGCTGCTGTTATTTTACGGTGAACATAGTTTCGGTATGTACATGGAACCCTTCTTTATCTTCCGCATGTCCAGTCACTTCATACGTTCCTGACTGCTTGAAGACCGCTGTTCCTTCGTAAGTTCCTGCTTCTTTTTCTGTTAAATCAATCCACCGCACTTTGCCGTCCGGCTGCTTGACTTCAAGACGTGTCATCGCATCTGATTTCGCACGGCCTCTTTCGTCTTCTACATGAACCGTCACCATTGTTTCTTTGTCTTTTTCGGCTGTAATCGGCATCACATGAATAGTTCCTTCATGATGTGCATGTGTGTGTCCACCTTGTCCGACGACAATTGTCTGGTCGGGCATGGTATGCTGACTTTTTGCAGTGACATGGCTGATTACTTTGTAGCTGCCGTCATCTTTAAATGTGTAATCCAGTTTGTAAATTCCATCTTCAGTTTCTTTTACCGTTTTTTTCACTGAATCATCAGAATTTCCGTCTTTGATGATTTCAAAGATGACTTCATCTGCCTTAATGGCTTTATCAGCTTGTGTGACTTTGGCCTGCAATGTGACTTTCTGATCTGCTTTCCCTTTGTCCGGTACTGTCAAATTCACTTCAACAGGTTCAACAGAAGCACTTTTCGTATGACCTTCATGTGACTCTTCAGTCTGCCCGCAAGCAGAGAGTACGAGTCCTGCTGTTAATAGCAATGCTGTTTTTTTCATTTCTGTTACTCCTTATCCATTGATTCATCACATCACTTATCATAGCGGTATATTGATTAGTTATTCAATGACAGAATCATGACAATCGGCAGCTTGAATACAATCGTTTTGATTTTAGACATATTTCGTCGTGACATCACAAAAACAGAGACGCGATCATATCACAGAGAAGCTGGTCCCTCTACTTGTTATATCGCAGTGACTCCGCCGTCAATGACAATCTCAGATCCTGTAATAAATTGTGACTCATCACTCGCTAAAAAGACGACGGCCGGTGCTACATCTTCTATTTTCCCAATACGTTTTAACGGCGTTTTATCGATATACCAGTTGTTTGTCTGTTCGTTTTCAAGCTGATCTTTAATCATATCCGTTTCAATGAAACCCGGCAGCACCGCATTGACACGTACATTATATTTCGCAAAATCACCTGCTGCTGATTTGGTCATTGTTCGTACAGCACCTTTAGAGGCACCGTACGGACTCAATCCTAAGCCCACCATGCTCGCAATAGACGATACATTAACAATACTTCCTGACTGCTGCTCTTTCATCGCTAAGATGACTGTACGCATGCCGAGATATGTTCCCCATACATTCGTTTCCATAACACTTCGGAATTCATCGAGCGTGGTGTTGTGATAAGATTCAACTTTGCCGATGATACCTGCATTATTAATCAGCACATCGATACGGCCAAACTGTTCCTTAATTTCTTGAACGATACGCTGCCAGTCAATTTCCTTGGAAATATCATGGATCATTATTTTATGGTNNACATCTGTTGCTATCACGACTGCCCCTTGTTCTGCACACAGTAGTGCCTCTTTTCTGCCCTGGCCTCCTGCAGCACCTGTAATCAATACAACTTTGTCATTTAAACGCATCCCAACCATCCTCTCTTATAGATTCATTGTAACGTGTATAAGGCAACAAAAAAAGAGGAATTTCTCCTCTTCTTTGCTGTGAATCTATTCGTATCATTAGAGCTGAGGTACTTTATCTTCATCAAAAATAAAGTCTTCATCTCTTAGCGCTTCGACATTTAATGCGATGACATAGCCGTCACCTTTGACGCTGAAGAAGTCATGGTTCTTCGTGCTCGTATTCAATGCATTTTCAATGATTGGATTGAATCCACGTTCTTCGAAATACGGTTCGAAACCAAGATTTGCGAGTGCTTTATTAGCGTTATATGCAACATAGTTCATCACGTCTTGAGTAAGACCAATCTTATCATACAACTTCTTCGTATAACGCTCCTCGTTTTCAAACAATGTTGTCAGTAGATGATACATTTCTTTATCTGCTTTCGTTTTCTCATCATCTGACAGTTCGTTACGAAGGCTTTGTGCATCAAGCCCTGTAAATACACCATGAATACTTTCGTCAAGCAGAATTTTGCGGATGATTTCTCCAGAAGTTGTCATACGACCTTGTCCTGCTAAATATAATGGATAATAAAAACCTGAATAAAATAAGAATGACTCAAGGAAGACACTCGCGACTCGTGCCATGTACTGGTCATAAACCGTTGACTCCTGATGCCACAACTTGTGATAGCGTTCAAGAATCATGTCGGATTTAATCTTCAGTTCAGGTTGTTCTACAACCCAGACATCCAGCAGCTCATTAGTTTCCTGTGAAGACAACAGCGTAGTAAAGATATGCGAATAACTTTTCGCATGAATCTGTTCCATCATTGCCATGAATGAATAGACCGCTTTTTTTCGAAGATCTTTCGTATGCAGCATAATCAGCGGCATTCCATCATCTGCTTGATGCGTGTCAAGACCTGTCAGTCCTGACAATACTTTTTTGAATGTATCCTGTTCATCAGCGGATAATTCTTTCCAGCTTGCGATATCCTTAGAGACTTTAAATTCAGATTCAACCCACATTTGAGAGATGTTCTGACGCCAGAACATATTGGTCATATCTTCCTGCGTGTTCCAATTGACAGCCTTCATAGTAACCCTCTTTTCTTTTTATACAGCACAGCTTGTACATTCTTCTACACTTAACAGTTTGTTTCTAGTGTAATACAGTGATTTTAAGCCTTTATGGTGTGCGTAGACATATAGTCTTGATAATTCTCTTGTTGATATTTCAGAATTGACGAATAGAATAGTTGAGATGCCTTGATCCACATGTTCTTGTATCGTCGCAATCAAGTCGATAAGTTTCATCTGATTTGTTGTGAATGCTGATTTGTAGAACCACATCGTTTCAGGAGAAAGAAATGGCATCGGATAGAACGTTTCTGCATTTCCATAGGTACGACGTTCGATCTGATCGACAATCGGCATCACTGAGCTTGTTGCGTTTTGAACATAAGAAATGCTTTGAGTAGGTGCAATAGCTAGTCGATAGGCATGGAACAAACCGAATTGTTTCACTTTGTCACGTAGTTCCGCCCAGTCTGCTTCGGTCGGCACATCAATACCATCAAATAACGCGCTCACTTTTTCAAATTTCGGTGCAAAACTTTGAGCTGTATATTTGTCAAAGTAGACGCCGGATGCATAATCAGATTTTTCAAAGTCTGTATATCGCTCTCCGCGTTCTCGAGCTATCTCCATGGAACGTTCAATTGAATAGAAGTTCATCATCATGAAGAATGTATTCGCAAAGTCTTTCGCTTCATCGGATTCATAAGCAATCTTATTCTTAGCAAGGAACCCGTGAAGATTCATTACTCCGAGACCTACTGAATGCAGTTCGCGGTTCGCCTTAGCAACACCAGGTGCATTTTTAATATCCGCTTCATCACTCACCGTTGTCAGTGCGTCCATCCCGATATGAACAGATTCTTTCACTTTTTTGGATTCCATGACATTCACGATATTCAGCGATCCTAAGTTACATGAAATATCACGCTTAATATCGTCATCTGTTCCGTAATCATTAATCACTGATGTTTCCTGCAGCTGGAAGATCTCTGTACACAAGTTACTCATTTTGATCTGACCGATATTGCTGTTTGCATGCACTTTATTAGCATTGTCTTTGAACATTAAATAAGGATATCCTGATTGCAGCTGTGTCTGAGCGATTGTATTTAACATTTCACGTGCATCTTTTGATTTTTTGATGATATTTGGATTTTCAACGAGTTGATCATACATTTCATCAAGATTGATATCATCAAGTGTCTGACCATATTCCTGCTCGACAGTATGCGGCGCGAACATGAAGAAGTCTTTGCCATCACGTGCCAGTTCAAAGAATTTTGACGGTACAATCAGACCAGTGGAAATTGTTGATAGACGTAAATCTTCATCAGCATTTACCTTTTTTGTGTCTAAAAATTCAAGGACATCATAGTGGAAAATATTTAAATAGACCGCACCGGCACCAGGACGTTGTCCAAGCTGGTCAGCATAACCGAAACCACCCTCCAATGCCTTGGCAACTGGAAGCACACCTTTTGCAACGCCTTTAATGCCTTTAATAGCTTCTCCGCGGGCACGTAACTTGGATAAGTTGATAGCTACACCGCCGCCGATTTTAGAGAGCTGCTTAGCAGTTGAATCAATATAGTTGATGGAATTCAAGCTGTCATCTACTTCAAGCAGGAAGCATGAAACAAGCTCTCCTCTACGAGCGCGTCCAGCATTTAAGAACGTCGGTGTTGCAGGCTGGTAGCGCTGCTCTACCATCGCATTCACTAGTTCCTTCGCTTGAACTGTATCTCCTTTAGCTAAATACAGGCTGACGATGATGACATGCTGTTTATAATCTTCCAGATATTGTTTTTTGTCATTTGTCTTCATGGCATAGTCCTTGAAGAACTTGCTTGCTGACATGTAGCTTGCAAAAGTAAAAGGCAGCGTTTCAGTATAATTGATGATCTCTAGAACATCTTCTTCTGAATACTGTTCGAACAGATTATAGTAAAAATTGTGGTCTGCCAGATAATGCAGTCGTTCAAGCGGGGAATCAAAATGGATAGTTTTATCATTTATTTCTTCTAGATAGACACTGAGCGCTTCCTGGTCTTTCTCAAGATCGAAGAAGCCATCCTCACGACGCTTCGTCACCTGATTGTTCAGTTCAATATGATTGTATTTTTTCTCGTCTAGTATTTTCATCTAACTCCGCCACCTTTTCTATGAATAATCTTGAGTCATGTTCATTGCCATGCAGTTCAAATTTCATGAGGAGAGGCACATTGTACTGTGCTGATATAGTATCTCCTGCCTTACCAAAGTTCTGACCGAAATTTTTGTTGCCGCTCACTGCTACACCTCTTAAGAAGGTATGATGAAGTGTTAAAAAATCAGCAACCGGCTTAGGGACTTCGCCGAATCCAAATGTACCTGTCACTAAAATAAACGGGTCATGTAGTTCATGAACTTCAGCAAGCGGTATTGCGTCGATACCTGCTCTGCTAAGAAATCTTGCAATATTTCCTGTTAATGAGTAATAAATAATCTTCATAATCATCACTCCGTTATGTATACAGTGCTGTTACCCCTTTTTTCAGTGTGTAACACTATATATAGTGTTACACATTAAAAATGGGCACAAGATATACGAATTATTATAGCACGTTTGTTCCCTCTTTCAATCCATAGTAACCTAAAAAAAATAAAATATTAACCTTGACTTTCTTTAAAATCGGCGAACCCTTTGCCACTCGTACGTTTTAAAAATTGATAAAATTTTTGTGACTAAAGAAAAGTTTTTTATTCAGAAAGGTTATATTTTTAAGCCGTTCTATTTTGTCATCGACCTATAAATATATGGTAGAATAAGAGGTAAATTTTTTTAATTGCACTTAAAAAAGGAGCTTACATTATGAATAATCAGCAGAAGGGCATTCTATGGCTGGTTATCGCTTCACTTGGTTTCAGCCTGATGGGCATGTTTGTTAAAATATCGGGTGATCTTCCGGTCATGCAGAAGTCCTTGTTCCGTAAT
>DJUI01000055.1:21614-21897 GCA_002438305.1 Staphylococcaceae bacterium UBA6286 | reverse complement strand
TAGTCGGTATGGTGATTCCGTTATATTTTGTTATCAAGTATAACGAACCATTATTCGGTCAGTTGAAGAATCAGCCGCTATTGATGGCACGCAGTACATTCGGCCTGGTCGGTGTACTGCTCAATTACTATACAATAGACCGGATGGTATTAAGTGATGCTGATATGCTCAATAAGCTCAGCCCGTTTTTTACGATTATCTTATGTGCCATATTCCTAAAAGAACGTGTAGAGAAATATCAGGTAATCGCCATTATGATTGCATTTTTCGGAACGATCTTTAT
>DJUI01000055.1:20554-21553 GCA_002438305.1 Staphylococcaceae bacterium UBA6286 | reverse complement strand
GACAACGGTGTTCTATTTTTCGTTCTTCTCTACCGTTGTCTTACTGCCGTTTGTCATCTTCAACTATGAGCCGATGACAACGACTCAGCTTATCTATTTATTGTTATCCGGCGTATTTGCTACAGTAGGACAGTTCGGTATTACAATTGCTTACCAGTTCGCCCCGGCTAAAGATATTTCTATCTTTTTCTATGCCACTGTACTCTTCAGCGCGATTATTAGTCTTATTATCTTTCAGGAATATCCTGACATATTCAGCTATATCGGTTATATTGTTATTTTCAGTGCCAGTTACTATATGTTTCAAAAAGCCAAAACTAAAGGAGAGTCATGATGACAGGAAGAACAAACGAAGAATTACAGGATATCACATTGCTCGGCAATCAGAATAATACTTACGAATATCATTATAATCCCGGGATATTAGAATCATTTGACAACAAGCATCCAGGACGCGATTATTTCGTTAAATTTAACTGCCCTGAGTTCACTAGTCTATGCCCGATTACCGGCCAACCGGATTTCGCAACCATCTACATCTGTTATATCCCAGATATTAAGATGGTGGAATCCAAATCACTTAAACTTTATCTGTTCAGCTTTAGAAATCATGGGGATTTTCATGAAGACTGCATGAATATCATCATGAATGATTTAATTGAACTCATGGACCCCCGCTACATTGAAGTATGGGGTAAGTTCACACCGCGCGGCGGAATATCGATTGATCCGTATACAAACTACGGCAAACCCGGCACACACTATGAAGAGATGGCAGCTTACCGTCTGATGAACCATGATTTATATCCCGAAACAATTACAAACAGGTAATTTTTCATTTATCATTGTCTAAAAAATCAAAAAAGAGTAGAATGATAAAGTTGTTTATTTTATATCATTGAAATTAGAATTCCCTTTGTCATTAATCAAAGATTCATGATATACAGACATCACATTAATTGAATAATTGATAAGGGGGGAGGAATAATTCAATATTCC
>DJUI01000055.1:18015-20547 GCA_002438305.1 Staphylococcaceae bacterium UBA6286 | reverse complement strand
ATTCCGTCCCCCTTGAAGTTTTCAAAATATTTTAACAGTTAAGGAGAGGTAAAGTGATGAAATATTCAAGAGAAGAGATGGTGAACAGTGTTCCGCATACGGGATTCTTCGGCCATCCTAAAGGACTCGGCATATTATTCTTCGTAGAGTTCTGGGAGCGATTCAGCTACTACGGTATGCGCGCCATTCTCGTTTATTATATGTATGATTCTGTAGTAAATGGCGGTCTCGGTATGGACCAGACTACTGCAGCAAGTGTGGCATCGATGTACGGTGCATTGATCTTTATGACTGGAATTATCGGCGGCTGGCTTGCTGACCGGGTCATCGGTTCTAGAAAAGCACTGCTATACGGAGCCATATTGATTATGGGCGGCCATATCGCGATGAGCCTGCCATTCGGAGTTCCAGCGTTCCTTGCGTCGATGTTTCTGATCATCGTCGGTTCCGGCCTGATGAAACCGAATATTTCTAATGTTGTCGGTGGACTCTATGACAAGAAGGACAATAGAATGGATGCAGGCTTTGTCATCTTCTACATGTCTGTTAATATGGGTGCCTTATTGTCACCATTTATCGTAGGAGCACTGCAAAAAAACTATAACTATCATATGGGCTTCCTCGCTGCTGCTATCGGTATGGCTCTTGCTCTAGTCGTCTATGTCATTTTTAACAGACGTTCACTAGGGTTAGTCGGTCTTGAACCGACACATCCTTTGACNNATTGCTGTAGCTGCTGTCATTCTCATCTCTCAGCTGACTGGTATTCTGTCGTTCAATACATTCTCATTAGTCGTCACTGTACTCGGTGTTGTCCTGCCTATTCTCTACTTCTTGACAATGTATAGAAGCAATGATGTTACTACAGTGGAACGTTCACGGATACTTGCATACGTGCCGTTATTCATCGCAGGCGTGATGTTCTGGTCTATCCAGGAACAAGGAGCAAATGTATTAAGTATCTTTGCTAAAGAAAAAACACAGCTTGATCTGAACCAGATGTTTGGGATTGATTTTACAGTGCCTGCCGCATGGTTCCAGTCACTGAATCCTATTTTTATCGTATTACTAGCACCGGTGATTTCAACCTTATGGTCAAAACTCGGCAAGTATAATCCATCCACACCATTAAAATTTGCGTTCGGTCTATTATTTGCAGGTGCGTCATTCCTGATTATGATTATCCCAACAATCAACGGCGGTGATGCATTATACAATCCTATGTGGCTTGTTGCATCTTTTGTGTTATGTGTCATCGGTGAACTGTGTCTGTCTCCTACAGGATCTTCAGTATCTGTCAAACTAGCTCCTGAAGCGTTCAGCTCACAAATGTTAAGTCTATGGTTCCTGACTAATGCGAGTGCCCAGGCTATTAATGCCCAATTAGTAAAACTAGTTGATATCGTTGGTTATACTAATTATTTCGGAGTGATTGGCGGTCTTGCCATTGTTCTGTTTGTACTGATGGTCATTTTAAATCGCTGGATTTCTAAACATATGGAAGGGATTCACTAAAAACATGCGCTGCGGCGCGTGTTTTTTATTTTAAAAAAGGGTATTTAATACAAACGAAAAATCGAGGTGTGATTATGATAAGCTTTACACATGGCGTATTATTTTATCATAAAGGTGCGGGTCAAGGTGAAGTCGTAGAAATCATCGGTGAAGTGACTAAACAACTCGTCACCATCTGCCAGCAACTGACTATTTACAAAAGTCAGGAAAAAGGAGACATCATTAAATATTGTCATCAAATAAAAGATGAGTCGCTGTCTATTGATGTCATCTATTTATTAGGTGGTGATGGTACTATCCATGAACTCATCAATGGGGTCATGCAGGCAGAACTTAATCTTCCGATCGGCATACTGCCAGGCGGCACATTCAATGATTTCACTAAAACATTAAATCTCCCCCCTCAGCCAGTAGCCGCAGCAATGACGCTTCAAAATGCGGCAGTCAAACATATTGATGTCATGAAAATCAACGATAGATATGGACTGAATTTTGCAGGAATGGGATTGATCGTAGAAAATTCTGAAGGTGTGGCAGAAAATGCAAAAAGTAGAATCGGCAAATTCAGCTACTTGATGTCAACGTTAAGAAGTGTGACTAATCCGACGTTCTTCAATTATAAAGTCACTGTTGATGGAGAGGTCTATACAGGAAACAGTTCAATGATTATCACCGCCAACGGTCAGTTTGTCGGCGGTAATCGAATCCCGCTTACCGAATTGGCAGCTGATGATGGNNTCTTGACGTCTTTATCTTCAAAGAATCAGGTATCAAATTGTTTACGGAACTATTGACTGAAAAAAGCACTGAAAATTGGAATGACATCAGTAATAATATCGAACATTATTCAGGAGGCAGTATTACGATAGAAACAGAAAACACGATGGCTGTTGATATTGATGGTGAAATAGACATCGAGACACCATTACAGATCGATATACTGACTAAACGTCTGCGCATGTTCGTCGGTCCAGAAGACATATAAAGTGAAAGGTCCTGATGACGTCGTCATCAGAA
>DJUI01000055.1:283-17981 GCA_002438305.1 Staphylococcaceae bacterium UBA6286 | reverse complement strand
TCGTCATCAGGACCTTTTTATTACTTATCTGTCAGAAAATATTCTTCTACTTCCTTCCAGCTGTGTACCCGGTCAAATCCTTCTTCATTAACATTATGAGACGCATGATACATGATACCTGTTCCTTTAAAGGCACGCAGCTGCTTTGGATTATCATCAATTAGATAATCTGTTCCAACTACACCTTTATTGCCGCAGAAAATAAAGTTCTGTGGATCCAGGAACTTAAAATGCTCAATGAGCCATTCATATTTCGCATCAAATGATGTCGGAACATCCATTGCTGCAGTAGCAATGTAGACATCATAATGTTCGGTCAGACGTTCAACAACCCGCACCGCATCTGGAAAGACTTCGAGGTCTCTGAAGAACTCACGGTCGAGCAGGAGATTCGATAACGTTTCTGCATGCTGCGGATGTATATCTCTTAGTTTGATTCCTTCAAGCTGCTCAAGTGTGACTGTCTCCCCAGACTCTTCATTGAATTTGAATACTACTTTCTTGAGTGTATCTGCTAGAACTTCATCCATATCAATGGCAATTGATTGTCTTGTCATGTGGTTCATCCCTTCTCATTTTGTACTGAAATAGTTTTCCAACGCTTTGATGACTACTGTGTTCTGTTCAGCTGTTCCAATAGTAATTCTAACGCCGACGGGTGTTGGTCTTGCAATGATACCGAACGTCAGCAGGTAATCATTTAGTTCATTGATGTCATCTGTCTTCACAAGCACAAAATTGGTTTGTGACGGAAGAAGATAGTGACTGATATTTGATGCATAAAACCGTTGTCTTTCTACCGCATTGTTTTGTCGAACGTCTGTTAAATACTCCTGATCCTTCAATGCCGCTTCAGCCGCTTTCAATGACAATGATGTCACATTGAACGGTAGTTTGACGCGATGCCAGATCGATGTCCATTCGTCTGATGATATCGCATACCCTACACGTAGTGAAGCAAGTCCATAAGCTTTTGAAAATGTTCTTAAAATGATGATGTTTGGATGTTTTTCACGTAACGAGAAACTATCCGGATAATCTTCTGCAGTCACATATTCCGCATAGGCCTCATCCAGTACTACAGGTATTTCACCTGCTTTAGTCAAAAATGCTGACAGCTCGGACTGATTAAAATAATTGCCTGTCGGATTATTCGGGTTGCACAGCCAGATGAGGGTCGTGTGAGCCGTAATTTTTTCTGCAAGCGCCTGTAGATCAAATTTTCCTGTATCTAGCGGCGCAGTCACTATACGACAGTCTTCAATGACGGCATGATGCTGATATTGGACAAATGTATTTTCGCATGTCAATATATCATCACCCGGCTTCAAAACAGCCCGGGACAGCATCATAATCACTTCATCGAGGCCGGAACCAAGTAGTATAGACTCTTCTTTCACTTTGTAATGCTCAGCAATCGCTTGTTTCAGCACTGTACCATGACTATCCGGATATTCGTACAGTAAGTTCAGTGATTGCTTTAAAGTACGTGTCACTTCTGGAGACGGGCCATAAACATTCTCATTTGAAGAAAGCTTCATCATGTCTCCTGCGATGCCTAACTCTGACTTGAGTTCATCTGCAGTCTTACCTGCTTGATAAATACTTAGTTGTTTCAGCTGTTCTTTCAACAAGCACCCTCCTATTTAATCAACCCTTGTTTTTCAAGATACTCTCGTGCAACATCTTCAGATTTCTTACCGCCATAAGCGACATCATAATTCATCTGCTGCATTTCTTCATCTGTAATTTTGCCGGCTAATATATTCAATGCATCTACTAATTCAGGATGTTCTTTAATTGTTTCATTCATGAACAGCGGTGCTCCTTGGTATGGCGGGAAGAGATGTTTGTCATCTTTCAGCACAACCATGTCATATTTACGCAGTTCAGCATCTGTAGAGTAAGCATCAATCACATCAATAGCTCCACTTTCTACAGCTTGATAACGGATTTTAGGTTCCATCGTTTTAATATGATCCAATGTGATTCCGTATTTTTTCTGAATCCCTTTATAACCATCTTCCCGGTCATTAAATTCCAATGTGAAGCCCGCATTGATGTCGTCTTTCACTTTATCAAGATCAGATATTGTTTTCAAACCGTACTTTTCTGCATAGTCCTTTTTGACGGCAAGCGCATAGGTGTTATTATATTTCATTGGTTTTAAGAGCGCCATGTCTGCTTGTTCATCTATTGATGTTTTAGCCTGCTCATATACTTCTTGTTCTGTCGTGCCTTCTGGAGTTTCCTTCGTCAACTCGCCAAGAACCGTTCCAGTGAATTCCAGATAACCGTCAATGTCTCCTGATTTCAGTGCATTATATAAGAAGGCGGTCTTGCCGAGTCCTGGTTTCACGTCGACTTCAAGATCCGTCTTATCTTCAATGACGAGTTGATACATATTCGTGATAATCTCGGGTTCTGTCCCTAGCTTGCCGGCCAGTTCCAATGTGTCATCACTGCGGTTAAATAATGGCAGCAGGGCCACTATAAGACAAATTAAGACGAGTATCCCTAATATAATCGCGATGCTCTTATATGACATGCGTTCCATCCAGCGCAGAATACTATCAAAAAAGACAGCGAGTATCGCGGCTGGAATAGCTCCAAGTAAAATCAGCGGTGTATTGTTACGGTCTATACCGAGTAAAATCAAGTCCCCCAGTCCACCTGCTCCGATAAATGCAGCAAGTGTTGCTGTCCCAATGATCAACACCATCGCCGTACGGATCCCTGCCATAATGACAGGCATCGCAAGTGGTAGTTCTACTTTCGTCAACCGTCTTAATGGATTCATACCGATACCACTCGCTGCTTCTTTCAACGATGGGTCGACTTCCTTAATCCCAGTGTATGTATTTCTTAAAATCGGCAGTAATGCATAGATAATCAGTGCAATAATGGCAGGTACCCGCCCAATGCCGAACAGCGGAATCATCAGACCTAGTAGTGCCAGCGATGGAATGGTCTGAAGAATCGCTGTGACATTGATGATGGGTTCAGCTAACTTTTGTCGTCGTGTCAACAATATGCCGAGCGGCACAGCGATGAGCATCGCAATGAGCAGTGCGATGAATGACAGTTGAATATGTTCCAGTAGTGCTGTAAGGAGCTCCCCTTTACGGTCGTTCAACGTATCAATGAATGCATTCATCAAGCAGTCACTCCTTTACTCAGCTGTTCAAACGCTCTGTTTCTTGTAATGGCACCCACATAACGATCACCTGCCATAACATTGACACGGTCATGCTGCTGCAGCATTAGAAAGACTTCTTCTATTTCAGAATCTGCCTGAACGGTTGGATAACGATCATCATACGGTGTATTATCAACATAATCGTCTGCATAAGTACGCTTTATATCACCGATGAACGACTTCACAAAATCACTTTTCGGGTGTCTCAAAAACTCCTCAGGTGTGCCAATCTGCTCAATCCGTCCTTCATTCATCAGACAAATACGGTCACCTAACTTAAATGCTTCAGCAATATCATGTGTGACAAAAATAATCGTCTTGTTGATCTTGGACTGAAGATCAAGCAGGTCATCCTGCAGTTTTTCTCTGCTGATGGGGTCAAGCGCACTGAATGGTTCGTCCATCAGTATAACCGGTGGATCGGCTGCCAGTGCTCTGACTACACCTACCCGCTGCTGCTGACCGCCTGACAGTTCGTCCGGCATGCGGTTACGATATTGTTCCGGCGGCAGACCAACCATGCCGAGCAACTGATCGACTTGCTGATCGATGTCCTGCTGGGACCATTGCTTCATGAGTGGTACTTGAGCAATATTATCGCGTATCGTCATATGGGGAAATAATGCAATTTGCTGCAGCACATAACCGATGTCCCAGCGCATTTCGTCAAGTTTATAGCTGCTGATCGGTCGGTCTTTGAAATAAATATAACCGGTCGATAATGGAATTAACCGGTTGATCATCTTTAATGTCGTCGTCTTACCACAACCGGACGGTCCAATCAGCACAAAGAACTCCCCTTCTTGTATTTCCATAGAGATATGATCGACTGCATGCTTATCCCCGTATACCTTTGAAACATCTTCGAACCTTATCATAACGTCACCTCACCTTTATCGTTACAGCCTATTGTAAACTTATAATCTTTATCTTGCCAGTGACAGATAGTCATTAATGCATGCCATGAAGTGTGGACAGTAATGTTTCAGTTTATAGCTTCCCACGCCTTCAATATGAATCATCTCCTGCTTCGTAGTCGGCATTTTCTTGGCAAACAGCATCAAAGTATGATCCGAAAAAATAGTGAACGGGGGGACACCCAGTTCCGATGCCAGTTGCTTTCTTACCGTCTTCAACAAGTTGAAGAGCTGTTCATTGACTTCAGATACCGTTTTAATAATCACTTTTTCGTTGTAGCTGATCGGCTCATAATGAGTCATCACTTGTGTTTTGTTGAAGATGACGTCCTTGGCAGAAGAATGACAGAGCATCTTGCCGTTCTGTTCATGAATATAACCATTGAACAGCAGTGTATCAATAAATCTGGAAATATCTTTAGTTTCATAGTCTTTCAGCAGACCATAAGTACTTAACAGATCATAATGATGGTCTTTCACTTCAGAATCATTTTCTCCTCTTAGTACTTTAGTCAGTACTAGTCGGTTGACAGGTTCTTTCATTCGAATCAAGCAACTTAAAATTTTCATTGCTTCTGTTGTCATGTCATATGAGCCTTGTTTCAGACAGTTACTGCACTTACCGCATAACTGCAGATGCTCATCCGGATTAAAGTAATTGATAATCGTCCCTTGAAGACATTGTGTAGTTTTAGTGTAATGAACCATCTTCTGCAGTTTTTCTTTCTTTTTCTCCTGAATAGATTCATCACTCGTACTGATAAAAAACTGCTGGAGCCGAATATCCTGTTCGCTGAACATCAATATACATTCACTGTCCAGTCCGTCCCGACCTGCTCGGCCCGCTTCCTGATAATAGGACTCAATGTCCTGAGGCATATTGTAATGAATGACGTAGCGGACATTGGATTTGTCAATTCCCATACCAAATGCATTCGTCGCAATCATGACAGGACAATCATCATTGACGAATTTCGCCTGATTTTCTTCACGTTCACTTTTCGGCAGACCGGCATGATAGATGGTGTGATTGATATTCGGTTCACTGAACTGCTCATGGAGTGCATCAACCTGTTTTCTCGTACCAGCGTAGATAATGCCTGAGTCATCAGGATGTGACTGGATATATTCGCGGACAACCTTCTCTTTTTGAAAAGAGGGGTCCACTTTGAATGCCAAGTTTTCACGTCTCGTACTCGTTTCAACGACATGGTCATCTGCGATATTCAACAGTGACTGAATATCTTTTTTTACATCGATAGTCGCTGTCGCTGTAACTGCCAGAAACGGACAGTCGAACAAATCTAAATAGTGGATCACTTGACGGTAACTTGGTCTAAAGTCATGGCCCCATTTGGAAATGCAGTGCGCCTCATCAAATGCAATCAACCGGATATCCAGTTGAGTCAACATCTGCCTGAAGGTCAGCTGATTGAACCGTTCAGGTGCTACATATAGAAACTGATAGCGATGATAAGCAAGACCGGTCATGATGTTACGCTCTTCTGCGGCTTTCAGATTACTGTTCAAATATGCTGCGTTGATCCCAGAGGCATTCAGTGTATCTACCTGGTCTTTCATCAACGAGATGAGCGGACTGATAACGAGCGTCAACCCTCCCCTGATCAATCCAGGCACTTGATAACAGATTGACTTCCCGCCACCAGTCGGCAGAATACCAAGAGCTGATTCATGATTCACTGCATAAGTGATAAGTTCCCGCTGTCCTGTCCGGAATGTCTTGTAACCAAAATAACGTTGTAATATGTCTTCCAATTGCCTTCTACTCCATCCGTTCTGCTAATTCGCTCCATTCAAGAAATGCTTCGTCATAGCGTAAAGTCAATGCTTCCCGTTCGGCTGTCAGTTCATTCAATCGTTCATAATTAGTAGTCTCTGCCGCAATTTGAGCATCGATGTCTTCCAGTCTGACTTCCAAATCTTCTATTTCGCCGCCCAGCTGTTCGAACTGGCGCTTATCCTTATAGGAAATACGGCTCTGCTTTGGTTTTTCGGTTACCTGCCCGGATTTCACAGCTGCCACTTGATTGTCCTTCTTAGCTGTCAAGTAGTCTTCAAAATCACCAAGCAGCTGATCAACATGCTGATCATGTAAATACCAGTATTTGTTGACTACTTTATCAAGGAAATAACGGTCGTGGCTGACTGTCAGTACAGCACCGCTGAATTCTGCTAAATAGCGCTCCAGAATCGTCAACGTTTCGGTGTCCAGATCATTGGTCGGTTCGTCCAGCAGTAAAACATTCGGCCCTTCAATCAATATACTGAGGAGATACAAGCGTTTTTTCTCCCCGCCAGACAGCCGGTGAATTAACGTGCCGTGCATACTGGATGGAAACAAAAATCGTTCAAGCAGCTGCGTGACTGATATTTTAGAACCGTCAGATTGTGTCGCTTCTTCTGCTTTTTCACGCAGAAAATCTATGACACGCAACTGCTCATTCATTCTGGCATTACTCTGTTTATAGTAGCCCACTTTAACAGTCTGACCGACTTTGAGGTTACCTCTAGAGTGCTTCAGTTCCATCGCTAATATATTAAGTAACGTTGATTTACCAGAACCGTTTTCACCGACGATTCCAATTCTATCAGTAGTCTGAACAATCGTAGTCAAGCCGTCAAACAACGTTCTATCGCCAAAAGCAATACCAACGTCCTCCAGTTCAAACACTTGCTTGCCGAGACGTTGATGGTTCAAGTCTACTGACATTTCATCCGTTGAGATATGTCCGGCGACTTTGTCTTCGATTGACTTAAATCGTTCAATCCGCGCCTGCTGTTTAGTAGAACGCGCCTTTGCGCCTTTACGCATCCATGCAAGTTCCTGCTTATAGAGCTGTTTCTCCTTATGCTGTATACGCTCCTGCGTCGCTTCTTCTTCGGCTTTNNCCGGCGATATAAGCATCGTAGTTCCCTGAATAGAGAAATGTCCGCCCGTTTCTCAGTTCAATGATTCTATCAGCTACTTCATTTAGGAAATAACGGTCGTGAGTGACAACGAGCACTGATTTACTGTAACTTTTAATGAACTGAATCAGCCAGGCAATGGATTCGAAATCCAGGTGATTGGTCGGCTCATCAAGAAGCAGTAAATCAGGTTTTTCCAGCAATGTTCGAGCGAGTGCCACACGCTTTTGCTGACCACCGCTCATGGTTTCAAGATTTGACGTATGATCCATGATTCCAAGCTTTGTCAAGATCGTCTTAGCTTCGGCTTGATAGCTGAAGCCGTCAACCGCATCGAGCTGCTGCTGCAGTTGATTGAACCGGTCCATCACTTCATCTGATGTGTCTATAGACATACGTTCTACAATGGCATCATAATCATTTAACAGACGAACTACTGGNNGGATGCGTCACGACGCCGTCATGCGGCTCAATTTCAGCAATGCATTTAAGGAGGGCGCTTTTTCCGGTCCCATTAATACCGACCAGTGCCACTTTCTCGCCTTCAGAAATACTGAGGCTGACATCATGGAAAATGGTTTTATCACCATATTGCTTTGATAAATGTTCAATTTTATATGCTTCCAAGGTTTATCCTCATCTCGTCTAATGTGATATAATTTATAAATGAAGATCTCAATATAATATTATACACTTTTTCTTAACAAGGAGGTATGTATTTTCGAATGGTTTAGTGAATTATCACCTGTCATTCAAGCGCTCATCGCCGGAATCTTTACTTGGAGCTTGACTGCTGCAGGCGCGGCAGCTGTATTCTTTGTACGAGGCGTCAACAACAAGCTATTGAATACAATGCAGGGATTTGCAGCTGGAGTGATGATTGCTGCTTCTTTCTGGTCATTGCTCGCACCTGCTTTAGAGTTCAGTGAAGAAGCAGGCCGTATCCCGTGGATACCTGCTGCGGTAGGTTTTCTGCTTGGAGGATTATTTATTCGATGTCTGGATTTTGTAGTCCCTCACATGCACATTAAGGGGACTGACGGCCATCAAAAAGAAGGCGTCAAAAGTAATTTAAAGCAATCCACATTGCTGCTGCTTGCGATCACTTTACATAACATTCCTGAAGGATTGGCACTCGGTGTCGCTTTCGGCTCAATCATCCAAAACGACAGTGCAACGTTAATGGCAGCGATTGGACTTGCCATCGGTATCGGTATTCAAAATATTCCTGAAGGAACTGCGCTTAGTCTACCATTATATGCAGACGGCAAATCAAAAGGAAAAGCATTCCAGCTCGGTCAGGCATCTGCACTTGTGGAACCGCTGTTTGCAGTCATCGGTGCGGCAGCTGTTCTGCTGATTACGCCGATACTGCCCTATGCACTCGCATTTGCAGCAGGAGCGATGATATTTGTAGTAGTGGAAGAATTAATACCTGAATCTCAATCTGGCAACAACACCGACCTTGCTACACTTGGATTAATGCTCGGCTTTACAATTATGATGATACTTGATGTTTCATTAGGATAGACAAAGATCCACCGGACGCTTGCGTCCGGTGGATCTTTGTTTAATGATTGTAACGCACGGCATAAAAATAAGACCCTCCAAGAAGCTGGAGAGCCTGACACAATTATTTACTGACCGAGCCGTTATCATAGCTGTATTTCATTGGATCGATTGCTTTGAACTCAGGGTTTTTATAGAACCGCAGCAAGTCGCCGTTAATCAAGCTGTCTGATAATTCAAGTTCAGTTTCGACTTGTTTCTTAATTTTTACTGCTTTTGCTTTGTCTGCTTCAGCAGTAATCGGCTGGTTGGTCGTGTTGTCATAATAAATGCCGTTGATTGATTTGTAGTCCGGTGTAATAAAGTCACCATTTCTAAACACTACCATCTGGTGATGTTTATTAGACAATAAGTCGGTACCAAACACAACATAAGGTTTTGCATCAATACCTGTCAAATGAAGCAAGGTCGGTACGACATCCACTTGACTGGCATACGTAGAATCAACATGTCCTTTAATGCCAGGAACTTTCAGGAATAAACCTGTACGCTGCAAGTCCATGAATTTAGTCGGTGTAATCTCTTCACCTAACAGCTTCGACATCGCTTTATTATGATTTTCTGAGATACCATAATGGTCACCATAAATCATAATGACTGAATCNNAACGAGCCGTCTGAATATAGCCGTCCACCGTTGGGTTACCTGTACCAGGAGAAGCGATGGTTGCATCTTCCGGCTTAACTGTAAATGGATAGTGATTGGTCAGTGTCATTAAGTGCGAATAGAACGGCTGTTTTTCAGCTTTTAAATAAGGAATTGATTCTTTGAAGAATTCCTTATCCTTCAATCCTAAATTCTCAAGATTTTCAGGGCTCATATCGTAGTAAGTCGCGTCATAGAACTTATCGACACCGAAGTGTTTGTAGATTTGATCTCTATTCCAGAATGTTTTGTAATCCCCATGCATGACTGAAGTTGAATAGCCTTGCTGCTGATGTAATATAGCAGGCAGTGACTGATAGGTGTTATCACCTTTCATTGAAAATGCAGACCCTTGCGGCAGCCCATATATACTATTATCCATCGTCAATTCTGCATCGGACGTTTTACCCTGCCCTGTAGAATGGAAGAAGTTGTCGTAATAGATGAAATCATCATTTCCAGTTGCTAATTGATTCAGGAAAGGAGTGACTTCTTCACCATTGATTTTTTTACCGATGAGAAATGTCTGAAAGCTTTCCAAGTGAATTTTAATGATGTTCTTTTCTTTAGCAATACCGAAGTATTCTTTGTTCGGCTCAACATATTTTGTTTTTGTATATGATCTGACTTTTGCCAGGTCATCTTCGCTTGCCAAAGCTTTCTGCTGATTGTTTTGAATAGTTTTAATACCGTCATATACTGTGAAGTTATACGGTCCTAAATATTTCACTAAATATTTATGGTCGAACGTACGAGTCAATAATTCAGGACGGTCAGTTTCAGCGAATGCTAAGTTCAAGAAGAACAAAGCAACAGCCATACCCATCATAACAGGAACAAATTTACGCTGAAATCCTTTTGTATCCAACCATTGTTTTTTGAACAGCAGTATAAATAGATAGATGATAATATCCAGGAAATAGACAAAGTCATACCACTGGAATGAACTCCAGATGGCACCTGACATCGAATCAACGTTACTCACTTGATTTAATGTACTGAATGTAATGAAGTCAGAGAAAAATCTGAAGTAGACAACGTTAGAATAAAGCAGTGATGTCAATAACAATCCACCTGTGAAGATAAACCAGAATGCTTTACGTCCTTTAAAAAACAGGAATACACTTAAAATAAGCGCGACAAAGCTGTATGGATTCATCAATAATATTAAGTTTTGTACAATACCTTTTACACCCAGTGACAAGTCTATATAGTAAGCGAAATACGTTTTTAAAGAGACAGTCAATACAGTCAGCAGGAAGAAGACAAAAATACTTATTTTACGTTCCTTCATCAGTTTTCCTCCATTTAATATAGTCATATAATTTACATATCGTTAAAATTGTTAATCTTTAAGCAAAAAAATGTGGTACAACATATTAATTTAAACCTTTTTTTAGCAAAATTCAATCAAAATAACACATTTCACATTAAAATTGTGTAAAATGTGAATTTAACGTGTCATTTTTGTAAATGTTAGTTGTTTTTTAAATGATAATCAATTTGCAGCATCAGACTTTTTACCCATGAATCATATGATTTTTGAGACGTCTTATACTCTTCTTGTGATTCCCATTTAAACAGCAGCTTTGAACCTGGTCTTTTCTGTGACAACTTAGGCAGATGGTAGGGCGCAATGGTAGCTATCTGCGGAAATTTACCAGGCTGTTTGACATCATTTTGGATGACAATCAGTTTTCCTTCCGGATTGATCTGAATGGCACCTCTACAAATCGGCTGNNTGCTTTGATACTTCGTACATATCTTGCGTCATCAGCTGTTTTTCTTCATCAGTCAACAAAGCAGTATGCTCAGTCTCGTTGATATGGTATACATCTGAATAGTAAATACGCGCCAGACTATAATTATCAATTCCCCAGCTGCTTTCTTTTTGATGAATCAGCTGAAACAATAGTGATTTCTGCAGAGTGCTGTATTGACGACGGAGTTCAAAAACATCGCCGTCTTTAATGAGGCCGGTCAGGCCGTCAAGTGAACTAGCGGAATCTATCCGTTTCTGCAGCTGCATACCGCCGCCGACAGCCATATAGGCACGTGTCCCTTTAGAAGGAAGATGGAATGACAGCGTATCTCCTTTTTCCATTAAATGCAGCTTAAAAGGGGCGATTTGTTTATCTTTTGTATATGCTTTAAAATCGGCTCCCGTCAGTGCTATCAACGTCGGTTCATCAAAATAAATCACTGGTGCTACGAAAGTGATTTCAAGTGTCGCAGTGCCAAGTGGATTACCTACTAAGGCATTCGCCAGCGTATGTGCTAGTGGATCACTTGCCATATTTTCATGAAATGTCGAGAACATCCCCGCTTTTTCAAAAATCATAACAGTCCCTCACTCTTTACTTTAAATTATAGTCTCATCGAATAATATACGACCTTAGACCGAACTATCAAAAAAGTGCTCTACCTAACTTCGGTAGAACACCTCTAACACATTCAGTAGGTGTTCTCTCAACCCAAATACCAGGAAACCGACTATAATCACTGAAGTAATCATGGTTAAATATAGCCAGATAAGCACTTTATCCATATTACCTTTTTTAAGTAATAGCTGTACCTGCTGGTTACAGTAGTACACCCAGATACATAATCCAATGAGAAGCAGTAAGCTTATAATCATAATTTTCTCCTATAATGTTTCGAGATTAATAATTTTATTCTACGCTTTTCTGACGCGAATTGCTATTAATTATTTCCAAATGACGATCCAGATGAATTTCTGTCCACTCTCTCAATGAATTAATCATCCATAATTTGATGTGCGTTTGATGACTGAGCAATGCATCGACCGTCAGATTCCTTATGCTGATGATTTGACGATCCAGCAGCTCTTGACGCATACAGCCGCGCAGCATTTGTGGGACATCTGGAGTATATAACTTTCCGTCAAGTTCATAGACNNGGTGATGATATTGTCTTTATTATAATAGAGGGAGAGTGTCTGCGATTTAGTGACATAATGATGACGGATTGATGTCTTATGCTGCAGTCTGTCACTATCTTCTTCCAGCATAGGCATCAGTACAGCATGACATGAGGTCGCAGGTATATCACGCAGCTCATACAACAATCGTCCTTCTGAAGCCGTCACTCTCAGCATTTTTGTCTGAGCTGCCGTTAAAGACAGCAGCGCTTCTAACTGTACAGGATCATACGACAGGTGAAAATGATTCAGGCTGTCAAGGAGACGTTGACGGTGGTAATCGCGTCTTTTAACTCCATTTTCATCGACCCGCATCGTCTCTATTAAATGAAAATCAGCAGGTGCAAGTGCAGTCAGTATTTTAGTTTTTGCTATCATTTCGTCGTATTCTTTTTCAGAAATAGAATCAATGGTAATACCTCCACCGACACCATAAGCGTAGGTCCGTCCTTGTTTCTTAAGGGTGCGGATAGGTACATTGAATATCATCCGACCGTCAGGCAGCATCATACCGACAGCGCCGCAGTAGACATCCCGAGCTTCTTCTTCCAGCGCATCGATAATTGCCATCGTACTGATTTTAGGGGCCCCTGTAATAGAGCCGCACGGATACAAAGCTGAGAATATATCTACCAGTGATGCGCCCGTGACATCGGCTTCAATAGTCGAAGTCATTTGATACACTGTTTCGTATGCTGTGATTTCAAACAACGAGGTCACGGCGACTGAATTTTTAATTGCAATTCTGCTGAGGTCACTCCGCAGCAGGTCGACAATCATGACATTCTCAGCCTGATCTTTCAGTGATTTTTTAAGAAGACGCGCGTTCTTGTCATCCAGTCCGTTACGCGGCATAGTTCCTTTCATGGGTTTCGTATATATATGACCGCTGTTCTTGTCATACTCAAAGAATAGTTCAGGAGAAATACTGATGACTGCTTCTTCACCATCTTCAATGTATGCCGTATATTGACCGTTATGTTCAGTCGTGAGCCGCTGATAGACCGCATACGGCTGATTGTCACTCTGAGCTGACAAACGGACTGTATAGTTGACTTGATACGTGTTACCTTTGATGATTTCACTTTTAATCGTTTCTATCTGTGACATGATATATGTTGGTGACGTGTGAAACTGAAATTCCATCGGCATCATGAGCATCGTTTCTTCAAAAGGTTTGACCGGTTCAGAGAACACATAAAATTTAGCATATGTCTCTACCGATTTCGTTTTCATTTTACTGGAAAAAGCAGCAGCAGCCTCGTAAGCGGTGTAACCGACTACATAATGTTCAGAGCTGTACTGTTCTGCCTTTTTAATGACTGATTTCACTTCTTCTGTCGTCTTCGCTGTCAGCACTGCGACAGGATCCTTGAAATAAAGTTCCACTGGTTGGTTATCTGTTAATGACATGAAATGCACACATGCTCTAATCATTTGCATACCTCACTATAAAATGATTCAACTGCTCTCGCCCATAATCTGTCAGTATGGACTCCGGATGATACTGCACCGCCTCTATCGGCAGTGTCACATGTTTGACAGCCATCACGATGTCACCAGCTGTTGCAGTCACCTTCAAACAGTCAGGAACATGTGCTGCCTGCAGTGAATGATACCTCCCGACAGACAGCGGTGACGGCAGTCCGGTGAATAGCCCCGTGCCGTCATGTGTGATTGCCTGTTGATGACCGTGAACCGGTGGACCTTCAACCACTTCTCCTCCGAAAGCAGTGACAATCACTTGAAATCCGAGACATATTCCTAGTATCGGATATTCCCGGCATTGCTCCACCACATCAAGACAGAGTACCGCCTCAGTCGGATGACCCGGCCCAGGCGACAAAATAATCACGTCTGGATTCAATCCTTTAATCATCTCAATGGTGAGCTCATCAGGTGTACGAACTAAAACCTCATAATCCAATCCTTCTAAATAATGAACGATATTATATGTAAATGAATCGTAGTTATCTATCATCAGCAGCATCATAATCATGCCCTTCTCATTAATTTCTTTTAGTATAAACGTTTTTCTGTTACAATGATAAACGAATTTAATCAGAGGTTCCTAGCATATACCCTCTCTAAAAAACTAGTCTGACATCTTGCTAGGGAAAGATGTCTTTTTTTATGGGAAAAGGTGGAATTATGGACAAACAATTATTACATGATAAGGCATTAGTTGTTTTCAGCGGCGGACAAGACAGCACGACCTGTCTCTTCTATGCCCTGCAGCATTTTAAGGAAGTAGAACTTGTGACTTTCGACTATGGACAAAGACACGTCCTTGAAATCGATGTGGCAAAGAATATTGCTGCAGACCAGCGGTTAAAACATCATATATTAGATATGTCTTTACTGTCACAGTTATCACCGAATGCATTAACAGACCATACAATAGAGATTTCAAGTGAAGCAGCGATACCTAATACGTTTGTCCCGGCTCGCAATCTTTTATTTTTGTCATTTGCTGGAGCACTTGCCTACCAGATCGGTGCCAAACACATCATTACCGGTGTATGTCAAACAGACTTTTCCGGTTATCCTGATTGTCGGGATATGTTTATAAAATTTCTCAATGTATCTCTTAATTTAGCGACTGATAAAGATTTTGAAATCCATACGCCATTGATGTGGCTCGACAAAAAAGAGACATGGGCGCTTGCTGATTCGCTCGGTCAGCTGGAGTACATTAGAAATAACACATTAACTTGCTACAACGGCATTATTGCTGACGGCTGCGGCACATGCCCGAGCTGTCTTCTACGAAATAACGGGCTTCATGCCTATATGAAAGAGAGAGATTAAATGATACAGCAGATTTATCCCCAAGTCGCCCATAACTATCGCTTCGAACTTAATAAAGATATGAACTTTTCAAGCGCTCACTATATTCCACATCCTGATGCGGGTGCATGCGGCAGAGTTCACGGTCATACGTATTTCCTCAATCTCACTATCGCCGGCAATACGCTTGATGATGCAGGATTTCTTGTGAATTTCAGCACGTTGAAGCAGCTGATTCACGGCCGGTTTGATCATCAGTTACTCAATGACCTTCCAGACATCAATCACATCATGCCGTCAACTGAAAAGCTGGCAGAATATATTCATGAAGTTGTTCAGAATTATCTCAGCTCATTACCCAATCAAGCCGTCTGTCTTCAAGTGTTTTTAAGAGAAACCCCTACAAGCTATGTCATCTATAGAGGGGTGCATCAATGAAAATCCCTGTCATGGAAGTATTCGGTCCTACTATACAAGGCGAAGGAATGGTGATTGGTCGAAAAACGATGTTTGTCAGAACTGCCGGCTGTGACTTTAGATGCAGCTGGTGTGATTCTAAGTTTACATGGGATGGCACAGCAAAAGACGACATCCGGATGATGACAGCTGAAGAGATCATGAATGAACTGAAGGCGGTCGGCGGTGATCGTTTTGACCATGTGACCATTTCAGGAGGAAACCCTGCTTTAATCAAAGGCGTAGGTTCTCTCATTACACTTCTTCATCAAGAGGGGTGTGAAATTGCGCTTGAAACTCAAGGGACTAAATTTCAGGAATGGATGACTGAAATTGATCAGATGACTATCAGTCCGAAACCGCCTTCTTCCCATATGAATCACGACTTAAATCAGTTATCTGCTATCATCAGTCAGCTTAATCAGAATCAGATCAGTTTAAAAGTAGTGGTATTTAATGAAGAGGATTACCGATTTGCCCAAAGCATTCATGCCCATTATCCAGACATCCCTTTTTATCTTCAAGTCGGCAACCCTTATCTTGATGATGCTGTCGAACACCATACAGAAAAATTGCTGACACGTTATGAAAAGCTGATTGAACGTGTCATGATAGATGAACAAATGAATGGCGTTTTTGTGACGCCACAGCTTCATACATTGGTATGGAGTAACAAAAAAGGTGTATAGCGGCTGTTAAACTGATATAATCGCTTTAATGTTTAGTTATGGGAGCGTGGGTCATGGTTATTTTAATGTTAATCGGCTGCATGATTGCGAGCGCTCTTTTTTATGTGTACTATACGTATTTTAATCATTACTTACTATTATATATGCCGTCAGCCGTTACATTGACTGCGCTAGTCATATACCCACTTTCCGGTGAAGGAAATTTCATCAACCGGATATTTCTGCTGACTATGATCAGTGTTCTTTCCTTAGTTGTCATATTATACAGTAACCAGCTGCTTCATCTTTCCATTAAAAAACCATTCGAGTTATTAGTGATCACTGTATTCATCTGTATGTTAATCCCGCTGCTGTTTGCTACAAGCAGCGCATCGATTTCTATTGCCTCTGCTTATTTGAGTGTATCGGTATTTATTGCTGGTTACATCCTGTTTACACTTGGAATCATCGACCAACAGGATCGAGACAGTCCATATAGTATATATCGGTTGATGAAACATCCTGTCCGTATAGGACTACTGTTAATGTACTCTACCGTCATTCTTCTTACTATTTTCATGCCTTATAATTATTTATATGGTCTATGGTTTATACTGTTCTGCCTCTATATTTTAAGATCTGAGTCGTTAAGCTAGTATAAAATTTAATTTAAATGTTTATCCTGTATAAATAGTGGTATATTTAGAACATGAGATATTTCTCATCAGAATTTAATGTTCTTATTATTATTATTAGGAGGAAATACACATGGGCTTACTTCTTACATTAATCATGGGCGGTCTTATTGGTTGGATTGCTGGAATGATTATGGGTACTGATATTCCTGGAGGAAAAATCGGTAACATCATCGCAGGTTTACTCGGTGCAGCACTTGGTGGCTATTTATTAGGCGACTGGGGTCCTGATGTTTGGGGCGTTTCAATTTTACCAGCATTAGTCGGTACTATTTTATTAATTGCGATTGTTTCAATTGTTTTAAACATGATGAACCGTCGTTAATTAAAGGGCCTTAGGGCTCTTTTTTTTGTGTTGATTCCTCCGTTTTTGTTCGACAGGTCATTCATTGATTTGTATACTTGTCATATCAGGGAGGAGAATACTCAATGAACAATCATGAAATAGATTACAAAATTTACGGTGATGATATTCAGTATGTAGAAATTGAACTGGATCCAAACGAAACAGTGATTTCTGAAGCAGGCAGTATGATGATGATCAATCCTTCCATTCAAATGGAAACTATTTTTGGTGATGGGGCATCTTCCGGCGGCTCAGGCTTTATGGATAAACTATTTGCAGCGGGCAAGCGAACATTAACCGGCGAAAGTTTATTTATGACGACTTTTACCAACCGAGGCTCAGGAAAAGAACATGTGTATTTAGCGGCACCTTATCCAGGGAAAATCATTCCTATCGATTTAAGCCGAGTCGGTGGAGAGTTTATCTGCCAAAAAGATGCCTTTCTCGGTGCGGCAAAAGGCGTTTCAGTCGGCATTGCGATTCAGAAGAAAATTGGTGTCGGCTTCTTTGGCGGCGAAGGATTCATCATGCAGCGACTAAGTGG
>DJUI01000055.1:0-241 GCA_002438305.1 Staphylococcaceae bacterium UBA6286 | reverse complement strand
ATGCAGGTGGCGCTATCATCAAAAAAGACTTACGCGCAGGAGAAGTACTGCAAGTAGATACTGGCTGCTTAGTCGGTATGACCAGCAGTGTCAATTATGATTTAGAACGTGTACCTGGCATTAAAACAAAGATGTTCGGCGGAGAAGGTATATGGTTTGCACGACTAGAAGGACCTGGAACAGTCTATATTCAGTCACTACCGTTCTCTAGATTAGCAAGCAGAGTATTTGCTGCGGCACC